>NZ_FXUE01000002.1:340597-681194 GCF_900182935.1 Fibrobacter sp. UWB10 | reverse complement strand
GACTTTATCGGACGCTACTTGGAATGGCCGGACCGCTTCCAAAACCGAATCATCGTTCCAGCCAAGAAAATCCTTGACAAATCAATCGAATACGTTCTTTCGCTCTTGACTCCAGAAGAAGATTCAGAAGAGAATACTTCAGACAATGAAGAAGCCGAAAACAAGAGCAATTCCACAAAGTAAAATCTTTTTTCGCCACACGGATCTGATTTTGCTAACGCAAAATTATATATAATGATTTGTTTTTATAACAGGAATCACGTTAGTGATTCCCAATCAGTGTGACAATTTTATTGTTAAAAAATGCCGTTAGGCATTTCTAATCCGTGTGGCAACATCTAAGATCTTCACGCCTGATTGATACAATACAGAAAAGGTCGCGATATTGTCGCGACCTTTTGAATTTCTATTGCTCAGCAATTAGTCCAGCGAGTGAACCAGCAGACCATCGCGGAGCTTGGGTTCAAACCAAGTGCTCTTCGGCGGCATGATTTCGCCAGCGTCGGCAATATTCATGAGCTGATCGAGAGTCGTCGGATACATAGCGAAGGCGCAGGCGCATTCACCGCTGTCAACGCGCTTCACGAGTTCGCCGAGACCGCGAATGCCACCGACAAAGTCGATACGCTTGGAAGTACGCGGATCGTCGATATCGAAGAGCGGCTTGAGGATAAGCTTCTGGAGGAGAGCCACATCGAGGCTGTCGACCGGGCCGAGGTTCTTGAGGAATTCAGCCTTGAACGTGCAAGCATACCACTTGCCGCCCATGTAGAAGTTCACCTGGTTCTGCTTGGTCGGGCTCTGCATCTTGTCGAGGGCTTCGATGTCGAACACCTTCTTCATTTCGTCCATGAGCTGTTCCGGAGTACGGCCGTTCAAATCCTTGAGCACGCGGTTGTAGTCGAGGATCTTGAGCTGGGTGCTCGGGAAGAGAATGGCGAGGTAACGATTGTATTCTTCGTCGCCAGTGTTGTTCGGGTTCTGTTCAGCGCGGAAGCTTGCGGCGCGAGCACCGGCAGCACTGCGGTGGTGACCGTCGGCAATGTAGCTCACCGGAACGGCTTCGAAAGACTTGCGGATAGCTTCAATTTCGGCGTCATCGTCGATAATCCACACGGTATGACCAAAGCCATCGCCCTTGCTCACGAAGTCATACACAGGCTTACGCTTGGTCACGGCACCGAACACGTCGAACTGGCCCTGATCGCGGTAGGTCAGGAACACCGGACCGGTGTTGGCATTGGTAGCAAGCACGTGGCGCAGACGGTCTTCTTCCTTGTCGGCGCGAGTGAGTTCGTGCTTCTTGATAATGCCGTTGAAGTAGTCAGCAGCGGGCACGCAGCAAACGAGACCGTACTGTTCGCGACCGTTCATGGTCTGGCGATAAACGTAAAGGCACGGCTTCTTGTCGTAAGCAATCACGCCTTCTTCAATCATCTTGTCCAGATTTTCGCGGGCATGTGCATAGACCTTCGGGTCGTAGGCATCCACGGAATCAGGAAGTTCCAGTTCGGCACGGGTCACGCGCAGGTAGGAATGCGGGAGCCCTTCGGCCATGGCCTTTGCTTCGGCGCGGTTCATCACGTCGTACGGGAGGGCGGAAATCGTTTCGGCTTCGGCCGGATTAACCGGGCGCAGCGCCTTGAACGGGTAAATGTGCATCATAGGGTGTTTTCCTTTGTGTGCTGCTTTAATTAAAGCTTCGTCTTCGGCAATCAAGCTCTGGATGTAACTAGTCTTTGCATCCAGCCACTTTTTCTTGCGATAATTTACAATAAAATAGGCCAGGAAAAAGAAGATTGCACCGCCAATGGCAGCCACAATCGTGATTCCTATCATAAAGGCGGCCAAGTGCCCCGCCGCATCGTGCCACAGGTGCGAAATCACGGAAAGGCAGTTCTTGAACGAAAGGCCTTCGAATTCCGAAAGGAAGTCAAAATTGATCTTTTCGGGGTTTAAAATCTTGCAACCGATGGCATAACCCGTGGGGTAAAAGAAACCGAACTGGGTAAGAGGGTTAGCAACGAAAGAAGAAACAATCCCAGGCACCTTCGGAAGTCTGAACAAGGCGCAAAATGCAACCGTCAAAATGATGGCGACACCGATGGTTGGCCAAATGCCGATAAACACACCGGCAGCAACCGACCATGCCACCTTGAGCGCATCTTGGCGCTTGGGGAACATGCGGTTGTAATAGATGCGACTCAGTCTCTTGTACTTGGACTCAGACTTGTCGATAGGCTTATGCTTAAAACGAATCATTGCGAGCCAAATATAGTTTTTTTTACAAAAAATCCTAGATGGAATCGCATCTTTAAGCGCAGAATACCCCTCCCCTAAAAAGGGGGGAAGCCTCCCCCTGGTTCGCACTCCGTTACTCTCCACCCTCTCTAGCGGGGACACCCCGCAACGCCCCGATTGTAGCGCCCACGGCTCCTGAAAGTGAGCTCGCTTCGCTCACATGGATTCGGCCTTCGGCCTCTAATGTTCGCTCACCGACTTACTTTCCTCCGCCTTTGGGCATGCCACTCTAGATGTCTTCCCGCACTCGGTGCGGGATCTCCTTTGATGCCTGAAAAAGGAACGCTTCGTCTCTGCCTGCACCGCACGCGGACAAATTACGGCCTTCGGCCTTTACTGTCCGCTTAGCGGTCAGGCACTCGCCTCCGCATTCCTTAGCAATTGCTCTTCTGCTGTCGCGTTGTCCCTGTTCCGCCAGTTGTCATGCTGACGAAGGTCAGCATCAGCATTTCAGACCCGAGAAAAAAGACGATTATTCAACCATCACGCAGCGGACGGAGAAACCATGGATTTTCATAGTTTCTAGTCTAGGATTCTTTGTTGAATTTGTTCCTTGAGACGAATAGAAAGAACCCTCGTTCGTATATTGAGAAGATTCTTCAGGATAATGCCAATAGGTAGCACTATTCAAAGATGTAAAATTATAATCCCAATTACTCCCAGCACCGACTAGGCTGAAACCAGTTGTATTGTACCCGCCGAAACCGAATGTCGAGCGGGTTCCTTCTACACCATGCGTATTTCCATTGCTGTTTATGATAAATTTGAAATCGTCGTAAGTCAGCAAGCGCCAGCCATCCGGGCAGATTCCCTGATGGTTCGGCTTGATCTGGTCGGCACAACTTTTGGTATTGCATTCGCTCGGCAGTTGCATCATCTCGGCCCACTGATACAGGGCTCCATAGCGGTCGCACTTCGTGGTATCGTCATCATAACAATAACGCTCGATCTTAGAGTCATCTTTCTGGTCTTTAAAGCCCCAAACCATTTCACCGATGTTAAGGTTCTCGGCCATAACTTTTAGCGACTTGCCGTTCGCGTCCATTTCGAGATAATAATATTCTCGTCCATTTCGTGCATCAACAAAAGTTTTATACGCACCAGCCCGCCAAAGAGGACCATCAAAAGCTTTTGAGTGGTCAAACGGCACATACTCGCTGCTGCTGGACAAACTCGAGCTCGACTTCACCGTTTCAGAAGAGGTAACGCTACTGCTCGATGCAACAACACTCGAAGAAGACTGCTTAACTTCTCCGCTGCTGCTAGACTTCGGCGTAACGCTTGAAGAAGAAGCCTTCACCGCGCTGCTGCTAGAGTCTTCTTTTTTCGCAGAAGATGAAGACTGTTTGTCTTCGCCAGAAGTCGGCTTTACAGAGGAACTGGATTCCTTCGTCTTTTCCACCGATGAAGAAGATTCTTCGCTCGGGTCCGGAGCAGGCGCAGAGCTACTAGATTCATCACCGCAGGCAACAAATAAAACCGCAGAAAGCAACAACGCAGCAAAATATTTCACAGAAAACCTCCTGAAACCTCAAGAATTCCGACAAAGCAAATTTAATTTTTTGCCACACGGGTTGTAAATGCCTAACGGCATTTTAAGAAAAAATAAACTGATTTTACGTTAGTGATTTTCGATAAATGCGTAAGGCGAGTGAAGCAGGATTGCTTGCAAGCCTATTTAACGCTAAAGCGTTGTCTCTTGAGCTCAGAAATAGTCAAATAAATTTGACTGCTTCATTCGCTTTTCGAGACTTTCCGAGCCTAGCATTTAACGCCGTTGGCGTTCGTGGCTACGGTTATGCCATAACAGAAAACAAGTTTTCTGCTGCGTCATAACCTTGCACACTTTTAGTACTTTAGTACAATCCGTGTGGTCCTTTATCCCCTATCCTCAGCAAGGACTGTAATTTGCTACATTTACGGCGATGAAACACTTGATTTCTAAAGAAGGCTTTGAAAAGTTCAAGGCGGAATGGGAACACTTGAAATACGTGGAACGCCCCGCCATGATCAACCAGGTGCAGGCGGCAGCAGCCGAAGGTGACCGCAGCGAAAATGCGGCCTACACGTACGGACGCATGCGCGTGCGCGAAATCGACCGCAGGCTCCGTGAATTGGACCGCATTCTAGACGGTGCGCAGGTGGTTGAATCACAGGCAAGCGACGACGGTACAGTCCGCTTTGGCGCTACAGTCAAGATGAAAGACATCAAGACCAAGCGCGAACGTACCTACAGCATCGTGGGCGAAAAAGAAATCGACCCGTTGCAGGGCCGCATCAGCATGAAGTCCCCCGTTGGCGAAGCCCTGATGGGTAAGAAGCAGGGTGACCAGGTACAGGTACAAGCTCCGAAGGGACTGATTACATACGAGATTGTAGAAGTTAAGTATTAACTCATGTTTATCGATACGCATTGTCATTTGGATTCCTACGAACAGCATTCCGGCGAAGCCGTCGGCGATCTGTTTTCACGCCTCGCCCACGACCCAGACCAAAACGTCCAGGCGCCCGAAGCCTATATTCATGTGGCATGCGATCCGACGGATTTTAGCCGCGCCCAGGAACTTTCAGAGAAATTTCCGAATGTCTACGCCGCCTACGGGATTCATCCGGAATATGTTCTGACAGAAACTGCCGAAGACGAAGCCCGCATGCTGGAATATCTGAAGCACCCCAAGTGCGTGGCTTGTGGCGAATTCGGGCTGGATTACCACTATGGTTCTGACACCAAGGCCGAACAGGTCAAGCTTTTCGAGCGTCACCTGGAACTCGGGCTCAAATCGGGCAAGCCGCTGGTTTTGCACTTGCGAGAAGCCGACGACGATGCGCTCGCCGTGCTCCGGAATGCCGACCTTCGCGGAAGCAAGATTCACGTTCACTGCTTTACGGGCTCGCCCAAATTCTGTGCGCAATTGCTGGACTTGAAATACCGCGGCGCAAGCATTTTCGTAGGCTTTACAGGAATCGTGACGTTCAAAAATGCGCAAAACGTGCGCGATGCCGCAGCACTCGTGCCCATGAACCAGATGCTCCTAGAAACGGACTCCCCTTACATGGCCCCTATTCCTTACCGCGGAAAGCCCTGCCATTCGGGCTATATTCCCTACATTGCGCAGGCACTTGCCCAGGTAAAAGAAATCCCTGTAGAACAACTCTACAGGGACTGCCGTGAAAACACTCGCCGTTGTTACGGAATATAACTTTCTCCGACGTAACCTCTTTCAATTATCGGAATTTCTTTTGCAGGCTTTTGTGCAGAAGCCTTTGAGGCCGGCAGATAATGCTGCTTCAAGTATTCCTGCGCCTTGTCGGCAGAAAGAGGCTTGCTGAAATAGAATCCCTGAATCAGCTTGCAGCCTTCGGACTTCAAGAATTCGAGCTGTTCTTCGCTTTCAACACCTTCGGCAATCAAGTCAAGATTCAAGGACTTCGCAATGCCAATCACCATGCGGGCAAACGAGGCGTCTTCTTCGTCGTCGGTCACATGATCAATGAAGGACTTGTCCATCTTGAGCGTATGAATCGGGAACTGCTTGAGGTAAGAAAGGCTGCTGTAACCCGTGCCGAAGTCATCAATCGAAATCTGGATACCCATTCCCGAAAGGGCGTTCATAATCTTAACCGTCTTTTCGGCTTCGCAAACCGCCGTGTATTCAGTAATTTCCAGCTTCAGGTTTTTCGGGTTCAAATGAGTTTCAAGCAACACCTGCTTGATATCGTCGATCATGTTGTCGAGCGCAAACTGCTTTGCCGAGAAGTTCACGGCCACCTGCAAGTCGGTATAGCCCTGATCGGCCCAAGCCTTCGCCTGCAAGCATGCCATTCTCAGAATCTGGGCACCCATCGGGATAATGAGACCCGTTTCTTCGGCAATCGGGATAAATTCTGCTGGCGAAATAAACTTGTTTTCAGACTGGTTCCAGCGAACAAGCGCCTCGAATGCAGCCACGCGATTTCCGTTCGCAATATCGACAATCGGCTGGTAGAACAGCACGAATTCACGAGCCTGAATGGCCCTACGGATATCGAATTCGAGCTTGTAAAGCTTCATGGCCTTTTCGCGGATACCACCGCTAAAGAACTGGATACCACCATGAGCCACGCTCTTTTTCATTTCGCGCAGGCTCGAGGTCACGTTCGCCATAATGTCTTCGACGCAGTCGACTTCGCGGTTCAGGGCTACCGCCATCGACACGCCGATATAAAGTTCACGGCCTTCCAACTGGATCGGCTGCTTGACAGCGCTATGAATTCTGCGGACAATCGCCTTGATATCGTTATCGTCATCATTGAACTTGATATCGTGCAGAATAATCGCAAACACGTCGGGGCCAATACGTGCAATGGTATCGTCAATACGGCACTGGGCCTTGATACGGTCGGCAACCACCTTCAAGACACTGTCGCCGACATTAATAGAATAAGAGGTATTGATAGTTCCGAATCGGTCGATATCCAACAGGGCCACCGCAAACAGGTAATCGGGGCGCTTTAAGGCCATATCGACATCGACTTTGAGCTTTTCCAAGAAGAACTTGCGGTTATAAACGCCCGTAAGTGCATCCTGGTAGGCGTAATAGTAGCTCTGCTTGGCCTGGGCCTGCTTATCGGTGTATTCGTTCAAGGCACCGACAATACGAATCGGGTGTCCGGAATCGTTCATCTGCACATGACCCGAAAGCATCAAGCGGCCATCGGCCGACTTGGAATCCAACAGATTGACCATCATGTTGAATTTTTCGCCGTTTTCGAGAGCAGACTTCAAAGCCTTCTTGAACTGCAACCAGTCACTTTCGACAATGCGTTCCTTGAGCAGATCAAAGGAATCGAGCATGGTGCTGGCTTCGGCCTTCAAAAGCTTAATAGCGCGGTGGGACCAGTATACCTTTCCGGTAATCACATCAAAGGTCCAGAAGCCGCTAGCAGAAATATCGACCATCATCTGGAAGATTTCATCGCGTTCCATGAGGTCTTTCTTAAAATCGCGAATAGGTACAGATTCGGTGGCAGGAGGCTCAATATTCACGTCTTCGCGCATGCGCTTGCGGTTACCGATAATCGGGAACCTGTACAGGACTGCCACGACAACCAGGAAGAAATCTGCAAGAATATAGGGAATCGCCCAAATTAGACGTTCCCTACCTGATAAAATTTCTGGAATAAAGGCTGCGAAAAAAACGCTTGCAATCACCAGCAAGAACCGCAACACCACTTTTTCGTCAAATAATCTCATTTACCCATCCGTATGCCCCAAATATATAACTTTTTGTTAACAAATATGCTAAAATATTTATGTTTTTTTTCATAAGCAGTGTATACAACGCATTACAATTTGATTTATATCACAAAAAAAACAGGCCCAAGCGGGTCTGTTTTAATAGTGCCAAAGGGACTCGAACCCTTGTTACCGGCGTGAGAGGCCAGTGTCCTGGACCACTAGACGATGGCACCGAATTGCTTATTTAGCGTGCTAAACAAGCGACGCCAAATATAGCAAAGCGTACAAATTCTGTCTAGGAATTAGTCCCTATAGTAGAGGTCGAGGTTGCTTTCGACCGGAGTCGAATTTTCGAGGTTGTTCACAAATTCAGTGAACAAGGTCATAGCAACATAGCTCGAGGTATTAGCAACTTCGGTCTTCACGGCTTCCTTGACGGCAGCTTCTTCAGGAGCCTTCTTGGAAACAACCTTCACCATCACAGCACCGTTTTCGGTTGCAACAGCAGAGGACCATTCGCCTTCCTTGGCATTTTCAAGAACCTTGGAAATCAAGTTGCTGCCATAGCCGAAGCCCGGCACAAAGCCGTCAACAGAGGCGGTCACCTTTTCCATGCTCACATTTTCAATCTTGTTGGCAGAAGCGGCAGTGTCTGCGCTATCAGCCGGAGCCCAAGCCTTAACCTTGTCAGCAACAGAAGCGAGGTAAGCTTCAGCAGCGGCGGCAGACTTGTTGCGGAGCAGAGTGCTCTTGATGTTGTTGAAGTACAGGTCGAGGCTACGTTCGCCAGCCTTCAGTTCCTTAGACTTGAGAGCGACCACCACCCACTTGTTGTTCTTCATGATCGGAGAAACCTTGCTGGCTTCGTCCGGGAGGTTTTCGTTCGGCCAAGCGTAGGCGGCGAGACCCTTGAGGTAACCGACACCGTCGATGTTTTCGCCACGAGAAATCCAGTTAGAGGTATGAACGTCGAGGTTCTGTTCCTTGGCAGCATCGGCAAAGGTCTTGCCAGCATCCACAGAAGCCTTAACCTTGGTCAGAATGCCTTCGAGGCTATCGATCGTTTCAGAAGAAGCGTTCACAACCAAGAGAATGTGGCTTACCTTCACGAGGTCAGCACCGGTAGAGTCCTTAGACTTGCCATTGCTCTTGATAATGTGGTAGCCAAAACGGGTACGAACCGGTTCAGAAACAGCACCGGAATCGAGAGCGAATGCGACATCTTCGAATTCCTTCACATACACGCCACGACCCACATAGTCATCGCTCAAGACACCACCCTTTTCAGCGGTAGAAGCATCTTCAGAAGAAATACGGGCCATATCTTCGAACGTGGTGGTCGAAGAGGAATCGGTCAGCTGGTAGTAAAGCGTCATGGCGTATTCACGAATGCGGGCATCGTCGCCGGCAGTTGCTTCGACCGGGAGGTAAGCAAATTCGAACTGAGCCATGTCCTTCTTGACAAAGAAGCTGTCGCGATGTGCATTGAAGTAACCAGCGACCATCACGCTGTCCACGGTATTTTCATCGACCTTAAAGTTTGCGCCATTGGCAACCGCCACCTGCAGTTCGTAGTCGGTCATGCGACGATTGACATTCCAGTTGGCTTCGAGAGAAGTCGGGTGAACAGAAGCCCCAACCAGCACCTGCAGTTGGCGAGCCGGAATCGTGTTGGTCTTCAGGTCTTCTTCGAGCTGAAGCATCACACCCCAGCGGAATGCTTCGGGAGTCTTGAGCCAAGCGTCATATTCAGCCTTGTTGAAAGTCGAATCGGTAAGGAACTTCGGGAGGCTAGCAATGTAAGCCTGAGTGCGCTGCATCAGGTCTTCCTGGCTGGTAGCCTGCTGCTGAATCATGTACAGACGGCGCTGAGCTTCCTGCACCAAGCGGCCACGCACGGCATCCGGATTGCGGCTGAATTCGGATTCGAGTTCGGCAACCGAGGCGCTCAGTTCGGCTTTTTCAAACTGTTCGTTCAAGAGAATCTGGCGAACGAAGCTGCGGAACACTTCGGAGCGCAACTGGTTGTACTGTTCGTCTTCGAGGTGCTGACCCTGGTACTGGTTCTGCACGATATTCTTGATACGGGAGTCGAATTCGGCGTAAGTAATCTTCTTATCGTTTACAACGCCGACCGGATAGCTGTGTCCTTGGTTCGGGACGCGGTCCATGGCCAAAAGGCCAACCACGATACCCGCGGCAAAGATAACGATAATCCACTTGGCTTTTTCATTAATCCACGTTAACATAGAGTAGACTCCATAGAAATTTTTGTCGGGCAAAATGTAGCAAAAAAATTCAATTACTTTTATTTTGCATTCAAATAATGCCGAAATAGCCGTTTTTTTCTATCTATACATTACACAAAGACAAAGTTTACTCAACGGAGTTCGGTCATGTACGACATTTTGGTCCTGGGTGCAGGCATTTCTGGCTTGAGTGCAGCACTCCATGCAGCAGAAAAAGGCTTTTCGGTTGTTATCCTCACTAAAGGAGCCAAGCCGGACGGCTCATCGAACTACGCACAAGGCGGAATCGCAACCGTCACCGAAAAAACAGACAAGTTCAAATTCCATATCGACGACACGCTGGAAGCAGGCGCTGGTCTCTGCAAAAAGGAACCCGTGAACATTCTGACCAAGAGCGGTCCAGCCACCATTCAGCAGTTGGTCAAATGGGGAGTGCAGTTCACCCCCTCGCCCGCCGATAAGACTCAGTTCGACTTGCACTTGGAAGGCGGACACAGCCACCACCGCATTTTGCATGCCGCAGACCTGACCGGTAAAGAAATCATGCGCGCATTGCTTTGCGAACTGCACAAGCACGAAAACATTCACTACATCGAAAACTGCTACATCAAGGATTTGATTTGCAAGGGTGAAGGCAAGAACAAGCGCTGCATTGGTGCAAAGATTATTCACCAAAAGACTGGCCTTGTCGAAAACCTTTATGCAAAGGCTTCTATCCTTTCTACTGGCGGTGCCGGTCGAATCTGGCAGTACACCGTTTGCCCGCCCGATAGCTGCGGCGATGGCATGGCCATTGCAGCCCGCGCAGGCGCAGCACTCCAAGATATTGAATTCATGCAGTTCCACCCCACGAGCCTTTATGCTCCGAGCCTCAAGAAGCCGTTCCTGATTTCGGAAGCAGTGCGCGGCTTCGGCGGCATTCTTAAGAATTTCAAGGGCGAAGAATTCATGAACCAGGTGCACCCGCTCCATTCGCTTGCACCGCGCGACATTGTGGCCCGCGCCATTCACAGCGAAATGCAGCGCTTGGGCAAGCCCAACATGTTTATCGATCTTTCTGGCCGCACGCCGAAAGACATCAAGAGCCATTTCCCGAACATTTACGCCAAGTGCCTGGAAGCAGGCATCGACATCACCAAGCAGTGGATTCCGGTGGTGCCCGCCGCACATTACATGTGCGGAGGCGTACTGGTCGACACATGGTCTCGCACCGAGATTAAGGGCCTGTACGCCTGCGGCGAAGTCGCCGCGACGGGCGTCCATGGAGCTAACCGTCTGGCTTCTAACTCGCTTCTGGAAAGCGTTGTCTTTGCCATTCGCGCCGTCGACAACATTAGCGAAAGCGGTCTCTTGAAAGAAAAGATTGCAACAAGCAAGTCGAGCAAGAGCGAAAAGATTTCGTTCACCAAGTCTGCCTACTGGCGCAAGCGCAAGAAGATTCTGCAGGACATGATGTGGACTCATTGCGGTATCGTACGCACGACCGCAGGCCTGAATCAGGGTCTCAAGGTTGTCGAAGAACTTGAAAAAGATGTCGACGCCGCCATCAAGAACAAGGAAACAGAAAATCTGTACTTCATTGAATTCTTGAACGCCTTGCAGGTCTCCAAGATGATTCTGATTGCAGCACTCCACCGTAAGGAATCTCGCGGTCTCCACTACATTCTGGATTATCCGAATTTGGACCCCAAGACGAAGCACCACACGATTTACTTAGATGGAAAAAAATAAGTAAATTTCGGTTGGTGATTGTAGGAAGTTGGAAGTGTCAAGCGAAACAAAAAAGCCCTCTAAAATTGGCGGATACACGCCGACGCAGGAACTCGGTTCCGGCGCCATGGGTCAATTGTGGCTTTGTCACGATAAGTCGCTTGACCGCATGGTGGTTGTCAAGCAGATGCAGCAAGACATCGAAGACAGCGATGTCAACATTCGCCGCTTTATGCAAGAGGGCAACATTCTCGCCCACTTAAACCACCCCGCTATTACCAAGCCCTACGCCTTGTGGAAAGAAAAAGACGGCAAGCTTTCGCTTTCTATGGAATTCGTACACGGCCTTACGCTCCGCCAGATTCTCGATAAAGTAAAGCAGCCGCCTCTGTGGATTGTCTTGAATATCTTGCACGAAATTCTTTGTGCCTTGGGAGAAGCCCACCGCAAAGGAATCGTGCATCGCGATATCAAGCCCGCCAATATCATGATTGATAACGACGGACGAATCCACTTGCTTGATTTCGGCATCGCTCATTCGGAAAACTTGCTCCAGTTCAACAAAGGCGAAGATGCAGAACGCCTCACGCAAACAGGCGCAATTCTCGGCACCGTCACCTACATGAGTCCCGAGCAGACCGTTGGCGAAGAAGCCACGCCGGCATCGGACCTTTTCGCCGTCGGCATTGTCGCAAGCGAAATGCTCCTGGGTCAAAATATTTTCCGCGGTAGCAACTTTAGCGACACGCTCCAGAGAATCCAAAAACTTCGAGTGACAGAAAAAGCATTCGACAAGGATCTCCCCCGCCGCTTAAAGAAGTTGATAGTCAAAATGCTGAACAAGGATCCGCGCAAGCGCCCGCTCACCGCATTCGATGCCGCAGAACAGGTCTCGCTGATTATGCGCAATTACCCGCGCGATATGGTTCCTTACACGGCCATGTGGATTTTTGCCATCAAGGATTCTATCAAGCAAAAGACGGAATCCATCGACGAAACGCTTTATACCGAACCCCCGATTTATCCGACTCATGTCAAGTTCCACTTTTTCAAGGGACTTGCCGCTGGCGTACTTATCGGATTTTTAATTAGTTTTATCGTAACACGATTTATTTAGAAGAACCTTTTAGAAATAGAATCTCATGAACGCAATAGACATCGTCTGCCTCGTCATCATCCTTTTTCTAATGTTGCTCGGTTTATGGCACGGTTTTTTCCGCGGAATTTTCCGACTGATTGCCTGGGCAAGTGGTATTATTGGAGCCTATTTCGCATGCGACCTGCTTTCTGATTTCATTTCAAGCACATTGCAGTCTAGCGCCTTTTCGACCAAACTCGTTTGCATGTGCATCGGATTTTTAGTACCCTTCTTGCTGTTCCGATTTATCGGGCACTTTCTCCAGCACCTGACCGAAGCAACAACCGTCGGAAAAGTGGACCGAATCCTTGGTGGAATTTTTGGAGTCGTCAAGGCTCTGCTCATTTGCTTTGTACTGCTCACAATTTTGCACTTGTTCCCCTTCGGCGGAATCATTCCCGAAGTCCGCGACACCTCTTTTGCTTACGACTCCTACAAATGTACGCTTGAAATGATGGGCTATTCTTCGCAACCGGTGAACCTGCTTGAGGTTGCCGAACAAAAAGCAAGCGAAATCACCAAGTCCATTACAGACAAGGCTGCTGAAAAGGCGTCCGAGGCCGCCAAGGAAGCGGCAGACAAGGCTACAGAAGCGGTCAAGGAATCCGCAAAGGACGCCGCTGACAAAGCAACCGAAGTTGCCAAAGAATCAGTCAAAAACGCTGTCGATTCTCTGAAAAATACAGCGAAGCAAGTCGCGAAATAGCGATTTTAATTAGCGGACATACTTAGTTGCGTATTTACGCGCTTCTTTAATGATATCTTCTTCGCCATCGACGTGATGATTGCGCATCACAAATTTACCATTACAGATAACCGAATGAATGGCGCTAGAATCCGCAGCGTACACCCAATTGCTTACCAGGTTATAGTTCGGAACCAAGCGTTCATTCTTTAAATCGAGCAGCAAGGCGTCTGCCAAGAAGTCGTCGGCAATCAGACCCGCAGGAATTCCATAGGCAAGCGCCGTATTCCAAGTCGCCATTTCAAGCGCCTCTATCGCCGGCAAAGATTCGGCCTTGCCGGTCTTCGGTTCCACCTTTGCAAGGAGAGAAATCATCTTCATTTCTTCGTGCATGTCGAGGTTATTGTTAGACGAAGCGCCGTCAGTACCAAGGCCTACAAGCACGCCGCTATCGAGTAGCGCATTCACCTTCGGAATGCCGCTACCGAGTTTCAAGTTCGAACACGGATTCAGAATCGCAGCCGATTCCGATTCAGCCATCAATGACATTTCATATTCATTCAAGTGAACGCAGTGTGCTCCCACAAAATTTCCACCCAAGATTCCCCACTTGTCGAGGAGTTCTACGGGAGAGCAACCATACTGTTTTTTGCAGTCCTTGACTTCCTTGAGTGTTTCAGACAAATGAGTATGCAAGATATAGTTTTCTTCGCGGGCCACCTTAGCGCAGCGCTTGAAAATCTTTTCGCCAACAGTATAAATGGAATGCGGCATCACGGCTAGCTTCACGCGGTCCGATTCAAAACGGTGATCCTGCAAAAACTTGAAATTTTCTTCAATATGTTCGGGCGTATCCAGATTTTCAGCAATCGTCACACCAATGGTCGCACGGATTCCCATTTCCTTCACCACCTTCATGGTGACTTCGCGACGCCAGTACATATCCGAGAAAAAGACCGTCCCGGACTTAATCATTTCAAGCACGGCAAGACGCGATCCGATTTCGATATCCTTAGCAGTGAGCTTAGCCTCGAACGGCCAAATGTATTCCTGCAGCCACTTCTGAAGCGGCATATCGTCGGCATAGCCTCGCAGCAAAGTCATTGCAGCATGCGTGTGTCCGTTGTAAAAAGGCGGGATAATGGCCAAGCCATCGCATTTAACGATTTCGGCATTTGCATAATCACTCTTGGAAAGTTTACGACCGACCTTGGCAAACTTTTTGCCAGAAATCAAAATATCTTGTTTTTTTCCTTGGAACAATACAGATTGAAGAATCGTTTTAGCCATAAATTATCTCACCATTTTTCTATAAAAGTAGAAAAGGCTCCTCGAACGAGGAGCCTTTCTTCAAAAATTTTATTGAATATTAGAGGCGCTTCAGCACAGCTGCAGCGTGATGGATAAAGCCTTCTTCGGTAGCGACGGCAGCAATTGCCTTCGCATTCTTCTTGATGGCCTTTTCGCTGTAGCGGATGATGCTCATGCGCTTCAAGAAGTCGTACACGCCGAGCGGGCTGAAGAAGCGGCCCGTTCCGTTGGTAGGCAGCACGTGGTTCGGGCCGGCAAAGTAGTCACCCACCGGTTCGCTGGACCACGGACCGATAAACACGGCGCCAGCATTTTCAATCTGAGCAGCCATGGATTCAGCTTCAGCAGTCATCACTTCCAAGTGTTCTGGAGCAATACGGTTGGCGATTTCCACGCCGTCGAACCAGTCCTTCACCACCAAGATGCGGCCAAAGTTGCCGAGCACCTTTTCGAGAAGTTCACGCTTCGGAGAATTTTCGACCTGCACATCGACGCAGGCAGAAATCATCTGGGCGGTTTCCATGTTGTCGGTAATGCAGATAGCAGCTTCAAAGCCGGAACCGTGTTCAGCCTGGCTCAAAAGGTCAGCAGCGACAAAGTCCGGATCGCAAGTGTTGTCAGCCATTACGAGCACTTCGGAGGGGCCTGCGACCATGTCAATATCGACAACGCCAAAGACTTCTTTCTTGGCGATGGCAGCAAACACGTTACCCGGGCCCACAATCTTGTCGACGCGTTCCACAACAGTCTTGCCCTTGGCATCCTTAGCGCCATAAGCGAGCAAGCCGATAGCCTGAGCGCCACCAATGTGGTAGACTTCATCAATACCGAGTTCTTGCAGCACAAAGGCCACAGCGCGGTTGATTTCGCCCTTAATCGGGGTCACCACCACGATGTCTTGCACGCCAGCTACGAGAGCCGGAACCGCATTCATAATCACGGTACTCGGATAAATGCCTGCACCACCCGGCACATAAAGGCCCACGCGCTTCATCGGACGAATGCGCTGGCCGAGCACCACGCCGTCGGCACCTTCCATCAGCCAAGATTCTTCCATCTGGTTCTTGTGGAAGTCACGAACGTTCTTGATGGCCTGCTTCAGGGCCTTTTGGAGTTCCTTGGGGCACTTGGCAGCAGACTTTGCAATGGCGGAAGCCGGCACGCGAATGTTCTTGCCCTTGAGGCCGTCGAACTTCTGGGCGTATTCAGTAGCCTTCGCAATGCCACCCTTCTTGATGTCGGCAAGAATGCTCAACACCTTGTCGTGAATTTCCCTAGACGGAGCGACTTCGCGCCCGCAAATGCGTTCAATTTCAGCAGATTTCGGAGTAACTTTTACAATTTGCATGACTTACTTTTTCCTTGAAACACCCGCGAGATTACGAACCTTGCGAGCAGTCAATTTTTTCGCTTTCTCAGGCGCAGCCTCTTCTTTTGCCTTGACCGGTTCAACAGGCTTCACGTCCAAATGCTTGTATGCGCTTTCGATGACTTTATCGTCCACCAGAATCTTATAGGTCAAGCCATCAACAAAAGCCATCCAAGAAGCTTCGATGATGTTGCTCGAAACGCCCACCACATTCCAGTAGCCCTTTTCATCGCCGAAGGTTGTCCACACGCGAACCGTCGCATCAGAGGCAACCTTGGAACCGAGCACGCGCACCTTATAGTCGTCGAGCTTGACCTTCGCCATGTTCGGGAAGAACGGGAGCAAAGCCTTGCGGAGGGCGGCATCCAAAGCGTTCACCGGGCCATCGCCTTCGCTCACCTGATGGCTAATCTTGTCGCCAATCTGGAGCTTAACTGTGGCCTGCGAAACAGAAACACCCTGCGGGGTCTTGTCTTCAATAACGCGGTAGTTCAACACCTTGAACGGTTCCTTGACCATGCCCAAGTGGCGGTACACAAGCATCTTGAAGCTTGCTTCGGCGCTGTCGAAATGCCATCCGGCATTTTCGCGTTCCTTGATCAAAGAAAGCAGACTTGCCACCACCGGATCCTTCTTGTCGATGCCCGGCTTAATAGCCTTGAGCTTTTCGACAACGAGAGAGCCTCCGGCCTGGTCGCTGGTCACAAACACGCGGTCGTTACCCACAGCATGCGGGTCAATGTGTTCAAAGCTGCGAGACACCTTCATGACGCCATCGATATGAGCGCCACCCTTATGGGCAAAGGCAGCATCGCCTACATACGGGGCGTGAGCATCACTCGGAAGGTTCACAATCTGGTCCACATTGCTGCTCAACTGGCGGAGGCGAGCAATCTTCTTGGCAGCAAAGAACTTGGCACCCATTTTGAAATGGAGGTCGGCAGCGATGGTCGTGAGGTTTGCGTTACCACAACGTTCACCGTAACCGTTCACCACGCCCTGCACCATGGTCGCACCGCTCTTCACAGCGTAAATGCTGTTGCACACGCCAAGGCCGGCATCGTTATGCACATGAATTCCAATCGGCGTAGAAACGTGTTTCTTCACGTCCTTCACAATCTCTTCGAGTTCCCACGGCATGGTACCGCCATTGGTATCGCAAAGCACGATAAAGTCGGCATGGCCCAGTTCTGCAGCTCTCAGAGTTTCCAGAGCATACTGCGGGTTCGCCTTGTAGCCGTCAAAGAAATGTTCGGCATCGTAAATCACCTCTTCGGAATGTTCCTTGAGGTATGCCACAGAAGACTCGATCATGTCGAGGTTTTCTTCGAGCGTCGTGCGAATCACGTCGGTCACATGCAGGTCCCAGCTCTTACCGAAAATAGTCTTCACCGGAGCGCCAGACTTTACAAGAGCCTGCAACAGCGGGTCCTTTTCAGGCAACACCTTGGGGCGACGAGTAGAACCAAAGGCAGCAATCTTCGCATGCTTCAGCTTGACTTCCTTAATCTTCTGGAAGAATTCTTCGTCGGTGGGGTTGCTGGGATTCGGCCAGCCGCCTTCGATGTAGTCAAAGCCGAAATGGTCCAGAATGCGCGCAATCTGCAGCTTGTCTGCAAGAGAAAGGCTGATTTTACGGTCCTGGTTACCGTCGCGGAGAGTCGTGTCGTAGAGAAAAACTTTCATGAGTTGTAATTACTTTTTCTTTTTGTCTTTACCGTAATAGCTGTACTTACCGTAACCATAGCTGCCATAGCCATATCCATGGCCGTCAGATTCGCAATGGTTCATCACGAACGCGCGGGCCTTGCCTTCGCAGCAACGATCCAGCTTCATCATGGATTCCTTAATCTGGTCCATGGAATGCTTGCCGTAATGGAGCACGAACAAGGCGAAGTCCACAATCGGGTAAATGAGTTCGGAATCGGTTACGAGTTCCAGAGGAGGCGTGTCCACGATAACAATATCAAACTTGGACTTGGCTTCTTCCAAAAGGTTCTTGAAGGTTTCGCCGCGCAAGAGTTCGCTAGGAGAAACGTCGGTCTTACCGGCACCAAGCACATACAGGTTCTTGGTAATGGAATCGGCCACAGCGTTATCCAGAGAGCACTTGCCTTCGAGCACATCGCCCAGGCCCTGCTTGCGGTGGCTGTACACCACGCCGCGACGCATGTCAGCATCGATGAGCAAAGTCTTCTTGCCAGAGCCAGCAAAAAGGGCAGAAACATTCTTAGAAACAAAGGACTTGCCCACGCCCGGAATCATACCCGTCACCATCATGACGCGCAAATCGGTCGTTGCAAATTCAATAGCCGTATAAAGAGAACGGAGCGCTTCGCTTGATGGAGAATCGGGATCATCTTCCACCAAAGGCTTGGTATTCTTACCCTTATTGCGCTTCAAGAGAATTGCATTTTCAGCCTTCGGAATCTTGGCGTAAACGCTAATACCCGTTTCACGTTCAATTTCAAGAGAGCTGCGCACACCGCGCTTGGTCATCTGCAACAAGTAAATCAGCAAGGCACCCAAAAGGAATGCGCCGCCAACACAACCGGCAAAGATAAGCTTCTTGTTCGGCTTAGAAGGCGCACGTTCAATCTGAGCATAGTCCACAATACGCACGTTACCGACTTCACCGGCACGCACCACGCGGAGCTGCTGGATGTTGTTAAGCATTGCCGTGTACTGAGCATTGTTCACAGCCACTTCTTCCTGCAAGCTCATCACGTCTTGCTGAGTACGAGGCATATTTTCAGCAGACTTTTTGAGCCTCGAAAGTTCCGAACGCAAACGGCTCTGCTGTTGCACAATCGTCTGGACAGCAGGGTGTTCTTCTTTGAACAAACGGGTCGCTTCTTGACGCTGCTGATCCAATTCCAGAATCTGTTTTTCAAGTTGAGCCACTTTTTCCAAGTGCGACCTAGTTTCACCCGTCATGTCCACAGAACCGATTTTCAGACGATAGTCAGCCAGTTTCTTTTCAGAACTGTCCAACTTGGCCTTAACACCAGGCAACTGCGATTCAAGGAATTCCAAAGTCTTTTCAGCTTCGGCACTGCGCATTTCCACATTCTGGCGCAGGTAGATATTTGCGATGGTGTTCAAGACAGATGCAGCCTTGTCAGCATAGCGATCCGTATAGGACACACCAATGATACCCGTCTGCTTACCCTTTTCGGCCACATCAAGTTTCTTGACCAAGCCTCGGACTGCATCTAGCGGTTCGGACTGCGCAATTACGAACTGCTGACCCGGTCTTGCGAGCAAGTGCTTCACGTGGATTCTAAGCGTATCGCCACCATAAGGGGCCGACAGCGACTCACCCACCTTACCCTGCAAAAGCTTTACACCTTCAGGCGTATACACGGCAAATTCATCTTCACCGACAACTTCTGCAGTCCACTTTTCAATGCGGGCAATTTCAGGAATGTAAAGGTCTTCAAGATCCATGCGACCTTCCGTATGGAGCAAGCGATCGATTGCACCCTTCGGGAAGGCATTAAAGCACAGGCGTTCTTGTTCAACAACATAAGTCAGAACCATGCGGCTCTTCAAAAGTTCAATTTCAGCTTCGGCCGGAGATGCCACATCCAAAAGGGCACCCATTTCACCCATGGCCTTACCAGCCTTATTTCCCTTCACATCAATCTGCAAAAGAGCATCGCTCGTATATTGCGGGCGCATCCAGTTCGAAGCCAAGAAACCAAGCGCACAGCCAGCAACGATACAACAAGCTAAAAAGAATTTATGCTTCAACAGCAAACTAAGAACTTCGAGGATATCGATTTCGTCATCGTCCTTATTGTTCTTAGCTGAGGAAGAATTTCCCACTGAATTATACTGATTGTTTGGTTCCATTTTCATCCTTTCTAGATTTTATGCTCCAAAAATAGAAAAAACAAAAAGACCGCGGATTTATCCACGGTCTCTTTAAGCTTTATGATGCAAGCCTTGGAGCACTTGTTCCGTGAGCAACAAACGCCTCGTATTAACGAGGCGTGGTTGCGAGAGCAAAGGCCCGTCGACTATTACTTCTTAGCCTTCTTTGCAGCAGGCTTTTTGGCCTTTGCGGTCTTCCGTGAGCAAAAAAGCGACCGGTATTAACCGGTCGCGATTGCGAGAGCAAAGGCCCGTCGACTATTACTTCTTAGCCTTCTTTGCAGCAGGCTTTTTGGCCTTTGCGGTCTTCCGTGAGCAAAAAGCGACCGGTATTAACCGGTCGCGATTGCGAGAGCAAAGGCCCGTCGACTATTACTTCTTAGCCTTCTTTGCTGCCGGCTTTTTGGCCTTTGCGGTCTTATTAGAAGCCTTGCAGAACTTCACGTAGGCAGCGAGAGTGTCGCAGAACACTTCGTCCGGAGTGTTATCGCCATTGATGCGGCTGATGATGGACTTGCTGTACTTGCCGAGAACCTTGGCGGTAGATTCCTTGTAAACCTTGAGACGGTTCTTGATCACGGCTTCGTCGGCGTCGTCCTTGCGGCCTTCGATTTTCGCGCGGTTGAGGAGACGGGCTACGATGGTCTTTTCGTCCTTGATGTCGAGCACGAAGATGTGCTTCACGTCGACCACGGATTCGATGAGCTTGACCTGAGCAACCGTGCGAGGAATACCGTCGAGGAGGAGGGTATCCTTATCCGGGTTCACCTTGTTCGTATTGATGAGGCCTTCGATGAAACGGCCGAAAATTTCGACAGTGGCTTCGTCCGGAACCAAGAGGCCCTTGCTGGAATAAGAAGCGAGGAGCTTGCCAGATTCGCTGGAAGGAGCAATGCCACGGAAGATGTCACCCGTGGAAATGTGCTTGAGGGACGTAGTAGCAGCGAGCTTTGCGCCAACGGTACCCTTGCCGGAACCCGGTGCGCCAAAGATAAGAACTGCAGGAATTTTAGCCATTGTATAACCTCTTGGGTTTGATTGTTGAATTTTTTCGCGGGTAAATATAAAAAATGTGGGATGTGTAGTGTGGAATGTGAAATTAAATTCATTACACATTACACACAACACTCTTCACATTATCACTAGCTTGGTAACGCCTCGGATGTGAACTTGAGCTTGTTGTTTTCGACATCAATCGAAATTGTCGTGAAGTCCTTGTAGATTCCAAGCAACAGGCCTTCGGCAATTTCGTCTTCGACCAGGTTCTGAATGGAGCGGCGAATCGGGCGCGCGCCGAGTGCAGAATCGTAGTTGTGCGAAACGATGAATTCCTTGGCGGCTTCGGAAACTTCCAGAAGGATTCCGCGTTCAGACAAGTTCTTCTGCAAGAAGGTCAGCTGAATGTCTACGACAGAAGAGAGATCCTTCTTGGTCAGCGGACGGAACACAATCTGCTCGTCCACACGGTTCAAGAATTCCGGAGAGAACACTCGCTTGACTTCTTCGCGGATAGCCGTTTCCATACGTTCGTAGTCGTCGGTCTCGCCCATCTTGGTGAATCCCATGCCGCTGCTGTGGCGCACTTCGCGAGCGCCTGCGTTACTCGTCATGATGATTATCGTATTCTTGAAGTTGATTTTGCGGCCGTAGCTATCCGTAAGGATACCGTCGTCCAAAATCTGCAAGAGCAAGTTGTAAATGTCCGGATGAGCCTTCTCGATTTCGTCGAGAAGCACCACGCAGTAGGGGCGCTTACGCACCTTTTCGCTGAGCTGGCCACCGTTATCTTCGAAGCCTACGTATCCCGGAGGCGCACCGATCAAGCGGCTCACGCTGTGCTTTTCCATGTATTCGCTCATGTCGATACGGATCATGGAATCTTCGCTGCCGAACAGGCTCTGACTGAGAACCTTCGCCAGTTCCGTCTTACCGACACCTGTGGGACCGAGGAACAAGAAGCTACCCATGGGGCGCTTAGTATCGCGAATGCCTGCGCGAGTACGGCGAATGGCTTTCACCACGGCGTCTACAGCCTGGTCCTGGCCAATCACGCGTTCCTTGATTTCGTCGCCGAGCTTCAGGAGCTTCTGCGTTTCTTCACCAGCGAGGCGACTGACGGGGATACCCGTCATCTTGCTGATGCAATCGCGAATTTCGTTTTCATCAACAATCGGGAAATCCGCAGAGTCTTCTTTATTCAAGGCTTCGCGGCGTTCAGCGATGCGGTTCGTCAAATCTTCAATCTTGTCGCGGAGAGTGGCTGCCGTTTCATACTGCTGATCGGCAATGGCCTCTTCCTTCTTTTGCATGGTCGCGGCAAGTTCGTCTTCCATTTCCTTAAGGTCTTGCGGCGTACGAATCGAATTCAAACGCACGCGGGCACCGGCTTCGTCAAGCACGTCGATAGCTTTGTCCGGCAGGAATCGGTCGGTAATGTAGCGTTCGGCAAGCGTCACCGCAGCTCGAATGGCTTCGGGCGTGTAATGCACCTTATGGTGTTGCTCGTACTTCGGGCGCAGCCCTTCCAAAATCTGGATAGAATCTTCGGAATTAGGCGGATTCACGACAATCGTCTGGAAACGGCGTTCAAGTGCGGCATCTTTTTCGATGTACTTGCGGTATTCATCGATCGTCGTGGCTCCAATGCACTGGAGTTCGCCTCGGGCGAGCGCCGGCTTAAAGATATTGCTGGCATCAAGGCTACCCTCGGAACCGCCCGCGCCCACAATCGTATGCAATTCATCGATAAAGAGAATCACCGAATTGTCCACGCGCTGGAGTTCCATAATCAGGCCCTTCACGCGTTCTTCGAACTGGCCACGGTACTTAGTGCCTGCCACCATAGCAGCCACATCAAGCGTGACTACGCGCTTGTTCATCAAGAGTTCCGGAATCTTCTTCTGGACAATCTTCTGAGCAAGGCCTTCAATAATCGCCGTCTTGCCCACGCCCGGTTCACCAATGAGGGCGGGGTTATTCTTTTTGCGGCGGCAAAGAATCTGAATCAAACGTTCAATTTCGCGACCGCGACCGATAATCGGATCAAGCTTACCCTGCTTGGCAAGCGCCGTCAAGTCGCGACCAAAGTGATCGAGAATCGGCGTCTTGGAACGACTCTGGCTACGCACCTGCTGGCGGGTATCGCCACCGCGGCCCTGTCCCATAAAGCGGTCATCGCCGTCCATGCCATCGCCTTCTTCGCCAGAGGGCTGACCATTCATGGCCTCGCGCTTGATCTGCTGCAAGGTGTTTTCAAAATTTTCGTAGGTTACGCCAAAGGTCGAAAGAGTGCCTGCAGCCGGAGATTCAGCCTGCTGCAAAATGGCAAGCATCAAGTGTTCGGGGCCAATATACTGGTCCCCTTCTTCTTTAGCAATCTTTGCCGCATTAAAAAGAGCAGCCTTACAACGAGTCGTAAAAGAGAGCAACGCACCATGGGCATCGCCCACGGTCATAATGCCACCATTTGTGGTCAGCGAGCGCTGCACATTTTCGCCAAGTTCATTCAAATTGATCTTAAGCGCACGCAAGGTTTCGGCGGCAAAGCCGGAATCTTCGCGTACCAGGCCGAGCAGCAAATGTTCGGTCGTAACACTATCGCTACCTAAATTACGGGCAGCAATGCGTGCCGCCTGTAAAACAGCCTTCGCTTTCTTCGAAAAAATACCGTTGATATCAGACATATTTTCTCCTTAAGCTACTGAATGACGCCGCCATGCATTACAACACGGCGTTTTGCAAAACTAGCCAATTTTTCGTCGTGCGTCACAATCAAGAAAGCCTGATTAAACTTTTCGTTAAGTTCGCCAATCAATTCGTTCAGCATCGCGGAATTTGCTTCATCCAAGTTACCGCTCGGTTCGTCAGCCAGCACCAAGTCCGGATGGTTCATGAGCGCACGGGCAATAGCCACACGCTGGCGTTCACCACCGGAAAGTTCACGCGGCAAGTGCTTGAGGCGGTCCTTGAGTCCCACCGTTTCCAAAAGCATTGCAGCGCGTTCACGGCATTCCTTTTCAGACGTTCCAAGAATGCGGCCCGGCACGCACACGTTTTCAATCGCGGTAAATTCGCTCAACAGGTGATGGAACTGGAACACAAACCCCACCTGTACACGATGGTAGCGGTCGCGTTCAGAATCGTTAAACTTGGAAAGCGCCTTGCCCTTAAAAAGGATTTCGCCAGAAGTCGGTGTATCAAGCATTCCCACCAAATTCAAGAAGGTCGACTTACCCGAACCCGAAGAACCCGTAAGGGCCACAAGTTCGCCTTCTTCCATCGAGAAGTTCACGCCCTTGAGGATTTCAAGCTTTTCGCCCGTTTCAGAGAATTCTCGACGGAGGTCAACTGTTTCAAGCAAACTACTCATGTCTAATTGCCCCCACCGGATCCAAGCGGCTAGCCTTCCAGGCAGGCAGCAAAGTGGCCGCCACGCAAAGCGCAATGCCAATTACAAAAATCAAAATCACGTCAAGAATGTGCACCGAAATCGGGAAGTACGGAATCACGTAAACATCACCCGGGAGCTTGATAAAGTGGTAGGCCTCTTGCAGCTTGCAAAGCACCAAGCCAATGGTGCCACCAACAATCGTGCCGCCCACGCCAATAAAGCTACCCATAAGCATAAAGACACGCATCACGCTGCCTTTGCTCAAGCCCATGCTGCGGAGGATTCCGATTTCCTTGGTCTTGTCGATAACGACCATGATCAAGCTACTGATGATATTGAATGCAGCCACCAAAATGATGAGGCAAATCACCGCAGCAACAATGAACTTTTCGTAGTTCATCCACTTGAGGAGCGTAATGTTTTTCGTCTTCCAGTCCATGGCATAATACGGATAACCGAGCCAAGTGGCAAGGCTATCCACCGCCTCGCCCGCAAGCCAATGGTTATTCAAGCGGAACTGGATACCGGTTACGACATCTTCAAGGCCAAGCAACTTCTGGAGTTCCGGAATGCCCACGTAAGCAAGGTTACCGTCGTATTCGTAGGTACCCGTTTCGAAGATGCCGCTCACCACGCACATCATCATTTTCGGGCCACCACTTGTGACCATGGCGTCGGGGCTTTGGAATGTCTGCAACACAAGCTTGTCGCCGACCACCACACGAAGCCTATTGGCAAGGCCCGAACCCAAAATGATTCCGGGGCGGAGCGTTCCGCTCAAGTCTTCCAGGCTGTCCACCGAGTAGTTTCCAAACTTGATGTACTTGTGAATGTCGGTAACGCCCTTCGCCGTTTCGGTTTCGATACCGTAGATTACGATACCGTCGTTTACCTTCTTGGAACTCACGCCCACCTTGTAAATGATAAACGGAGACGAGGCGACCACGCGGGAATCGCGGCTGCGCACTTCTTTAATGAGGCTATCATACGGCGCAATGAATTCGCCATTGTACGCCATCACTTCGAAGTGAGCATCTTTGCCGATCATTTGAGCGGTGACTTCTTCTTCGAAACCATTTACTGCGGCAAGGGCCACCACCAGCGCAAACACGCCAATGGAGACTCCCAGCATACTAAAGATACCGATAAGCGAAACAAAGAGACTCTTACGTTGAGCCCCTAAGTAACGCCAGGCGATGAGCCACTCAAGTTTATTCATCGATAATTAGGTCTCCGGCTTCATGAGCGGGAAGAGTTGCACGTCGCGGATGGTCTGCTGGTTGGTGAGGAGCATGACCATGCGGTCGATGCCAAAGCCCACGCCACCGGTAGGCGGCAAGCCAGATTCAATGGCGTGCATGAAGTTTTCGTCCATCGGGTGAGTTTCACCTTCGCCACCACGGCCGCGGCGCACCTGGTCTTCCAGGAGCTCACGCTGACGGATGGGGTCATTAAGTTCGGTATAGGCGTTACCCAGTTCCCATCCGTTAGCGTACGGCTCGAACTGTTCGATAAGGCCTTCGATGGTGCGATGCTTCTTGCAGAGCGGCGTACTTTCGGTCGGCATGTCCTTGATGAAGGTCGGCTGGATGAGCTTGTCTTCCACGGTGAGCTCGAACAGTTCGAGGATACCGCGGCCGCGGCTGAATTCGCCGTCCAAGTGTCCGCCGAGTTCTTCCATCTTGGCCTTGATTTCATCGTCGCTCATTTCGTTGACCTTGAGGCCGCCAAACTTTTCAATGGCTTCGATCATGCTGTAGCGCGGCCACGGGGCCTTGAAGTCGATTTCCTTGCCCTGGTATTCAATCTTGGTGGTGCCGTTAGCGGCAATGCAGGCGCGTTCGTAGATGTTTTCGAAGTGCACCATCATGTCGTTGTAGTCGGCGTAAGCTTCGTAGAATTCGAGGCCGGTGAATTCTGGGCTGTGGGTGCGATCCATACCTTCGTTACGGAAGTTCTTGGAGAATTCGAACACCTTTTCCATGCCGCCCACGATGCAGCGCTTCAGGTAAAGTTCCGGAGCCACGCGCAGGTAAAGCGTCATGTCGCAAGCGTTGTGGTGCGTGGTAAACGGACGGGCGTTTGCACCGCCGTAAATCGGCTGGAGCGTCGGGGTTTCGACTTCGATGAAGCCCTTTTCGATCAGGTATTCACGGATAGCCTGCATAATCTTGGAACGCTTGATGAAGACTTCCTTCACATCGTCGTTCAAAGCCATATCGATATAGCGCTGGCGGTAACGGGTATCCACGTCGGCAAATTCGTTGAACACGACCTTGTTGCCATTTTCGTCGACCTTTTCCTTGGCGACCGGAAGCGGACGCACGGCCTTCGAAAGCATGGTCACCTTCTTCACGTGCACGGAGTATTCACCCGTTTGGGTTTCGAACATGGAACCGTTCACGCCGATAAAGTCACCGAGGTCGGTCATCTTGACGATTTCGTAGTTCTCCTCGCCCACTTCGTCACGGGCGACCACCACCTGCAAGCGACCGTAACGGTCCTTGAGGTGCATAAAGCACATTTTGCCCTTGCGGTTAAAGCGAACCACGCGGCCAGCGAAAGCGATTTCTTCGCCAGAAGCCATCAGGGCTTCCTTATTTTCTTTCAAAACCTTGGAATCATGCGTGCGGTTGAACTTGTGCGGATAAGCTTCCACACCCATTTCCTTGAACTTGTCGAGCTTAGCGAGGCGCGCTTGCACCTGGTCGTTCATATCTTGCATTGCCATAGTATTTATCCTGTGATTAAATCACGTTTAAAATTTACGGCAGAAAGATAGAAATTTTAGAGTTCGCCATGGCGGCGCATCTTGCGGATATTCTGCGGAAGCACGTGATTGTGCCAGTGAATCCATTCGTCGTAATAGATGTACTGGCGTTCGCGGCGTCTAAAGTTACGGCCATGCACAATGCGGCGGCCATTCTTGACTTCAACCGGAATGGCAATGTGCAGGCATTCATGGTACACGACACCGGCCACGGCATATTCCGGGCAATTCGCGGCATCGTAACCCTTGCTGATGCTGATCAAATGAAATTCTTCGCCGGTCACAGGGTCCTGACGCACTGAATGGAAACTGAGTCCGCCAACGCGGTTACTCCAAGTGATACGGCAAGTTAATTTATCTTCAAAATAAGTGCTGTTGATTGCGGCAAGCACATCGTTCAAATTGTGGTACTTGCCTTGCGGCTTAATCGGCGGGAGCCTACCCTTAGTCGACAAAGATTCATCGCCACGATCTGCCAGAATCTGCTCCACCAGCGTCCAAAAGCGGCTAACCAAATCCTTGATAATGGCCTTGTTCTTTGCCGTTTTGCGTTTTATGGCGTGTTCCGCCCATTCGGCGGCAAGCTCACGCGCAGGCGCAAATTCTGGCTCCTTCATGTAGGCCGGTAAAATCACCTCGGGGTGGCCAAACAGCACTCCCCCCTTGCAACGGATACTCTTCTTTAATTGCGAATTGTACTTGAAATGCACCAACCCATTCTGCGAAACCGAAGCCGGAACTTTCGGCTTTGCCGGTTCCTTGGGCGCATCGGTATTGTTCCCGAACAGGTCGAGTTGCATTCCAAACAGATTCATTTCTAATTTCCGCCAATCAAGCCTTCAAAGCGGTTTACGGCCAAAAGTCCGCCAAAGTAACTTTCGGGCAAATCCAATAGGGCATAATGCTCCGAAATTCCGTAAACGGCATCTTCGATGCTATCGGGCAAGTACACAATATAGCTATCGTTCTCGGGAGTCTGTAAATGCTCCGGCGTACAAAACTTCGGATCTGTTTCGCTAAAATACATGCGGCAAGAAACCGGGCGCAGCGGGTAGACCGTGCAATCGCCCTTCTTATCCGAAAACGGGCACGGATTCCAGGCGCTAAAATAGTCGTGCAGGGCTTTGTCTTCGGCGTAGTCGTCCAAATCCATCTGGTCAGGGACTGCTCCCTCGGCACGCCTCGTCTCAAAAAACTTGCTAAACAGCGACGACCTTACCTGGCACGCTTCCATAATATCGAGCAAGTCATTCCGCCCCCGGAGGTCACAATACAAAGTCACAAGTTCAAAGGGTTCCACCGACATCGGGTAATGGTGGCAGCAATTACCACAAGCGGGCCTGCACTGGATAGGTCGCGGCTGTTGCGGCAAAACCGCCTCTAAATACTCCGAAAAAAGCCGGTGGTATTCCCGCGTAAACTCCTTAATTTTAGGAAGTTCTTCGAGTAAATTATCAGGACCGATTGCCGATTCTCGACCAAGCGACATTGCAATCGCATCTAAACGGTCCCTTTCCGCCCTCAACAGGGTCGCAAGGCGCATTTCTGCTACACGAAACGCCTTTGTCGGAAAATACTCTCGATATGATTCCATACCCCAAAGATAGATATTTTAGGTTTCTAAGAAAAAGTACCTGAAAAAAGCGACAATAATCACTTAATTTTTCAAAATTCCGGCAAAAAACAGATTGATACATACTTTTCGTAAGAATAATGTTATCTTTTACGCAAATGGGGAACGTGTCATGAAACGCATACTTCAATCCAAAATTTTATGGGCAACGGCATTATTGCTTTCTTTAGGCATAGCCGGATGTAACATCTTTAACCCAACCGAAAGCATCAACATCAAGGACGATGACGCCGAAGCCCTCACCTACGAAGGCTACAAGAGAATCCGAGACAACGAATACTCTGAAGCGGAGTACTATTTCAACAAAGCTATTGCCGCCGACTCGAACCATTCGAAAGCATGGTTCGGCCTGATGAAGTCCACACTGAACCGCAAACTGAATGGCGATTCCACAAACATTTTTTCGCTCCTTTCTTACATAAACGCGAGCCGAGACAGCAAAGTTCCCTTTACCGGAATGTCTGACAATGTCGCAAACAAGCTTCAAGAAGCAATTGACACCGTAAACGCCATTGCAGATATTTTTATTAGTCGCGATAAAGAAGGCAAAACCGACAGCGTCGTGACCTACAAGACGATTTCTGAAGGTTACATGATTCTCCAGATGATGAAAACCATGTTGATTCTGCGCAAAACAACAGCAAGCATGCAAGGTTGCTCATTGACAAAGGGCAAAGACAATTCTTGCGACATGGGTACCGTCTTGAATAATCTCAAAAACGATCCGACCGAAACTGTCGAAGCGTTCCACGCCGTCTTTACTACCTGCGAAGACAACCCCGAAAGCATGTCCAAGATGTTTGACAGCTACCTGCAAGGTTTCGGCGATCTAAAAGAAGAATCTCAAAAGAATGCCGTGAGCAGCATGTGTGGCGCTTTGGCCAAGGAAGCCGAACACGCCAAGGAAACCGAAGATCAACAGACAAAGACATTGAACATTATCATTGGACAGTTCGGCTACAGCGATATTCTCGATGACGACGGCGATGGCTGCGTTGACGAAGAAATCTACGACGGCGAAGACAACGACGGCGACGGAGAAATTGACGAAGATATCAGCGACAAGACAAACGAAATCGAATACGACAATGACCTTATCCTGAAAAATATTACTAAAGGCAATACCGATATTAAGGATCTCCGCGTTGTCAAATCAATTGGACCGAACGAAAAGTACAAGAAGGTCGACATCGACATGAACGGAATAACCGTTGCAAACGACCCATCCAATGATCAAAAAGAATTGAGTCGCGAATGGGCATTTATTTACCCTGAATACAAGAACCGTAAAGCCACAAGCGACCACCGCCTTGTATTCGCATTCGAACTTGTATTCAACCCGCAGAACCTGCCTCCCGAAGAATACGCGGCATACAAAAAGGCCGTTGCCAAGGATACAGACATCAACAATATCCAATACAACCTGACCTTCAGAAAGCAATTCATTGGCGGATGTTGGGTAAACTATAACGAAGAACGCTTTATGCAATGGTTTGAGGGGAGGAACTAAGCAATGAAAAAAATTCTCATATTTTTGATTTGCGTTTTAGCAGTTGCCTCTTTTGCAGCCAAAGCTCCGACACACCGCTCGATTCGTGCCGAAGCCATGGGTAACGCCCATGTTGCCTTGGTCGACGACAAAGAAGCCATCTACTTTAACTACGCCGGTTTGAGCCAGATTAACCGTTTGGGCAACTATGAACTGCGCCCCGAGCAGGGCTACTATCCCCGCAACTTCATTGGCGATATGCGCTTGAACTTAGGCGGTGCGGGTCCGTTCGAAACCTATTTCTCGACCTACAATGTTGCCAAAGACCTGCAAAAAATGTACAAGGGCGCAACCAAAGAGGCAGAACAGGCAGGACTGAGTTCTTCAAACGTCCTTCTGGATTCGCTGTCAAAGCACCCTGAAATGATTCACAAAATCAACAACTACGACCACAAATACCTAACCATGAAAATCAAGATGGATGCTGAAATGGCATTCCATGGTTTCGGTGGAGCAATTTGGGTAGATGGAAACGTAGCTCCTTACATGGATGCAGGCCTAATCCTCCCCTTCCTCGTCGTAGATACTTTCTATGTCGATGGCGTTGCACAGATGGGTTTTTCGTACGGATTCACCAACAATTTCTCTGCAGGTATCGGCATCAAATTCGCCAAGCGTCAAAAGGTCGAAATGATTACCGTCGACGTATTAAACTATGACGCTTTGCAAGACACCCTTGAAGACCGTTACCACGATGCAACCGACAACATTTTCGATTTCGAATCTGTTTCTGCAGGCTTGGACTTCGGTATTCTCTACCAGCTCACACGCGAATTCAGGGTCGGTATGTCTCTGCGCGATGTTTACTTTAAAGATCTTGCCGGCGACAAGATTACGCCGAACTTCACAGCCGGTTTCAACTATAGCCCCCGATTCTTTAACAAGAATACCGGTTATGCAAGAAAGTTCAATATTGCATTCGACTATGCCGATGCCTTCAATAGCGAAAGAAACTATAAGGTGTTTTCACACTTGAACATGGGTTTCGAAATTGAACAAAACTTGCTCGCATGGCCCGGCTACAACAATGAAATCCGTATTCTCGCATTGCGTCTTTCGGGCGGTTTCAAAGGCGGCTACCCCTCTGCCGGTTTCGCCATCGAAGCGCTGCGCTTCATTACGGTTGAATTCGCCACCTGGGCCGAAGAACTCGGCTACTACACCGGCCAAGACGAAGAACGTATTTACATGGGCCAGTTGAGTATCGGCTTCTAAATTGCCCGATAATAAAATTTAAAAGAACTCCTTCGGGAGTTCTTTTTTTAGATCCTTCGACAAGCTCAGGATGACACTACGTGTCACTTTTTGTCTTGAGGAACGAGGCGTTCTACCACGCGAAACAAGTCATTATAGATTTCAAGGAAGTCTTCAATCCAAATCGGGTCACGCTCGCCCACCACATGGAATGTTTCTTCGAGCGTATGCAAAGCATTATAGGGGCCCACCAGGCTCCCAGCCGGCACCGAAGCCGTTCCACGATAAAGGTCTGTTGCCACCAAGCGTGCACGCAAGCTACGCCTTAAGCGAGCAATAAGCGCCGTTCTAAGCGACAAGAGTTCCTCGTGAGCCTGCAACAGTTGGCCCTCGCGAATCCAACCTTCCACAAGCGTCAAGCGACGTACAATCGATTCACGTTCCGTGCCCGGGACAAGCTGGCGTTTTTCCAAAAGTGTCTGTTTCAACTTCGCAGACATCGCCATAAGCATGTCCGCATTCCAGAAGACCATCGGATTATCCGCAAATCGTTCCGAAGAATCGACACGCGGAGTATGCGTCTTGATCCAGCGTTCCAATTTATCGGCCACCATGCCCGCTTCCGGGAGCCTGTCGACAGCCAAGTATTCTCCAGCACGGTTCAGCAGGTTTTCGGCATAGACCATACGCCAATGAGGCAGCTTTCCGCTCTTGCGGATAGCATCAATCCCTGTACGTAATGTTTCTAAGCGTTCCTGCATTTAGTTTTCTTTACCCGTTTTCTGAAGCGGCGTTACACCGATTTCCACGCGACGATTCAAACGGCGATGTTCTTCGCTGTCGTTAGGATACTTGGGCATATGTTCGCCAAAGCCTGCGGCAAAAAGTCTATCAGGCGGAAACCCTTGCGCAATCAAAGTCTTGACCACGTTCACCGCGCGTTCGGTAGAAAGATTCCAGTTGGTGTAAGTCTTGGACTTCACCGGAGTATCATCGGTAAATCCGCTCACCATAATCACGTCGGTAGAATCAAGAGCTTCCAAAAGGCCCTTGCTAATACCACGAATCACGCCTTCGCCTTCTTTGGTAAGGTCGGCACCGTTAATCGGGAAAAGGAAACTGGCCTGAATCTGAATTTTACCGTCTTCGAGAGCGATAAGGCCCGCTTCAATAGAAGTCTGCAAGCTCTTGGACAAAAGCGCGTTGCGTTCGGCCGCAATTTTACGCATCTGTTCCTGACAGCTGAGCACTTCTTCTTCAGTACGGGTAAGGTCTTCGGCCTTCTGTTCCTTAAGGGTAGCCATCGCCACAAACGCAAGGATGAACAACGAAACCAGGGCAACACCCAAGTCCGTGTACGCCATCCAAGGATTGCTGTTTTCGTCTTTCTTAAAGCGCATGCTTAGCCCTCAACATCGGATTTATGCTGCTGAATGGAAGAACGTTGCGTCTGTTCCAAGACTTCGAGCAAAATTTCCTGCGTCTTGACCGCATTTTCCATAAGCACTTCGCTTGCGCGTTCGTGGAAGGCTTCCAGAGACTGGTTGAGGTGCTCCACAAAGTTTTCTTCGTCGTCGCGTTCGGCGGTATCGCCAGAGAGCTTTTCGAGAATCGTTTCGAGGCCTGCGCGAAGCATTTCGAGGTTTGCGCTGAGTTCGGACTGGTTCACGCGCATAAGTTCTGCGGTTTCCACAATGTTTCCGCCCAAGGCGTCGGTTGCTTCTTTTTCCTTGACCACGCGGTTGTCGATACTTTCGGTAAGAGCCTTCTGGGCTTCAAGCAGCACGGCAGAAGTTTCGGAAAGTTTCTGGAATGCGCCGAGAATATCCGAAGAGAGAGCAGAGAGTTTTTCGGCCACGGAATTGCTGAGTTCGGCAGAACCGGCCTGAGCCTTTTCGGCCACCTGCAAAGCCACATTCTTGAGCGTTTCGAGGCCTTCTTTCTGGCTGTCCACATTTTTGAGCGTTTCGGCAGAAAGGCGTTCCATGAAAGATTTCCACTGTTCGTCGGACTGTTTGACCTGATCGGCCACAGCAGCAGCGATATTCTTCGTAGAATCATTCATAGCCGATTCCGTTGCAGAAGCAACGCCATCGAGGCCAGCCTTCACATCGGATGCCACCTTGGCAAGAGCCGTTTCGACGTTTCCAGACACGCCTTCGAGAGAGCTCTTGAGCGTCGTAGAAATACCGTTCAACTTTTCGTCGAGCTTACCCGGAATCGATTCCACAGAAGCAGAAAGCGTCTTGATGTTCTGTTCCATCGGAGTGAATGCGCCCGACAGAGAATCCTTGACAGAGGGGCCCAAGTTTTCGACAGCCTTGTTCATGTTCTGAGAAACGTTGGCAAGCGAATCATTGAGCTTAGATGTCATGGCAGAAAGTTCGTCGCCCACCATGGACACAACGCCGGAAAGGCCGTCCTTTACAGAAGATGCCACAACGGCCAAATTCTTTTCGACAGAATCGAACAGGCGTTCCAGTTCCGTCTGAGCCTGGGCTTCTTCGCTTTCGCCATTTGCAGCACCCTGCAAGTCGAGAGTCAAAGCATCAAGGCGAGCCACAAAAGTATCGCGGGCAGACACCATCATGTTGCGGCTAGCGTTCAAAATCAAAGCGGCGAACAAACCGCAAAGGCTCGTGCCGAAAATACCCTTCATGTTCAGGAACAAAAGCTGAATGGTATCGAGCGTACCCTGCGTTGTCGAATTGTCGATTGCACCGCCGGCCGTTGCCACAGAATACATAAGGCCAAAGAACGTACCCATAAGGCCAAGGAGAATCACCGTACCACCAGCACTCTTCGGAACAGCAATTTGAACGCTGTTCGAAAGGACTTCGTAGGCCATCGAAGAATCAAGGCGAATATTTTTAGCAATCAGGTTACGAGCAAGAGCGACACGCTTTGCGACAACGCCATCGCCAGCCACATAGCCACCACGCTTTTCGCAGGTTTCCAGAATTTCCGTTTCAGCAGCAATCTGCTTTACCGTCTTGAGGGCAACAAGTTGTTCTCCGATAAACACGGCAAAAATAGCAGCCATAATAACCCAGCCAAAGAGCGGTGCGCCAAAATAGAAGGCGGCAATCACCAAGGCAAGGAGTCCCACAATGGTAAGCGCTAAAATGATTTGGAATGCATTTTTCATTTCATACCTGCATCTTTTAGGACCTCGAAGGGCCCGTTGTTTCAAACAAATTCAATTGACCGCGCGAGAAACCGCGCAAAAACAGAGCCCACTTGCTCTGGTACCATTCAATAATCTGAAGGGTAAGCCCGCGGGCGTAATCACAAAAGTCATCAGTAAAGGCGAGGAATCCGTTTTCATAAGCATAATGCGGATTCCAGTAACGGCCCACATTACGTGCGCAAGAAGCAGCCGAGCTGTAGTAGTGCGGCGGATTCTTGGTATTGAAAGCAGCCGCAAAACGTTTCTTTGCCAAAGCATTCAGCGAGCTACGGAGCGAAACGACCAAGGCGTTTTCCTTATCGCGGAGCGACGCTTCCAAACTGGGGAGCAGTTTGGAAACCGCATCCACGGCGCTTTCGGAATGCCAATACTTGCACAACTTTTCCTGCAACTGCATGACGCGGCCGTGCATGCGGACGAACAACGGTTCGGCGTCGCTCACCAGCAAGTGAATCGTCGCGGAATAAAAAGCATTAATGTCTTGCTTGTTGTTCTTGACCGTCAGCGCCCAGCCCTTTTCTTCGTCGTGATGCAAGAAGTCTCCGCCTTCCAGAAGCAGGCGCATCACTTCGTCTGTCGAAAAACGCTGCATCCACTTGGTGCGAAATTCATCGTAAAGCTTGTTGGCATCAGCCACAATCTGCGGGAAACTGGAATCGGCCAATTTCCAAGCGGTTTCGCTAAAAGAAATCAGTTCTGTCGTACCGACATTTACCGCCGGATCGTTCAGCATGGCATCCAAGTGTTCGTGCAACACAATCGACCAAGTCACCATCATCGACTGCGAAAGCGTCGCCATCATGGTGGAGCGATTCGGTCGCACCGAAAGACGGACGCTACTATCCGTCATCTTGCGAATGGATCTGCGGAACGACTCTTGCACTAAAGATTCCTTAGAAAGAGGTTTCGATACGGTGCCAGATATTCCTGTTCACGCGCTTGCCCTGTGCGGCAAGTTCTTCGGCTTCGTTACGCACATCGGCTTCAAGATTATCCTTAATCAAGCTCTTGTCGCCATCGAACTTTCCACCCGGTTCCAGGTAAAGGCCATAAACGTTGTCGCTGATCTTGGTATCGGCAGACACCACCTGGCCGGCGCGAATCGAAAGGGCAAAGCGGTTGCGCACGAATTCGCAACGAGCAAGGAATACTTCGGGCACATCGTCAATCCAAAGGCCGTAGTAGTTGTTCACGAACTTCACGTTTTCGAAAATGCCCTTAGAGCGGAACACCGTATTGCGGAATGCATTTTCAACAACCAGGTTCTTGATTTCAAACGGCTTGTTCGCCGACACAAAATGAAGACCGTTCCAGCTCTTGAGCGAATCAGCGCTCTTGAACACCACGGGAGCAGCGTCGGTACCGATAATTTTGACGGAGCCACGGAACATGAGCTTTGCATATTCGCCCATCAAGACCGTTACACCCGGTTCAATTTCCAAGGTATCCTTTGCCGAAAAAACAGCACCCTGTTCCAGCAAATAAGGGCTATCCGCCACCACTAGTTTTACCTTGCCATTTTCAATCGGCGGGAAAGGCATCTCCCCCGCAACCGCGGCACCAACAAATAAGAACGTCGCTAAGGCAAGTCCTGACCATTTCTTAAAGTCTAAAATCAAAATTCACTCCTCAGCTTGATTTTCTGAATCACATGCATATCGGGAATCACGTTGTCGGCAACAATATCGTTTACACTCAGGTCGCCAGTCAATTCCATTTTCACATTCGAAATAGCACCATGCGTCATGTCGAACAGGATTGTACCCGTACCCACGATAAAGCCTTTGCTTTCCATGCGCAAGTCAGAGGTCGAATCAGCAAGTTCCTTGTACTTGATGTTCATGCCAATCTTGGCCATCTGGACACCATCATGAACATAATGGTCTTCGAGCGTAAAGGACTTGTACACCACCGTCTTTTTAGATGTACCCGGAATTTCGACCTGACGGTCCCAAGTTTCGCCCAGTTTGACCGGTTTGCCCGGCAAAAGCGGCTGGACTTTGAGGAAAATGCGAATCAAATCCAGAGCCTCGGTTCCGAGCATCACGGAGTCTTCGATAACAGCATCGCGAATATCGCCATCTTTAGCCATCTTGAACTGGAAATGTTCGGTGGACATGTAGCGTTCCATGCTGCTGAATTCTTCGACCGTACGCTTATCAGACTTGTAGTCTACCGAGTCAATTTTAAGCTGGAACTTGGCAGAACCATCGTCGTAAGCGGTCAAAAGAGAATTGGTCGCACGAACACTGAGATGCGTATTCATTGCTTCGGGCGTTCCAGACACGGAATCCGTCGTCGGCAAGATTGCATTCAAAGAAGATTCAAGGAAATATGTCTGCTGGGGAGCGTTCTGGGTGTTGAACGTAAGAACGAACTCATTACCATCACAGGCACACAGGGCAAAAAGAGCGCTAGCGCTCGCAAAAAACTTAAAGAAATTCATATGCAGAATATAGTATTAACTAATTCCCTTGTTGCCGCTATCACCTTTTTGTAGCCGCATCTTTTGGAAAAAAGCCTTCAAAATGCCCAAACATTCGTCGGCAAGGAGTCCCCCAACCACTTCGACTTCGCGTTTGAGCGCGTTATTCGTAATGACGTCAATTGTCGTGCCGCAGCCGCCAAAACGGGTATCCGGAGAACCATAGACCACACGGCTGATTCGGCTGTTCAAAATAGCTCCTGCGCACATCGGACAAGGCTCTAGCGTTACATATAAAGTACAACCTTCCAGGCGCCAATTGTCGAGGGCACTTGCAGCCGTTCCAATCGACAAGATTTCGGCATGGGCTGTGGCATCCTTGAGCATTTCAATCTGGTTATGGCCCTTACCAATGACAGCGCCATCTTTTACGATGACGCAACCGATAGGGATTTCCCCTTCGTCAAAGGCTTTTTCGGCCTCGCGAAGCGCCATGCGCATATATTTTTCATCGTCGGCGGTGAAACTCACAGGCCTCTCCCGTAAGCGCAATACGAGTCTTCTTGCATGTAGTCGCCGTCGTGATAGTAGGCAGCACGGGCGCGGCAACCGCCACAGCGGTCGTTGAACTTGCACTTGCCGCAGGCTCCGGCATAGGCCTTGGTGCGGAGCTTCTTGAACACTTCGGCATTCGCCCAAATTTCATCGAAAGGCGTGTCGTGTACATCGCCCGCTTCTTCCATCATGTAGGCGCAGGGGCGCACCTTACCTATCGGGCTTACGATGCAGTAATCCAAGCCAGCGAGGCAACCACGGCTGTAACGCGTCTTGATATCGAGCTGGTCAGCAATGCGCAGGAACTGCGGAGCGCAAGTGGGCTTCACCGGGATGCCGAGGGTGCGGCTCTTTTCCATAATCTTGCGGAGCAGACCTTCGTATTCAGCAACGCGGAGAGCGTGACCTTCAATTTCCTTGCCGCGACCCACGGGAATCAAGAAGAAAATCTGGTGGTTTACGGCACCAATTTCTTTGACCCAGTCCATAATGTCGAAAATTTCGTTCTGGTTCCAGTCCATAATCGTCGTATGAATCTGGAACGGGAGGCCTGCAGCCTTGCAGTTTTCGATACCCATCATCGTGAGTTCGAAGGCATTCGGAAGGCCGCGAAAATCATTGTGACGGTCATGATCGATACTGTCAATGCTGATACCCATAGCCATAGCACCGGCAGCCTTCAGCTTAAAAGCCAAATCATGGGTAATGAGCGTACCGTTGGTACCAAAAACCGGGCGAAGTCCCTTGCTCGAGGCGTGCGCGACAAGCTCCACAATGTCTGGGCGGGTCATGGGCTCGCCACCGCTAAAGATCATAATCTTGAACCCCGCCCTCGCGATTTCGTCAATCAGCTTCATGGCCTCGGCGGTCGTGAGTTCGGCAGCCTTGTTCTCGCCTGCGTCCTGGTAGCAGTGCTTGCAGGTCAAGTTACACTTGTTGGTGGTCATCCAAGATACAATCATTCAGAACCTCAATTTTTCAGAGCCCAAAAATAGAAATTACAGCGACTTGAAAACCTTGCGGGCAGCTTCAATGGTACGGTCGATATCATCGTCGGTATGAGCCGCACTCACGAAAATCGCCTCAAACTGGCTCGGGGCAAGGTAAATGCCTTCGTCGAGCATTCCAAGGAAGTAGCGGCGGAACAAATCCAAGTTGGACTTTTGCACATCGACAAAGCAGGTGACGGGACCTTCGGTAAAGAAGATACAACCCATGGAACCCACCTGGTTCGTGGCCAGCGGAATTCCGGCCAACTTTGCAGCCTCTTCAAGGCCTGCAATCAACTTCTTAGTGCTATTTTCGGCACGAACATAATATTCAGGGTGCGAATTCAATTCGCGCATCGTGGCAAGGCCTGCCGCCATCGCCACCGGATTACCCGACAACGTACCCGCCTGGTAAATTCCACCGAGAGGCGCAATCTGCTGCATCACATCCAAGCGGCCGCCATAAGCGCCCACCGGCATGCCACCGCCGATAATCTTACCGAAAGTCGTAAGATCCGGCTTAATTCCGTACAAGCCCTGAGCGCAGTGAATTCCGACGCGGAAACCCGTCATGACTTCATCCACAATCAAGAGCGCGCCATGCTTCTTGGTTTCTTCGGAAAGCGCCTGCAAAAATTCCGGCTTCGCGGGCACCACGCCCATATTCCCGGCCACGGGTTCTACAATGACGCCTGCAATCTCGTCGCCAATCTTATCGAATAACTCATGGACGCCGGCCACGTCATTGTATTGCAGCGTCAGCGTATACTTAGCCAAATCCGCCGGCACACCTTTGCTGCTCGGCTTACCGGTGGTAAGCATCCCCGAGCCCGCCTTAATCAGCAAGCTATCGCTATGGCCGTGGTAACAACCTTCAAACTTGACAATCTTGTCGCGGCCCGTGAAACCACGCGCCGCACGAATCGCACTCATGGTGGCTTCGGTGCCGCTGTTCACCATGCGAATCATCTCGACACTCGGCACAAGCTCCATCACGAGCTTCGCAAGTTCCGATTCCAGTCCGCAGGGTGCACCAAAGCTAAGGCCATTCTGGGCCGTATCGGCCACCGCCTTAATCACGGCTTCATGAGCATGTCCCAAAAGCATCGGGCCCCAACTGCCCACGTAGTCGATGTAATCGTTACCATCAACATCATAAATGTGGCTACCCTTAGCACGCTTGATAAACGGAGGCGTTGCCCCCACATTGCTATAGGCACGCACCGGGCTATTCACGCCACCCGGCATTAAGTTCTTGGCTTCGGCAAAAAGTTTTTCACTCAAAGAATGATTCATGCCACCAAAAATAGAAAATCCGACCCGAGGGCCGGACCTTCCGTAAAAAAATACCTAATGCTCAATAGATATTAGAAGTTGTGCGGGCCAACGCCTTCGCAACCGAAATGAGCGGAAGCGTCATCGTAGAAGTATTCCACCTGGCCGCCTTCCTGCGTATCGCAAGCAAGCACAGCACCCGTGCAACCCTGACCCGGAGTATAAACAGCCGTGTCGAATTCGTTATTTGCGCCGCACTTGGCCAAGAAAGCGTCAACGCCAGCGTCATCAGCGGCGATAGCATGGCAAGAATGGCTTTCAATACCAGCAATGGTCCTAACCACGTCGCAAGAAACAACAGACTTGCCGTCGAGCTGAGTCTTGGAAGAACCAGAAGCGTTAGAAGAGGAATCATCGCCACAAGCGGTGAGGATAGCAGCAGCGCCGAAAGCGGCAGCGAGCATCAACTTTTTCATTTTATTCTCCATTTTTATTTATGTGCGTTTTATCTAAAACGACACTACAAATATAATACCATTTTTATACAAAGTTAATAAAAATTAAACAAATTACAAAATCACACTTAAAAGTGTGATTTATATCATAATTGCACTTTTTTGAAAAAATTTATCTAAACTATTGTTTAGCAATAAGTTAGAACAAATTCTATTTCAAAAGGCCCTTTTCAAGGGCTTCTTTGGCATGGTAAGTAATGATGATATCGGCACCGGCACGCTTGAAAGCAATCAAGTTTTCACGGATAATCGCATCTTCATTGATCCAACCATTTTGGGCCGCCGCCTTCACCATGGAATACTCGCCACTCACGTTGTAAACGGCCACTGGCACATTGCTCATTTCAGCCGTTTCACGCAAAATATCGAGGAAGGCAAGCCCAGGCTTAACCATCACGATATCGGCTCCTTCTTCCAAATCAAGTTCCACTTCGTGCAGGGCTTCGCGACCATTGCGAACATCCATCTGGTAACTCTTGCGGTCACCAAAATGCGGAGCAGAATCAGCGGCATCGCGGAACGGGCCATAATAAGCACTTGCAAACTTGGCACTGTACGCCATAATCGGCAAATTCGTGAAACCATTTTCATCCAGTTTTTCACGAATTGCAGCCACACGGCCATCCATCATGTCAGAGGGGGCAACCATGTCGGCACCGGCTTCAGCATGCGAAAGCGCTGTCTTTGCCAAAAGTTCAAGTGTCGGGTCGTTATCGACATCGCCGTCTTCTTTGACAATTCCGCAGTGACCATGGCTCATGTATTCACAAAGGCAAACATCCGTAATCACGTACAAGTCCGGAAAATGCGCCTTAATTGAGCGAACCGCACGCTGCACAATGCCATCATCGTCATAAGCAGACGAAGCCAATTCATCTTTAAAGCTAGGAATACCGAACAACAAAATCGACTTGATTCCAAGTTTAACGCATTCTTCAAGTTCAGTCAGAATAGCGTCAATCGAAAAACGATACTGTCCCGGCATCGAAGGAATTTCTTCCTTGACATTCTCCCCCTCGACCACGAACATCGGGTATACGAGAGCATCGGGATTCACGGCGGTTTCGGCCACCATGTTGCGGATAGTTACATTCTTGCGTAAACGACGAGGACGGATAATCATATTTTCACCTCCGTTTTAAATTATAACAAAAAATCCCGCTCAATCTGTTCAAGGCCTTCGGCCCATTCGGTCTGGATTTTCTGTTTAAGTTTCTTGGCGAGCGAGGGGGCACGGCCCTGCGTAGAAACCGTAACGGCGATATTTTCGCCAAAATCCATGCGGGCAGGCACAATAAAGTCGCCATCGAGGTAGTCGCAGGCATTATTCACCAGAATACGGCGGGCGTGAGCATCGTTAGACACTTGAGCATTGACCGCGGGCTGGTCGGTGCAAATAAAGACCATAAAGATTCCGCGAAGGTCGAGCTGCTCATATGGGCGATTAATCAAGGTTACGGACGACAATGTTGCGAATTCCGGGTCGAACTGCGGGGCGACTACGGTAATGCGGGCCCCCGTGGGCAAAAGCGTTTTGACCTTGCGAAGGGCAATGCGGCCACCGCCTACCACCAGAACATTCTTGCCTTCGAGATTCAGTTCGATGGAGAAGAGGTTTGGCTTAGACGAGAGACGAGAGGCGGGAGACGAGAGATTATTCTGACAAGACTCATTTTCTTTCGTCTTTCGTCTGTAGCCCGCATCAGCGGGCGTTCTCTCGTCTATTTGCGCGCTACGGACTCCAGCAACCACCATATCGGCAAATTCTTTCCAGTCGCCGAGGCAAGGCAAAAGCGTAATCGGAATCTGAGGGAATTCAGCCTGCAGGTGTGCCACGACCTTGGGCACATCGTTCTTGGTATGCTGACCATTCAGCAACAAGTACGGCAAAAGCGTCACCGATTCCACATCTTCGCGCAAGAGCGTACGCAAGTCATTTTCCAAATCCAACAGGCTCGTACTTGCCACGCGCGTGCCGGGCAAATCATGGTGCAATTTATCCATGATTTCTTCGAAGCCCTTGTAAGCCCCCGGCAAAATGCAGTGATGCGCGATAATCAGAATTGCCTTCATTATGCGCGCTCCCCTGCGTAATATTCCGCGATTTTCTTGACGAGGGAATCCATGGTGGTTTCGTCGGAGGTAACGGTTTCAAAACCATGCTTGCGGGCTGCAGATTCCGTCATACGACCGATGCAAAAAGAGGTGTGAGGTACGGGGTATGAGGTCGCACCGTCGGTGCTTTGGGGCATGAGTTTAACGTAATTCTCGACGGCACTGGTGCTGGCAAAGACGATGGCATCGGCAGATTCAACCGCTTCACGCTTCCATTCAGGGAGTTCAGCCACCGGGAGCGTTTCGTAAACGACCCAGCGCACAGCCTGCGGTAAAAGTTTCAACAGGGTGTCATCAGCGAGATTGCCTTGAAGCAACAAGATGCGGGATGCGTCCAATTCGCCTTTATCAACCACATCTCGCAGCAGTTTTCCAAGGCCTTCACCGGTATGGTCTTCGGGCACGTAATCGCAGCGAATGCCATATTCCAGCAATTTCTTTTCGGTAATCTTCCCCACACTTGCAATTTTCTTGCCAGCTAGAATGCGAATGTCATTGCCAGAAGCAAGCAACTGCGTAAAGAAAGATTCAACACCGTTCGTGCTTGTGAAAGCGAGAATGTCGAAATTCGCGAGGTCAGCCCAATTGAACGAGCCTTCAACCGCGCGCGTTTCAATCATCGGAGTCTCGATGACTTCGGCACCGAGGGCCGTAAGGCGGGCTGTAATTCCGCTGGCCTGCTTGGCGGCGCGAGTCACCACCAGGCGTTTGCCCGAAAGCGGCAAATTCTTTTTCCAAGCGAGCGTCTTGCCCAGTTCAACGACACCGCCCATAATCGTAATCGCGGGAGCTGTCACATTTTCGCGAACAATCGTCTCCCCCGCTGTTTCAAGCGTCGCCACGACCGTGCGCTGGTACGGCGTGGTTCCCTTTTCGATAAAAGCAAGCGGAGTTTTCGGGTCCTTGCCGCATTCCACAAGGCGCTTGGCGATAAAGTCCATGTTGGCAATGCCCATCAAGAAAATGAGTGTACCCTGGCACTTCGCGAGATTTTCAAAGTCCAGCGAAAGTTCGCCATTCGATTCAGCCTTTTCGTGGCCCGTGATAATGTGGAAACTTGTTGCAATGCCGCGATGGCTTACGGGAATGCCCGCATAAGCTGGCACCGAAATGGCCGAAGTAATGCCCGGAACCACATCAAATTCAACGCCAGCCGCCACCAGTTCCAAAGCTTCTTCGCCACCACGCCCGAACACGAACGGATCACCACCCTTCAAGCGAGCAATAATGCCCTGCGGGTATTCCTGCGCAAATTGCACCAAGAGTTTGTTGATTTCAGACTGTTTCACCTTGTGGTGCGTCGGCATTTTGCCCACATCGACCATCTTCGCCTTTGAATTGCACATTCCAAGAATCGCCGGAGAAACCAGGCGGTCGTACACCACCACGTCGGCGCATTCCAGAATTTCTTTTCCGCGAATCGTCAAGAGTCCCGGATCGCCAGGACCTGCACCAATCAAGTAAACATGACCAAAATTCGCCATCAGACTTAATCCTTGTCATCAAAGGCTTGTGCGTCTTCCGGTTCTTCCACAATCCAGTCGCGAATGTGGTCGGCAAGAGCCTTCTGGCCGTCCTTTTCAACGGCGTCTGCAAACTCGGTCAGTTCTTCGGCATCGAGCGTCGTCAAGTCCTTTTCAAAGCGGTCCACGTAGCCCGAAAGCTGGTTGTAACGCTTCATGCCGGCGAGCAACTGCATAAATTCCAGATTCGCCGTATTGCCGTTACGGAACTGTTCATGTTCCTTGAGCACGCGGTCGGCCTCAGCATCGGGCAAGAAGGCGGCCAAACGCCCGAGGTTCATCACCTTCGGGAAAGTCTCATACAAGGTACGGGCAATCTTGATGCAATCGGACTTGCGACCTTCCTTGTCGGCAATGGCGGCCTGCAAATCCAGATACGCTTCTTCGTCTTCGGAGCCGGGGTTGCGAACATCGCCGAGCCACTGCTTGGCAAGTTCAATGTTCCCTGCCATAAACTGGGCGTTGGCGATATCGATAAGCGTTGCATTGCTCTTATCCGGATCCTTCAGGAGTGCAGCCTTCGCAAAGTTCGCCGCATCCTTGATAGAATCAGCCATATCGCAAATGGCATCCAGAATATCTTCGCGGTTGCCCTGGTCGACTTCGGTGACCTTGTTGATCAATTCTTCGAGCAAGGCCTGCGCGCGTTCCTTGGGCAAAATTTCTTCGACACTCAGGAACACCACCGAGCGGCCTTCACCACCCACATGGCGCATGGCGAGGTCATGAATCAAGTCTGCGACATAATCCTTGTCGGTATACTGCGATGCCAGTTCCACAAAAAACGTTCCCGCATCGTAAAAGAGGTTGTCCCAGTATTCCTTTTCTTCGTCGGTATCGGCCTTGAACGAAATAAAGTCTGCACGCAAAGTCCAAGCTAAAAGTTCCAGCTGGTCTTTCGGATTCTTGAAGTTTTCGATATCGTCAATGCCGTTTGCAATCGCCTCGTACAAATCTTCGGGGCGGTGTAAAAGTCTGCTCTGTCCGCTCACAATCTGCGTAAGCGTTTCACGGAGTTTGTCTTCTTTGCTGCGCATGGCCTGTGCCATGGCAGGAGATTTCCATACCTTTTTCTTCTTTGCCATGAAACCAAATGTAGAAAAAGACGCCGCACCCTATTTAATGGCGGTCCAGCTTTCGTTTGATTCGCGCTTGTTTCAGCTTGTTTTTCCGGCGTTCCCGACGACGTTCCTTACGGAGCCTTCGGCGCAGTTCCGCCATTTTCTCGACTTGGTGCAAAATGTCCTTGATTCGCTCGGTCGCGAAAGCATTATGTAACTTTTTGCGAGTCACATAATCGAGCAAGCATACACACAGCAAAAGACAACCCACAAACAACGCTAACGCCACCGGCCACACAATTACAGATGTCTTGATAGCAACAAGTCCAAACGCTGGCGGCATCAGAATGGACCCCACATAAGAGCCAGCCATTTGAATACTGATGGCGCGGCCCGAAAGTTCTTCACCAAATCGTGCTGGGGTCGCATGAATAAGTGACGGATACACCGGAGCACAACCGAGCCCAAGCAGACAAATACACACCGGCGTAAACCAGAGCGGCAAAGGCAATACCAGAACAAGACAGCCTAGCACCACGATGGCAATACCCGCATGCACCAAGCGCATATCCGTAAACTTAATAGCAAAAAAGCCACTCAAAATGCGGCCAATCATGACAGAAGCAAACATGAGCGAAACCGCAATCGCCCCGATTTCAGGTTCAAAACCGCGAGCCACCAAATAAGTACCGCACCAAAGACTTGTGGAAATTTCAAGCGACGAATAAAAGAAGAACACCCAGAAAGAAAGTTTCATTCCAGGCACCTTGAGCGCCGCCCACAGCGAGATATCCTTTACCGCAGGCGCCTGCTGCAAAGCATCGCGTTTTTCCGTCTTTTTCCAAATCGGGAGCGTTATAAGCATCATCGCGGCAATCACCGCAAGCAACAAGGCGACTATGTCGTAGGCTCCACGCCAACCGACACCCGTCACCACCGAGATAGAAAACAGAGCTGGACCAAGGCATGCGCCCACGCCCCAACTGGCATGCAGCCAACTCGTGTGTTTCGATTCCAAGTAAATGGCCGCAAAGTTGTTCATCGCGACATCGATTGCACCCGCCCCGATTCCCATGGGAACCGCAAACAGGCTCATCATCCAAAATGTCGTCGAAAATCCGTAACCAAACGAAGCCACCGCCGTAAGCGCAATACTCACAAAGACAAGCTTACCCGTTCCCATCAGGCGCAAAAGTGCCGGCGTCCACAAACTCGAAACAATCGTTCCCACACTGACGATAATCGACAAAAGCCCTGCTGCCGAAAGAGGCGCATTCAGGTCATGCTGCATCACGGGCCATGCCGCCCCAAGCACCGTATCAGGAAGCCCTAGGCCAATAAAGGCCGCATATATGACAACGAGTAAAAGCAAGCGCTACACCACGAAGAATCTACTTTTTCTCGCGAATGCGCTTGTACAGGCTTTCGGCTTTTTCGGTATCACCCGCATTCGAGAATACGTGGCCTACATTTTCAGCACCGATACGCCCTTGCGAATTGCCCGCAAGCCAAGCCTTCATGTAGCAATCGAACGCTTCGTCATAGCGTTTCTGGGTAAAGTAAATCTGTCCCAAATCCAGGTTCAAATCCGCCTTACCCTTATTGTGGCGAAGTCCTTCTTCAAGCGTAAAAATGGCCATCCACGGAGAATTGTTCTGCACATACATTTGCGCCAAGTAGCGGCGAGCCGAAACATTTTCCGGATCCATCAAGATTCCATTTTCCATTTCGTTCAAGGATTGTCTCGCAGAATCCATGCTGCGGTAGTAATAAGCCATCGTAAAATGAACATCGGCGCCCGCGGTAGCTGTCATCTGCAAAGCATTCTGAAGCGTCTTGATGGCGTATTCGTAGTCGCCCAATTTTTCGTAGACTTCAGCAAGGCCATACCAAGCATCCATACGGTCCGGGTTCAGCTGCAAAGCGCGTTCAAAGTTCTTCTGTGCAAGCGTCCAGTCTCGACCCTTCAAGTAGCATTCCGCCAGCGCAAAATGCACATGATCCGATTCCACGCCGAGTTCAATGGCGCGATTGTAAGCCGCAATGGCTTCACCCACATCATTGCCCAAGTAGTAAAGGTCGCCAAGGAGCATCCAGGCCTTTTCAAACGTCGGCAAAAGTTCTACCGTACGCTTGTAAGCGACCATGGCCACCTGCTTGCGGTCAAGTTGCACCATAGCATTGCCCAAGTTGAACCAAGCAAACGGTTCATAGCGGCCATCATCAATCGCAGCACGATACAGCGGCACCGCTTCCTTAAACTTGCCCTGGTCATACAACTCATTTGCCTTGAAGAAATAGTCTTCAGCGGCAAAAGCACTTTCAACAGAAACAGCAAACAATAATACACTAACAAAAAAAGATTTTTTTGTCCGCAGATAACTTTTTTTGTCAGAATTAGCGTCGGCCAAGGATGGGGAGGGTGCAGGGAGGGGCCCGTGCGGCCTTCGCAACTCCGAGCTGGGGCCCCGCCCGCATAAAACCTTTGTCATCTTTTTAAAAAAGAAAAACAATTTGTAATTAAAATCAATTAACAAAGCGGAACTCCTTTGTGGCCTTCTGTGCCACGGGGAATCCGCCCAACTGCGCCGGGCTAAACTTCCACTGTCTTACAGCCTTCAAGGCTTCGTTATCAAATCCATAGCCGGCAGGATCCTGCGTCAACACCTGAGCCTGCGCCACATCGCCATTCACATCAATCACAATCAAGACTTTTACGTAACCCGAAACGCCCATGCGCTTAGCCTTTTCGGGGAACTTGGGCTGGATTTCACGCAAAACTTGGGCCTGTTCGTCCACTTCGCCCGCTTCGTACACCACGTTTTCCATGGAGCCCGTACCAACAGCCACGCCATCGCCAGCAGCACCGCGGGCAAGCGACAAATCCATCTGGAAATTCTGACTGCGAGACACCCCCATGTTCGAGGTAATCTTGAACGGATTCGGGTTCACAATTGTGCGAATCACCTTCTGCTTGACTTCCGGTTTCTTTTCACTCACCAGGACTTCCACCTCGGTCACGGCCTCCAATTCCTTTTGCCCTTTAACGCCCTTATCAGACATCAATGCATTAATCACCGGAATCGCAAGGAAAAACACCGCGCTCAACACAAAGGAGAGCACTAGTGCAATCGGGTAACGGAGATATTTTCCAACAAAATCAAGCATAAAAAACGGGGCTATTCTTCCTTATTCGCCGAGATAGAAACTTTGCGGACCTTGGCGAGGTTGCATTCATCGAGAATATCGACAACGACACCGTTAGGGGCATCGCGATCGCTCACGATAATCACCGGGCGGTCAGGCGCTTCAGCCATCATCTGGCGGAGCACCGTATTCAAAGTCGTCAGATTCACCTGGGTTTCGTTAATGTGAATCGTACCCTGGCGAGTCACGCCAATCAAAATGCTTTCCTTGGCCAAATCCTTTGCAGAACTGGCCTTGGGCTTGGTAACGTCAACGCCCGTTTCGCGCGTGAAAGTCGACGTCACAATAAAGAAGATAAGCAGGATAAAGACGCAGTCGAGCATCGGCGACACGTCAATCTTTCCTGTATCATGAACTCTTTTACGAATAAAACTCATTATTTGACCTCAAACTTTCCTTCTTTAAAAACGTAGCTTTCGTACTTGAGCGCTTCGCTCCAGGCCAGTTCCTCGATTTTTTCGACACGGCCTGCCAAGAAGTTATAGGCAAGCATCAGCGGGAACGACATCAAAAGTCCCGCCTGCGTCGTGAGCAAAGCTTCAGAAATACCATCGGCAAAAAGCACCGGGTTTCCGAAACCGAAAAGCTTAATGTTTTCAAATGTGTGAACCATGCCCGAAACCGTACCCAACAAGCCAAGCATCGGAGAAAGAGCGGCGCATGTCGAAATCGTCTTGAGCGATCTAGACAAATTGAGCGATATACGGTGGCGCGTTTCTTCCATGGCGTTGCGGACCGCAGTAGGCCCTTGGTCGCGATAATTGCGGACATCACGGGCAAGCGCATAGAAATATCCGAACCGGTGGTGCGAAAGTTTTTCAAAAGCGAAATCTTCGCCCTTCTTTTCGAGATTCTTCCAGAATCCACCCACCACGCCGTTCACGGTACCGCCGCGAAGCATAAAGTAGTAGGCGTAGCGTTCGAGCATTAAAAACCAACCGAACCACCCCAACACAAAGATCGGGGCAAGCACCCAGCCACCTCTAAAGAGAATGGCCATTGCCGCTTCAAGTACGGAATTTTGGTCTACTGCAGGCACTACTTTTCCTTAATCCAAAGAGCATTCAACACGGCAAGACCGGCCTTTTCCATGCGACCGCGCAAGGCTTCAGAACGGTTCACCAGGAACGTGTGAATCAGCTGCAACGGAATGGCAACAATCAAACCCGTTTCCGTCGTGACAAGAGCAATCGAAATACCGCCTGCCAAAAGTTTCGGGTCAGAGGTACCGTGCATGGTAATCACGTCGAAAAGTTCAATCATTCCCATCACCGTACCCAAAAGGCCAAGCAACGGAGCCACAGCCGCAAACACAGAAATCCAGTTCAGACCAAAATCCAGCTTGGGAACTTCAGCAGAGAAAAGTTCTTCGAGGGCGCGTTCTGCACTTTCGCGGTCCTTGTAATTCTTGGTCAGCACCGTCTTGAGCACGCGACCGACTTCGCCGTGAGTCTTTACGGCAAGCTTGCGAGCAGATTCGATATCGCCCGCCTTCAGAGCCTTAATCACACGGTGTGCGGCAATAGAACCAAAGCCCCTATAAGAGAGCCACACAAAGCGCCACAAGGCAATCAAAAGACCCAGCGCAAAGAGCACAGACAGCGGGTACATCAAAAGACCACCGTTCTTAAAGAATTCCCTCAAGTCGTCTTTCCAGGTGGTTTCCTGGTGGTTCGCCATTTCAGACGAAAGTTCTGTACTCAAGAGTACATCGACCGGTACCATCACGTAGGCGGAATCCTTCGATTCGACAAAAGCCTTGCTGATTTCAGACTTGGTATCGGGAGTCAAGTTTTCTTGCCAGCTGAACACGCGCTTCTTTTCGCCAGCCACCGGGAGCATCAAAGCAGCCGGATGCAAGCCGTTGATATCGACAGCGTTAGCCATCTGCATCGCGTAAAGTCCGCCCAGGCGCATGCGACCACCTTGTGCCACTGCGTTTCCGAAAACAAGTTCGGCATTTTCTACCTGGACTTCGCGAGAGAATTCCATTTCATTCTTGGCTGCATTCAGAACTGCTTGAGCAATGCGCAAGGGATCGTCCCTGTACAAGCCCATTTCCTTTTTGACCTTGTTCTGCACTTCGACACGTTCAGCAATCTTGAACGGAATTCCCTGTTCGCTGAACTTCGCAAGCGTTTCCAAGCGTTCAGGGCCAGCAGCCAGCGACAAGTATTCGGCGCGAGCCTTTTCGGCCTGCAGCTTCACCTGAGCCAAGTCTTCGCGAGCAACGCGCACATCTTCGAACAGACGTGCACGTTCCGACATCAAGGCGTCGACCTTTTCCTTGCTTTCGTTATACTTTTCATTAAAGAGTTCGCGTTCCTGGTTGGCCGTTTCGCGGTCCTTCCAGCGAGCAGCAACGGCCATGTCACGCTTTTTGCGAGCTTCTTCCAAATCAGCCTTCGCGCTGTTTAACGCGGCACGCTGCTTCACGGCATCGATATCGGCATTCTGCTGAGCGTAAGAGAGCGGAGCCAATGTTGCAAGAGAGGCCGCCAAAACGAGAGAAGCCACTCCACATCTCACATTCCACATTTCACATTTCATTTACTTGCCCTCCTTCGGAATCGTCACCGGAATCATGACAAGTCTCGGAGCCGTCTTACCTTCGGCCACCTTCATCACATCCTTCATTGCCGTGCGCATGGCAAGGTCATCGGACACGTTCTTCCAGGCATAACCGCCATCGGCCGTCCGGCTAAGCCACAGCACATCGTTGCCATCGTTACTCACGAAAATCGAGGCGACAGCACCATAGCGCAAGTAAGTACCCGGAACATTGCGAGCATCCACCTGCAAGAATCCTTTGTACACTTCGGTCGTGTAACCCAGGCGAATGCGGTCGTAAAAGACTTCGAGCGCACGGTTCAAGCCGTCGTCTGCTTCAATCAAGCCCTTATGGAGCTGGTTTGCAATTTCTTGAATGCTCTTGACAGTTTCATCGTTGCGGTACGGAAAGTCCGATTCAAATACCGGCACCAAGGAATCGATTACCATGGCAAGCGATTCGCCGTACTTGGCCTTACGGTTTTCAAAGTACTTGACTGTGCCCAGGGATTTCTGGCGCACGTTAGCCAAATTCTGGAGTTCCGCCTTCAAGGAATCGATTTCGGCCTTCAAGGTCTTGTTCTGTGTGGCAAGCGCCTGCACTTTTTTGCGGCCCACTTCGACAAATTCGGCATGGCGTTTCTTTTCAGCCTCATGGAGCGATTTTTCGCGAGCCGTTTCAGCCTCAACCGCCTTAATTTGGCGACGGACACTTTCAACCGTTTCCTGCGCCTGCGAAACAACGCCCGCAAGGCTCAGGCAAAGGAATATCTTGGTCAGTAAATGAAATTTCATATGCGAAAAATACAAAGAACCGCGGCCACTAGACCACGGTTCTAAGCGAGAAAATCGCGAAATTTGCGTAAAATTCAAGAATTACTTCTTGGAATCCTTGAAGTACTGCGGAGTATTCTTGGCGCCAGCCTTCTTAAGGGCCTTGATCAGGCGGGTATAGCCTTCGTTGGTAGCCCAGTCGAGCACAGAATAGCCCTGACCGCACTTGGCGTTCACATCGACACCCTTGTTGATGAGGAACATCATGGCGTCGTAGTTACCGTTCTTCACGGTCCAGTGGATCGGGAGGTAACCGTCAGCGCTACGGGAATCGAGCGGTGCACCGGCTTCGGCCAAAACTTCGAGCATGTCGACCTTGCCAGTCTTTGCGGCGAGGAGAACTGCAGTACCGAGCGTCTGGGTTTCAGCACCTTCGGCCTTGAGCTGGGTCAAGAGGCGGTTCACCACTTCCTTGTTGCCCATCATCACGGCGTTGTCGAGCACAGCTTCGCCGTTGCCGTTCTTCACGTCGGCCTTTGCACCATGTTCGAACAAATAGTTGAGCACCACCATGTTGCCCTTGTTGGCAGCGATAGCCACAGCGTTGTTGCCGTTGTCGGCCGGAGCGTCAATTTCGAAAGAAGCCTGCAAGAAGAGCGTCATCTTGGCAGTATCACCGTTCACTGCATAAGAAACGAACTGGTTCGGGGTAAAGGGAATCTGTTGCTTGGTCAGGTACTTACGCACGGACTGCGGATCATTCGGATCCATCTTGTCGTTACAACCGGTAACGGAAACCATCAATGCGGCGGCGCAAAGGGCCAACAACTGCTTTTTCATAAAATTCTGCTCCAAATGAGGTTTTTCTTAATTTTGGTCTAAAAAATAATCAATTTTTGGGGAATAAATACAAAAAAACTCGATTTAGAACTTTTTTTTACCAAAATATCCCCCACGCCTCCACAGCCCCTTTTTTCTCTTTTCAACAATCATATATATATTTGAGGCATGAGAAAGAAAATTTTTACCCTGGTTTTGCTTTGCTGCTCCCTCACATTTGCCGACAGGATTGTCATAGACACCTCTATGGCAACCTCCACCGCCAGCGACTACAAGGAATTCGAAGACCGAGGATCGTTCGGTCCCTACATAGAATTCAACAACATCAAAGCAAAAAATGTGAACTACTCCTACAAAGTCAACGGCCGAAAGCACAACATCACCCTCGACAACACCTTTATTTACGGAGCTTCGGGTAGTCTTCCCCTAACCGAATGGTTCGACATTTACCTTATGGCGGGCTACCAGTACCTGGGAGTGAGCCACGAGCCCCAAGATAAGAAAGCTGCCTACGCAGACTTTGAAGAATACGACGATTTCTTTGAAGCCCCGTTCGACACAAGCGACATCGAAGGCCGCCACGAAATTCACACCGCCCTATTCCAACTCGGTTTTGACTTTGCCCTACCTATTGTCATGAATTACAAGCACCAGTTCATGTTCAAGCTTTATGCATTCGGCGGTGCCGTATTCGGAAAGACCTTCTTTGCCGACGACACCAAGTTCACCTCGCCCGCCATTTACGGTTACGCTTACGGCGCTGGCGCACGCATGGCCTGGCACGGATTCTTCTTGTCGGGCGGATTCCGCAACAATCACGAATATTTCCACACTTATTTCGAACGCAAGACTGGAGAATTCCGCGACGGCGACGAATTCATGCTGGATTACGACACATTCTTCCAGCCCTATGTCAGCTTAGGAATCACGCTGTTCTAGCGCTTGATTTTCAGTTTTTGACCCATCTTGATTTTGGTGTCCTGCAAATCGTTCCACTTGACGATGTCTTCAATGGTCACCTTGTACTGGCGAGCGATATCCCAAAGGCCCTCGCCTTTCTTGACGGTATGAATCTTGTATTCCACTTCGGGGGCGCCAGCAACCTTTAGCTTTTGGCCCACGCTCAAATTCGTATTCGAACCCATGTTGTTGAGTTCCTGAAGCTTTGCAACAGACGTTCCGAACTTGCGGGAAATCGAGCTCAGGTTATCGCCCTGCTGCACGATATAAACGGAAACCTTTTCGTTCGAAGGCTTCTTGGCGGCCGGCTTAGAAGATTCAGACTTAGCCTGTTTCTTTTCGCCCTTCTTGCGCACGTATTCCGGAATAACCAGGGAATCACCCACCATCAAGCGCTTGTTAAAGCCTTGGTTAGCCTGCATAAGCATCACGACCGGAATGTCGAAAATCTTAGCGATGGCAGCATAGGTATCACCTTCACGAACCGCATACTTTTCGCCCTTCGCAAGCTTCGGGCGATTTTTAGACGGCTGATTCTTAGCGCTTTCATTTTCGACCTGGGGTGTCGGTTCGGGTTTAGAAACGACCAAAGTATCGCCCGCCTTCACGACGGCTGCAACATCCAAGGAATTCCATGCACGAACAGAATCTTGAGAAATTCCGAACTTGCGAGCCACTGCGGCGACATCGTCACCGGACTGTACGATATAGGTGCGCACCTTTTGAGGTTTCTTGCCGCGATTGGCTTTCGGTTTCGGCGTCACCTTGATCGGAATCAGCAAGCTCTGCCCGGCTCTAATGCGGGTATTTTTCATGTCGTTTGCCTGCTGCAATTCCGAGATTTTGATACCATACTGGCGAGCGATAATGCCCAGGTTTTCACCCTTGCGAACCTTGTGGTGATGCCAGCTCGAGAAATTGTTCTTTTCCATTTTATCGTAGCCCTCGACAAAGGCACTACGAGTGCCTACCGGCAAGCGCAACAAATACGATTCCTTGTTCGGCGGCGTACACCACTTTACCAATTCCATATTCAGGCTACGCAAAGTATCTTCAGTCACCTTCAAAAGTTTGGCGACTTCTTCAAGCGGGAACGAATCAAAAACCGTCACCGTATCAAAATCCGGCTGGTACGTCTGTTCAACAGACATTTCATACTGTTCCGGATAATGTCCAATCACCATGGCGGCCAAGATTCTCGGCACATAACGCATGGTTTCTTTCGGGAGTTCCAAATCCCAATAAGTCACGGCAATCGTTGTGTCGCGGGTTGTATCTTCTTGCATTTCGCGAAGCAAGCGACGCACGCGGCCCTCGCCGCAGTTGTAGGCGGCCATCGCCAAAAGCCAGTCATCAAATTCATCGTGGAGGCGGTTCAAGTACTTGAGGGCGGCCTTGGTTGCAAGTTCCGGATTACGGCGCATGTCGACCCAGTAATCCACTTCGAGCCCGTAACGTTTACCCGTTTCAGGAATGAACTGCCACATGCCAGAAGCCTTGGCGCGGCTGTAGGCCTTGAGCTTGAAGCCCGATTCCACCAAGGCCAAATAAATCAAGTCGCGAGGCATTTTCGCGGCGTCTAACTGCGCATAAATCAAGGAATCGTAAGCAGTCTTACGGTTCAAGGAGCCCGACATAAAAGCGCGAGCCGAATTAGTCATGTAGTAGATTTCTTGCAGCACGCGTTCATTAAAGCGAACCGGGAGCGTAAATTGCGACACATCGAGCGTATCCAAGAAACTTTCAATCACCTGCAAAGCAGCGCTATCGGCTTCACTTTCATCAAGGGCATCGACACCTTCGATAGAGACTTCGTTCCTGACAAAATTTTCGGCACTTTCACCAAGTTCAGCCACATTGGGGTAAACTTCATCTAACGCACGCACAATGCGAATCGGCATCGAGGCATGGTATGCAGAATCTTCTGCAGCCGAAACATTCTTGTAGGTAGAATCAAATTTTTCAGAAACCAACTGACGCAAGGATTCGTCCAAGTAATGCCTGGCCAAAAGCCATTCCTGGTTATCCATTGCCTGCAAAGCATACTGGTAGTAAGTCCACGAGGGACGAATCGCAAGGGAATCCGAAATTTTTTCTTTAAGCGCGCGTTCCGAAAAAGATTCTGTTTCAGGCGGATTAATTGGTTCCACCTTCGGCGTGGTATCAGGTTTGCTTGCACAGCCCGAAAGCACCAACAAGAACAACGACAATATGCTAAAAACGAAACCTTTCATTGAAATCCCAGTCACCTAATTGCCAGTCACGCGTTCCACTCCGAACCAAATGACACCCGCCAAGACAAACGCGGCAACCATTTGCAAAATAATGATAATTCGGTTTATGCGATAGGCCTTTTGAGACTTGCGATGCCAGGACGGCAGTTCCTGATTTTCGTTCGATTCTTTCATTGCGGGCTTAAATATAACAAATAGTAATTTCTTTATCCGCTAATTCAGAAATCCCGATTCCGAATTCCGAATTAAATTTCTATGTTATAGCTAGGATTATGAAGAAGCTCTTTGCCGCATTATGTCTACTCGCGGTTTCTGCCTTTGCACAGGTGGGAATCGTAAAATCGACTAGCGGCATTCACGCGCCCTCGGCAAGAACTCTTCCGCAAGGATTCCTTTACATTTCGGGTTCGTTCGAAATGGTCAGCGACGGAAACCCCTTGAGCATGGAAGGCGGCTACACGAATGCCGACGGAGAATTTGTTTCTCTCGGCAAAGATACTCCTTCGAACGACGAGACCTTCTTTTTTAGTTTTTCTGTACTGGACAACCTTGAACTCGGACTTTCATTACCGTTCCATTACGACGGCACTATCCACAAAACAGATCTAGACGGAGCCGGATTCGGAGACCTTCGCTTTTCCATAAAAGGTTCCATCCCGGTCTACGAATGGTTTTATCTAGGCATTAGCAGCGATTTTCTTTTCCCGACTGGTTCCAAGACAAAAGGATTCCGCCCGAGACATCGTTGGTACATCAAGTCCGACGATAAAGCCTACGCCTACACTGCTGATGACTTTGCCATAGATTTAAACCTTCACCTTTCCTTCGATATCGAAGACCTTCTGACCATAAACAGTTACGTCGGCGTTCTGAACGATTTCGGAGACAAAGAAAAATATATTCTCTGGGGCGCAGGCTTCAACATCTTCCCCCAGAAAATTGTGACGGCCATTTTCGAAGCTTCGGGCGAAACACCCATGCGTGAATCCCCGCAAGGAAACAGCCTTCTTTATGGTCCTTTAAGGCTGACTCCGGGCTTGCGCGTACACCTGCCTTACGAATACTACCTTACGCTTTCGGGTGATGTCGGATTCCACTACTTCAATAAACTTGACACCGATGACGCTCTCTCCGTGAACCTGCAATCGGGCAAAGAAAACCTGCATTACACAATGACAGGATCGCCCGAAGTCGGAATCGCAATCACATTAAGCAAGGTGATTGACTTTAGCTGGAATGACAACGACAACGACGGCGTTATCGACCGTAAGGACATGTGCCCGAACACGCTTAACGGACAAATTGTGAACTCACGTGGTTGCCCCGTTGACGAAGACCAGGACGGAGTCTTGAACATCGTCGACTTGTGTCCGGGCACCCCTGAAGGGATTCTTGTGGATTACACCGGCTGCCCGTTGGATCAAGATGGTGACGGCATTGCTGATTATAATGACGTTTGCCCCAACACCCCAAGCGGTTTCGCTGTAGACTCTCTGGGATGTACATTCGACACCGATGGCGACGGCATTGACAACAATAACGACAAATGCCCAAGTACACCTCGCGGCGAATCCGTTGGAAAAGACGGCTGCCCATTGGACCAGGATAACGATGGTATTCCCAACCATGTCGACCAATGCCCCGACACGCCCGAAGGAATTTCAATCGACAAAAACGGTTGCCCCCTCGACTTTGACGGAGACGGAGTCCCCGACGACATAGACAAATGCCCCAACAGTATGCTCGGCGAAACCGTTGGCGAATCGGGCTGTCCGCTTGATTCAGACAATGACGGTGTGCCCGACACAAAAGACGACTGCGCAGAAACGCCCGAAGGCGTCACAGTAAATATTCACGGTTGCCGTATAGACCAAGACGGCGACGGAGTCTTTGACGAAGACGACAAGTGCCCGGGTTCGCCTGAAGGCGCCCCGATTGACAGTCTCGGCTGCCCGCTCGATTCTGACCATGACGGCGTTGCAGACTGGGCTGACCAATGCCCGGGAACAGCCCTGAACATGTTTATCGACAATTCCGGCTGTCCGACAAACCAGAGGCACAACTTCAACGTATTCGCAAAGCATATCCACTTTAAAGGCAGTCAAGACACCGTGCTTGTGAATTCGAGCTACACATCGCTAAACGATATCGTGCACTACATGCGCCAATACCCCATGAACCTGGAAATCCAGTGTTCTGCAAGCGATGTCTCGGCCGACAGAGCCGAACAGGTCTCTAACGAACGCGCCGAATTCATCTACAATTATCTGGTCAAGAAAGGTATCCGCGAAGACCGCCTCAAGTTCAAGGGATTCGGTAAAAAATTGCCGCCAACCCTCACGCAAAAGAACGGCAGCACCGATGTTGTGCGCTTTATTCCTTCGCCCGAGAATTCGAAGCAATAGTTTTTTACTATATTTGCACTTCCATTCTTACGGCTCTACGCCGAATCAACCAAAGGATTTTCTATGAAGATTGCCGACAAGACCGTTGTCCAGATGCACTACACCCTGACCTCCGACGAAGGCAAGGTCATCGACTCCTCCGAAGGCCGCGAACCGCTCCAGTACATCCAGGGCGCCCACATGATCGTCGTGGGTCTCGAAAAGGCAATGGTCGGCCACGAAGTGGGCGACAAGTTCGACGTCAAGGTGATTCCGTCTGAAGGATACGGCGAATACAACGAAGAAATGACGCAGGAAGTTCCGCTGGATGTTTTCCAGGGTGTCGACAAGGTTGTCGAAGGCATGATGTTCTACGCCCAGACGCCCGCAGGCCCGATGCCTATCCGCGTGAAGTCCGTTTCTGAAAAGACGGCAGTGATTGACGCCAACCACGAACTCGCCGGCCAGAACCTGAACTTCGCCATCGAAGTCGTTTCTGTACGCGAAGCCACCGAAGACGAACTGAATCCGGGTCACCACTGCTGCTGCGGCGGCAAGGGCGAAGGCGACCACGAATGCGAATGTGGCGGCCATGGCAACAAGGAAAACTGCGACGGCAAGGGCGGTTGCGGTTGCGAACACCACGCCGAACACCACGGCTAATCATTTTTTAGCTATCTAAAAAATTTAAAACGCTCCGCTAAGGCGGAGCGTTTCTGTTTTAAAGAGTCTATCCGAAATTATTCGTACTGCGGGACAGTCCAAGTCGTGGGCACCTTTGGAGAATCATCGTCGTCATGATTGAAGGTGAAGCCCTTCTTAGCATCAAAGCCTTCGATGGTTCCCTTGACAGCCGAAGCACATTCGCTCGTATGCATGCATTTCTTGTTCTTCAGCAAGAGAACATCACCGTAAACATCCCAAATGCCGGACTTGAGGTCTTCGGTATTGGCACCCTTCTTGGCTTCGACAGAATAATCACCCGACTTCTTAAGAGTGAGCGTCCAATCGTAACCATTTTCAGGAGCAACCCATTCGCCAGCAATTGCTTCAAAATCGATATCCTTATACTTAATTGTTTCCTTTTCGCACTTCAGAGAATCGCCCGTATCCATACGGATATCGAAGTCGGTGCTGACCATGCCAGAAACCATCGAGAACACAGGTGCGTTGAAGAACACCGGAAGCATCAGCAAGTGGCTACGTTCGATATCGTAGTAACCAGCCGACCAAGTTGTTTCCTTCTTGACCGTTTCTTCAACCACGTAGCGGCCCTTGTAGAACGAATAAACCTGCTTGGTATCGCCGTTCTTGCAAGAAAGCTGAACACCGTGCAGTTCGGTTCCGTCCGAAATCCAGCTCGCGGATATCTGCACCTTCGCCTTTTCGACATCGATGTAGTCACCACCATTGATAGAAACCTGCAGCTTCTTTTCGTCCTTCACAACAAACTGCATTTTTCCGGTCTTGTCAAAGAAAGCCTTCATTTCGTCGGCGGCCTCCGCATCGATACCCATGAACGAACCTTTCTCGGGGCCATATTCAATCACGCCGTTTTCAAAGTCCGAACGAACAGCAATCCATGCTGTGTCCGGAATCCAAATGGAGAACACCCCCTGCTTGGCGCCAGAAGCAAGATAAACTTCGGTTCCAAACATGGATCCAAGGGTTAAATTCTTTTCAAGATCATCCAGGGTAGCAGCACGCATTCCCTTGGGCAAATCCGACTTCACGGAAGAAGACGATTCTTCCACCGACGAGGAGGAAGTTTCTTGAACGCTAGAAGAGCTGCCTTCTTCGCGTTCCACGTTCGACGAATTGTCGTCGCTGCCACAAGCGGCGAGCATCATGGACAATGCAATGGCGGAAGTGAATACCGCTGACTTCGCTTTAAAATTCATACATACCTCTTTTTATGCATAGAATATATACAAAAAAAAAGCCAATGTAAATAATTGGTGATTTTTTGTGATAAAAAAAGGCTTTTTTATCAAATTTTTAAGGGCGAACCGGGATTATAGCCCAAATCGGCCTTCGCATTTTCGATATCGGGAGCGGCGTCATACAAAAAACCCGCCAAAGCCTGCTCCGCTGTCACTGGGCGCCCGCCAATCCAGCTTTTAAGAACAGCGAGTTTCTTGGAAATCCACCACGGCAAAGGAATCATGCAATGGCGCTTGCCGACCTGTTTCAAGACAGCCTTGGCCATATCCGCCATCGAAAGCACAGTCTCCCCCGCAAGGGCGTACGTTTTACCGACTGCATGCTCCGAAAGGCCTGCAAGGGCGATTCCCTTGACCAAATCCGTACTTTTCACAGGACGCTTGAGGCACTTGCCGCCCCCTGGCATAAAATACACCGGAAAGCGCTTTACGTAGGCCACGAACATGTTGAATTCGATTCCGCCCGAACCGATAGGCGAACTGATGACAAGTGTTGGGCGAACAATGGTCCACTGCAAACCGGAATCCTTGACGTAAGACTCCCCTGCGAGTTTGCTTTTGCCGTATTCCGTAAGCACGGGATACGTCACCGAAATACTAGAGACATAGACTAGGCGCTTGACACCCGCCTGCTTTGCCGCATTCACGACATTGCGCGTGCCGCCCGCATTAATGCGGTCAAACGCTCCCGGTTTTGTAGAAAGAAGAATGGCGGCAAGGTGATACACCAAGTCTACGCCAGCGAACGCCTTTTGAATTGAATCAGCGTCCGTAACATCCCCATAAAAGACCTCCACCCCCTCGGGTAAAAACCCAGCCTGGGTATCGCCCGGGAGCACAAGCACACGTACACACACACCGCACGCTAAAAGTTCCCGACAGAGCGCCGTCCCTACGACGCCTGCGCCACCCGTCACCAAAGCAATCATTGCTAGGCTTCCAGCAAATAGCGGATATCCTTGACCTTGCGGGCAAGGTCTTCATCAGAATCCATCTGCTTTGTAAGTGAACGGATTGCGGCGATAACAGAAGAGTAATCTCTGTTAAAGAATTCGCCAACATTCACAAGAGACGTATTCGTCAATTCGCGGCAAAGGAACATCGCCACCTTACGCGGAAGTGCCACACCGGCATCTTGACGCTTGCTTGCAAGCGCATTCAAGTCAGTTCCGAATTCCATAGCCACCGTTTCGGCAATTCCCTTGACCGAAAGTTCTTCGACGCCCGTCGTTCCCGGAGGAGCCACCAAGCGCTTGACAGCACCCAGGTCCAAGTTTTCTTCGCAGAATTCGTTCATGGCGCGAAGTCCGTTCAGCATGCCTTCGATCACGCGGAAGTTTTCGCGCGGCGGAAGCGACAGGAACCTGCAAATTTCTTCGCGGTCCTTGTCCACGAACGGAATGCTCATGGACTTCTTCTGAATCAACTTCATGCGGGTCGAAAGATCCGGAACATCGAGGCCCACGGCCACGCAAGATTCCAGCGGAGCCAAGAGCTTGGCCGAAATGCGCGGAATCGAAGTGCCGTCGTTGGCGGTAGCAACACAAGAATCAGTTGTTCTGAACTGCGACGGATGCCTGTCGCAAGAAAGCACCACCTGCTTGCCCATGGAGCGCAAATGCTTAATGAGAACAGCCAAGCGTTCCTGCGTAGCAGAAGCGTGTTCCAAGAGCTGGACATCGTCCAAGAGCAATATATCGCAGTTTTCGTACTTCTCTTGGAAAGCGACAGCCAATTCGCGGACATTACCAAGCTTTGCCTTCAAGGCCTTGCTCATGGCCGTAGCATCACGCAGGAATTCGTAAGCATGGCAATAAACCACGCGAGTCTGCGAGCTCGATTTAAGCATCTGCCCTGCAATCGACTGCAAAAGATGAGTCTTGCCAAGGCCGGACTTACCGTACACAAAAAGCGGATTCAAAGCCGGATCACCCGGTTTTTCGGCAACAGACTTGCAAGCTTCGCAAGCGGTAAAGTTGCAGTCGCCTTCAATAAAGTTTTCAAAGGTATAGCCGGCATACAAAGAAAGCTTAAGACGCGGAGCACGCTTCTTGGGGTGGGCAGGAGCCACATGCACGGGGACAAGCTTCGGAGCCGCCGGAGTAGCCATCACGGGCGCATTCTTTGCAGATGCCGAAATAGAAATAGTAAAATCAACGAAGGAATCGCCAAGAACTTCGGCAAAGGCCTTGCGCATAATTTCGGCATAATGAGCCTTCACCCAGTTCTCACGAAGTTCATCGGGAACAGAAAGCTGGACTACACCATCAAAAATGCCTTCATAGCAGACCGTATCCAAAATAGTCAGGCCGAAATAGTCATTACATTCCAGGCGCAAACGGTCCAGAGTCAACTGCCAGACCGAAGATTCCGAATTCAAGAGAGCAACAGAGTTTGTCACGTTTTACCAATCATCTAAAAAAGCATGAAAAAATTAAATAAAGCATACAACAAAATGTCCGAACCCTGTCATTTTTTTTGAAAATTGGCGATTTCAGCTCAAAAACGGCAAAAAAATATTTATTCCCAACATTACCCCCACTATTGCAAACAAATCACTCTTTTAATCACTCCACAATCAAGACAGACTCCCTATGATTGGAACAACTTATCAACAGAAAAATTTTGTTGCATGTCTTGACAAGAAAAAGCATACTTTTGGTACACAAACTAGCACCATTTCCAAAAACATACAAAAAAATAATCGCCATTTTTAGTCAAAAAACGGCGATTTTTCGTAGAAGGTATTGATTGTCAAGGATTTAGCGACCTATTTATTTTCATCCAGTTTCGACTGGAGATTTTCGATTCGCTGTTCCAGCATTTTTTCGACTTCGGGCAGCAATTTATCCTTAATGCGGTCCAGATAAAGGCACTGCAGCTGGATCATACGGTTACGATGCCTGCCGGCATGTTCCTGAATCCAGCGGCTCACCGCCACCTGACGGTCCTGCATGCGTTCTTGCAACACTTGCTTGATGTATGTCGTCTGTACGGACATATAGCGCTGCATATTAAAGGGAAGCTTGTAGGTGCGAATGAACTGCTTGAGCAATTCCAAAAGCGAGAGATTCTGCCCCCTGCGTTCCTGAATGAACTGTTTCAGTTCTTCCAAGTGGCATTCGAAGAAGGGCATAATAGCTTTATCGTCAATCTGATAAAGTTCCAGCTCGTCTTGCTTTTTAGTAGCTTCGTCTACTGCCATATTACAAATCTAAAAAAAAGTTCCCTTTTTTACGGATTTTTTCGCACAAAAAAGCAAAAAGTAGCGTTTTCTTCTAGGCCTTTTACATCTTCTGAAAAGAAAACCCAGCCTTCGGTTCCCGGATGCAAACGATCGACGTCTCCGCCCTTGAAATCCTTCATGGCCGAAACGCTGCAAGAAGTCATTCCCGAAGGGGTCATCAGTTCCAGAGAATCGTCGATTGAAAACGGATTCTTGACATTCACGCGGCAAGCATTTGCGCTCACATCGTAGGCAATGACCTGGGCCGCCACACAGCCACCAGGGGCTTCTTCATGCGTGGATTCGTAATTCTGCGGCACAGGTCCGCGCAAGAATCCGGGCATGAACCCGCGACCGTCCACAAACGAAATCGCTCGGCGGCTTTCTTCGGAAACCTTGACTGATTCCGTAGCAACGCCCTGTTTCATTTGAGTGGCGCAAGAATCAATTGCCATACGGTAAGCACGCACCACCTGGCTCAAGTAATACACCGACTTGGTGCGGCCTTCAATCTTGAACGAATCGAGCCCAGATGCCATCAGTTCCGGAATCACATCGATAGCGCAAATGTCGCGGCTGCTCATGAAGTACGTGCCCCAAGTGTCTTCGTCCAAGGCAATCGGGTCGAGTTCCGGGCGGTCCGTGCGTTGCAAGCTAAACGAGCCTTCTTGTTCGTGGTAATTTTCGCACTGCGGTTCCGGATTTGCATACAGGCGGTAAGGCATGCGGCAGCTGTTGTCACACGCACCCTGGTTTGCGTCGCGGCGAGTCACCCAGTTACTCAACATACAACGCCCAGACATTGACATACAAACAGCGCCATGCACAAACACTTCCAGTTCCAAGCCGGGCACGCGATTCTTGATTTCGACAACTTCGGACAAGCGAAGTTCGCGACTCAAGATGACGCGGCGCACGCCTAAATCGTGCCAGAACTTGGCAGCCAAATAGTTTGTCGTATTCGCTTGCACAGACAAATGAATTTCGACTTCCGGGCGCACCTCGCGAATCCAGCCTACAAAGCCGGGATCTGCCACAATCAAAGCATCCGGTTTCAAATCAATTGCCGAAAGCAAAGCATTCTGGAATGCTTCGACTTTCACATTGCGCGGAATCACGTTACTCGTGAGGTAAAACTTTTTGCCCAAGCGGTGCGCATATTCAATGCCTGCGGCAAGGTCATCTAAATTCTTGAATCCGTTTTCGCGGGCACGGAGCGAAAACGCAGGTTGGCCCGCATACACAGCATCGGCACCGTACGCAAACGCGTACTTCATACGAATCAAGTCACCAGCAGGAGCTAACAATTCAGGCTTTTGCATAAACTACCACTTGAAGCCAGTTCTTAAATAAACTTTCTTGTCGTTGAACAGCGTGATTTCGCCCAAGAAGAACGTATACTGTCCTTCGTAGCTAACCGAAGGCGTAAGCGAATATTCCATATCCGCGCCCTTCAAGAAACGCTTGTGAATTTTCATGTGGTCGCGACGCGGAGTCGTATCATTCACAGCGCTGCCGTAATCCGTTCCCTTCCAGAACCAAGTGTTACGAAGCGATGCAAAAATGCGATGATCCAAGCGACCATAAAGAGTAAAGTCAATCGTCTGGCTGTTCGGGCCAGCCTGGCTGCCGAGCGGGCGGCCCAAATGAGCCAGCTGCGCCGTATTCGCATGGAAATGAGAATACACGTAAGGTTCAATGCGGGCGTATTCTGCGATAAAGCCCGATTCCACCAAATGCGACTTGATATTGAAATCGTGTGCGCCATGCATACCGGCCATCCAAGCCCACTTGGCTTCGATGTTGTCATTCTTGACGAGGCTCACCGGGCTTTCCATATCGTCCAAGAAGAATTCACTGTAAACGCGGAGCGAGCGGAACAAGCGATAGTTAAAATCAAATGCGAGCGAGCCGTTGTTGCTGTCTTCGGAATAGTTGCCCTTTTCCATGAACAAAGGAACCACCGGCACAAACAACCAAGGTTTCAAGTTATCATACTGAATCTGGAGTTCGCTGATACCGAAGGTAGCGTTCCCCACAGCAAGTTCGTAGCGGTGTCCGAAAATGTTGCGGGTTTCATCTTTGTTATTCATGCCCATGCCCGGGTAAATGCGCAAGTCACCGTAGAACGAAAGCACGCGCAACGGTCCAAACTGCATATCGAGCGAAAGCATGTTGTACGGGAGTGCAAACTGGTTCAAACTCAAGTTGTTGTAGTAACCCGGGCCCCAGTGCATCACGTCGCGACCAAAGTCCAAACGCAGCCAATCGTAGTTCAGCGCAATGTGGGCGCGGTAGCGGGCGTAGCTTGTGTATTCCAGACCCGAATTATTTTCCGATTTCTGGTTTTCCAGGAACTCCCCGTCAAAAGACCTAGGACGATTATCCTTTTCTCTCTCCGTTGCAAAATGCGCCTCATCGTAAATACGGGCATCCAGCACGAAGTCAATGGAATCCGCATAACCGCGCAAATAGATCCCTCCATCAATTCCCGGCCAAATGGTATCATTCAGCGCTTCGCCGCCGCGATAATCCAAACCGCCCACAAGCGACATCGCCAAAGCAATGCGCGGAGCCTTATTTTCAAAAGCGCCATGTCCAGAAACAGAGGCTCCATTTGCGTTGTCGTAATAAAGCAAAGCATTCTTTTCGGTATCCACAAAATTCTTGCGGAACGTCGTATCGCGATGCGGGTATGCAAAGAACTGGGGACCATCGCCGGTTGTCACGCGATGCAAATCAAACAGCATCGGAGAATTTTCCAACAGGCGCAAGTTGCGGACATTTTCGGGACCGACTACAGGCGATGCTGCAAATACCGGTACAGAAAGCATTGTTGCCAACAAGAAGGCAAACGACTTAGTAAGTCTTTTCATAACGTCTCGATTTTTCAAGAATCAATATGGCGTAATTTATTTCAAAAAGATAGCTTTTTATTCCCTGATTACAATTCCGCTTACACATTTTGGAGCCTTTTGTTCCGAACGGGGCGAATCGTTCCATTTTACGTTTTATGTTTTTTCAAAATAACCCTTTTGTCACAAATATTCCCATATTAAGCATAGTATCTTTTGATTTAAGCAAATCACCCCCATAAAAAAGGTAAGAAAATGCTTAATTGGAAATGTTTGGGATTTACATCACTGTTATCGCTCGGGCTTATTGCAGCCTGTTCAAGCGATAGCTCAACCACACCGAAAGATGATGCAGGAACTATTTCCGAAGACCTTTCGGGAAACACTACAAACGTGTGCGTCTATGACGGCTACGCCGCCATGCAAGGCGCAAGCGGAGAAACACTTTGCCTCGATACCGAAGGTACACTTGCCTTCTGGATCAATACAGACGGAAGCTACGGGTTTCCCGAAGCCACGCCGGGCCCCACTGAAAACAACTCCGAGAAACCGGTCGAAACCAGCACAGACGTAGGCACAACGACGCCTAGCGATTCTACGGTATCCGCCGACAAACCCGCAGAAGATTCAACGGATTCCGGTTCTGCAAACGAAACCGAATCTTGCACCGCAGAAAAAGCCCTCTATACCGTAAACGGCATTTCTTACTACAAAGAACCCACCGGAAACATCTATTACTTTGATGCAGACTGCAACAAGATTTCTCTCACGGCTACGGTTCCTGAAAGCAGTGCTTCTCAGCCGGGCAATTCGTCTGCAGCAGAACCGACCTCTTCTGAATCGCAGAGCCCTGTATCGAGCAGTTCGAACGATACGCCGGCAATCAGCAGCACCACAGTTGTTACGCCTTCGAACGGTAGCCTCCCCACCATCACTTACGCAGCCAGCGGCGCCACGGTTGAAAACAATAACAACTGCGTCACGATTACCGGTGGCGAAGTGGTTATCACTTGCGCTGGCGACTACGACTTTAGCGGAACCTATAGCGGTGCCGACGCACAGATTCGTGTGTATTCTCCCAAGAGCGATTCGGGCGTTTACCTGAACTTGCGCGGACTCACGCTCACCAACACGGCTGACGCTCCCATTTATTCGCAGATGTCCAGCAAGACCTTCGTGGTCGCCAAAAGCGGAACCACCAACACGCTTAGCGACGGAAGCACTCGTACGAAGTCTTATACTTACGTCAATTCCAACAACGAAACGAAGGTAGATACCACGGGCGCCTGCATTTACGCCAAGGATGACTTGACCATTAAAGGCGAAGGCACCTTGATCGTGAAGGGCAACTACAACAACGGCATTCACACTAGCAACGACTTGCGCTTCCGCGGTACCACGACAATCAACGTGACCGCCGCAAATAACGGTTTGAAGGGCAAGGGCATCGTGGATATCGAAAACGGAAACATTACCATCGCAGCGACCAACGGCGACGGCATCAAGAGCGACGAAGGTGAAGATGAGGGCTCTGTAGTAGACAACAAAGGCATTGTCAATATCAAGGGCGGCAACATCACCATTACCAAGGCAGGCGATGACGGCATCCAGGCTTACAACTATATCATCGTCCAAGACTCGGTTTCTGAGCCGACCATCAAAGTAACATCGACCGGCAAAGGCATCGTCTCTGACAACAGAGTTTACATCAATGCAGGAAAGATCGATATTTCCTCTGGTGACGACGGTGTTCATTCCAACCAGAACGTCTACTTTAACGGAGGCTACACGACCATTGCGGCTCCCAAGAACGACGGCGTACACGCCGACTCTACCCTCATGATCAACGACGGTACCATCTACGTGACCAATTCCTACGAAGGTCTCGAAGCCTGGTACATCAAGGCAAATGGCGGCATTACCGATGTCTACGGAACCGATGACGCCTGGAATGCAGCCGGCGGCAATGACGGATCCGGCAACACCAATCAAGGCGGCCAGTCAAACTGGGGATTCGGCCCCGGAGGCGGCATGGGTGGCAGAATGGGCAGCAGCAGTGGATTCTTGACCATTACGGGCGGCGTACACCACGCAAAGACTGGCTCCGGTGACACCGACGGCATTGACAGCAACGGCGAACTCACCATTTCTGGTGGCGTTGTCATCGTAGAATGCCAAATTAGCGGCGGCATGGGCGGCTCCTTCGATGCCGACGGCTCAGCAAGCCTCACCAGCAAAACGGTTCTCGGATTCAGTAGCGGTTCCTCGGAAAAGGGCACGAACTATAACGTGAGCTTTACAACCGGCAACTACTACGGAACCTCTAACATCGCATTCAAGCCCACCATATCGGGTAGATACATGGTCGCTACTACGGGTCAGCCCGCACAAGTAAGCAATACCTCCAGCTACCAGAAAAGCGTCACCTTCCCTTCAGGAAGCTCCGTCTACTACAACGAATAGAATTCCTCCTAATCCACCAAAAAGTCCTCCGCGAATGCGGAGGACTTTTCTACATGCTCTGTTGGAACGTTACATCCAAGTACGTTCGGAAGTACCCGAAATACCGCGAATCTTAAGATCGAAGTCATCGGGATTCGTAGCAGCATTCATAGCAGTTTCCAAAGAAATCTTTTCTTCTTCGTAAAGCTTGAGAAGAGCCTGGTCGAACGTCTGGCTGTGATACTGCAAATGACCTTCGGCAATGGCCTGCTCGATCAAGTCGTTCTTATCTTTATCCTTGATGTATTCCTTGATAGCAGCCGTATTCACGAGGATTTCGGCAGCAGGCACACGGCCATTGCCATCCTTGGTCGGCAACAAGCGAAGCGAAATAATGCCCGCAAGCACTTCAGAAAGCAGCAAGCGGATTTCATCGTGCTGGTGCGGCGGATACATCGAAAGCACACGGTGAACCGTTTCAGTTGCATTCGTGGTATGGATCGTCGCAAACACCATGTGACCCGTATCAGCTGCGGTCAAGGCAATCTGCATGGTTTCAAGGTCACGAATTTCGCCCACCAGAAGCACGTCCGGGTCCTGACGGAGAGCGGCACGCAGGGCGTTTGCGTAAGAATTGGTATCCACGCCAATTTCACGCTGCGAAATAATCGCCTTGTCATCTTTGTAAAGGTATTCGATCGGGTCTTCGACCGTAATGATGTTGACCGCTTCTTTCTGGTTAATATAATCAAGCATGGCGGCAAGCGTCGTCGACTTACCCGAACCGGTCGTACCCGTAACGAGCATCAAGCCGCGCTTGGTCAAAGCCATTTCGGGAATGATTTCAGGCAAATGAAGTTCTGAGAATGCCGGAATTTTTGCCTTAATGTGACGAATCACGACAGCGATAGAACCACGCTGGCGGAAAACGTTCACACGGAAACGACCCATGTCGCGGGCGCCCACGGCAAAGTCGCATTCCTTGTTCGCTTCAAAGCGCTGTTTCTGGTCGCGGTTCATGATATCATCCAAGAAGGAATCCATCAGCATCGCATCGACCTTCACATCAAAGGGACGCTGCAAGGCACCGTTAATACGATAAACAGGCGGAACGCCAACGCGCAAGTGCAAGTCAGATGCGCCGCGATTCACCATTTCGCGCAAAAGTTTTTCAATACGAAGTTGCGGTTGCTGTTCAGCCATTAAGCGTTACCTCCAAACTTTTCGTTGTAGAGTTTTTCCACTTCGGAAAGTCTCACAGCAATATCTTCATTTTCAGGTTCTTTCTGAGCCAAGTCCTTGTAGATTTCAAGAGCCTTGCCATACAAACCTTGATCAAAATAAATTTCAGCAAGCGTACGTGTATTCAAGCTTTCATCCAAATCTTGTGCACCACGATCAAGCGGTGCGTCGGGATCATTAATCAAGCCAGCAGAAATCTCATCGTCGGAATCGCCGGACATCAAGAAATCAACCCCCTTATTCGTGGGCTTGGTTTCTTCGGTCAAGGAATCGTCGTCCATGTCGAACAAGCCCTTGAATGCGCCGGAAACTTCGGATTCCAGAGAATCCAAATCCTGAGCCGTTTCTACAGTCGGAAGTTCAGGAGCAGATTTAGCCGGAGCCTCCGATGCAGTCTGAGCAGACTTTTCAGCGGGCACGTCTAAATCATCATTTTCTCCGAACAAATTATCGAAGGACTTGTCGATATCCTTGGAGAGAGCTTCATCGACCGGTTTGTCAAAACCTTCTTCTACCGGAGCACCCGTCAATTCCTGGTCGTCCAGTTCCGGTTCCTTCGATTCTGCCGGAGCTTTCACTTCGGGCAAATCCAAATCGTCGTCGGAGTTGCCGAACATCGAAGCGAAGGCGCCACCCATTTCCTGAGCGAGATCCGAAGAGCCTTCAGACTTTGCGGCGGGCATTTCAAGTTCAGCTTCGGCCTTGTTCACCTGTTCTTCAAGCGATGCAGAATCTTCAGGCTGAATTTCGACAGGCTTAATTTCAGCAGCCGGTTTCACAGCTGCGGAATTTTCCTCCGGCAGATCATCGTCATCGCCGAAAATAGAACTGAAGGCGCTATCGACGCTCAATGCGGCGTCCTGCGTGATTGTCGGCTGTTCCGGTTCAGCAACAGGAGTTTCAACAGCAGGTGTTTCAGCAACAAGTTCTTCAGCGACAGGCGTTTCTTCCGCAAGAGTTTCAAGCGATGTTGCCGCCGGAAGTTCTTCTTCTAAAGTCGCTGTTGTAGCCGGAGTATCGTCGGCGAACAAATTATCAATCGGCGATTCGAGAGCCGGAGCATCATCAATCGTCAGAGATTCTTCGGTTGCAGGCTTTTTATCAGCAAGATTGTCATCAGCAAGATTGTCGTCTGCAAACAAGTTATCAATCGGAGATTCCAGCGTCGGGAGTTCGAAAGAATCCGCAGCCGGAGTTTCTTCTAAAGTTTTTTCTTCTACCGGATTTTCAGCAGCAGGTGCTGCTGCGGCAGGTGTTTCAACAGCAGGTTTTTCTTCCGGCAGTTCGTCTTCACCGAAAATCGAATCGAAGGCGTTATCAATCGTCGTCGGTTCGTCGGCAGGCTTGCTCAAGTTCATGTCCGCCGAGGCAGACTTTTCAAACAAGCCACCTTCTTCTTCGGCAGGCAAATCAAGGGATTCAGCAGCCTTCGGAGCTGCAGCCAGCGGCTTTTCTTCGGGCAGTTCGTCTTCGCCAAAGATATCGCCAAAGGCATCATCAATGCTCTGCGGTTTGTCTGCTTCAGCAGGCTTCGAGAAATCTTTGGACTTTTCAAACAAGCCGCCATCATGAGCAAAAGCATCATCAGCCGAGACTTCTTCAAGAGTGGCTTCGTCGGCCGGAAGAGCTTCAGAAGTTCCCTGAGCAAGCGGAGCTTCAGCGAGCGATTCCATCGACATCGAAGCGAACACAGAAGATTCAGCATCTTCATGTTGTTCTACAGGCTTTTCTTCGGGCAGTTCATCTTCGCCAAAGATATCGCCAAAGGCATCATCAATGCTCTGCGGCTTGTCGTCTTCGACGCGAGCCGTTTCAAACACAGAAGCCGCATTAGACACAGCGTTGTCATCGATGCTTACAGGAACGTCGGCTTTGGAAGCAGGGTTTGCAAACGGACTTGCACTAGTCGTCGTTTCTTCAGGTTCCAGGTCGTCGTCCAGACCGAACATGTCAGACAGAGCCGAAGACACGTCGGAGCCCGAAATGTTTTCCTCGGCACCAAATTCTTCGGTAAGGCCTTCGGATTCATCGGTCTTGATAGAATCCATTGCAGATTCAAGCGATGCAGACAAGTCTTCCATCGTAGAATCTTCGGCAGAATCACCATTAGGCAACATGGCCGCAAGCGATGCAAACGGGTCATCCACCATGTTTTCGCTGGAAGAATCTTCGCCAGCGGTTTCTTCTGCAACCGGAGTATCAATCGATTCTGCAGTAACGGGCATTTCAAACGAATCCGCACCGGCATCCGCAGTCGAAGGTTCGGCCGCAGTGTCGAAAGACATATCGAGCGACGAATCCTGTTCACCCGAGTCCGGAGTGGTATCGGACATGACAAATTCGGAATCCGCAGCAACAGCAGCCGTAGTGGCAGCAACCGTACTTTCAAGAACGACGTCGTACTCTTCTTTCCAGAAGTTGTTCAGCGGGTCCATATCGTGCAAACGACGGTAACACACGTTTCGCTCAGCCTGCATGCCAAGCTTGTCGTAGGCATTACCCATAAGCTGCTGGGCAGCCAGGTTGAACGGATCCATCACGATAATCCGTTCACATTCCTCAACACAAGGCTGATACGCTTCAAGCTGGGTAAGAATCTTCGCGCGGACAAGTCTTGCCGAAATATCATTCGGGTACAACGTGAGACCGCCGTCGACTCTCTGGAGAGCCTTATCCAGCTCCCCCGCCTCGCGTTCGAGATCTGCAAGCCATGCAAACACCATGGAATTGGTGTTTTTCTTGCCTACAGACTTTCTGAGTGATTCCAACGTTACCGCCATAAACACCTCTTAGAGCAAAATTGCTTCGTCCGCCAAAAGAACCGGAATTCCTTCGCGAACCGGATACACCCTGGAATTGTCTTCGGTAGCAAGAGCCTCGGTCAAAGGTTCCGTCACCTTTTCTCCGGCAACGTTCTTGAGCGTACCGGCGGAAATAGATTGATTTAAGGCGGCCAAGCATTCGTCAGACGCCAATTTCAGCTTACCCCTAGTTTCGGGGCAACAAAGAATATTTAAAAGATTCGTATCGAACATAAAACCTTAATAATCAAATACTTACACAAAAAAATAACTCATTTTTGTGCAACGTGTAAAGAAAATGTAGGATTTTTATGTTTTAATGCAGATATTTCAGGTTTACGAGGGCAAAATCGCCCATTTTTGTGTTTCCGATGAGCAAAAACACCTTTAAACCGAGACTATCGAGCCAATTTATGTCGAATGGTTCGCGGTAACCCGACAGGTTGGAAACCACCAAAAGTTCGCGACAACCGGTGCGGTTGCAAATCGATTCCATCGAAGAAAGGTTTCCAAGCAGGTGCTGGCGGTTTTCGTCGGATACCTTAGCCGGATCCGTGCTCACGCAACCAAGAATTTCGATACCCGGAATCACATTGTAGCGGTCAAACCAAGATTGCAGGGAATCTTCGGAACCGCCGAGCAAAATGGAACGATGGCGTTTCTTGGCAAAAATGCGGTAGAAATAGTTTATCCAAAATGCGAAGCGTCTCCAGATAAGGAGCGCAAAAGGAATTGCCAAACTGGAGCATGCCACAATGGCAATCCATTTCGGAGCGTAAGGCAAGAAACTCATCTCGTCGAAGACAATGGGAGTCTGGGAGAAATAGCGGAAAGCCAAATAACCGCCCACGGCAAGCACATTCAAAGGAATCAAGTAACGCAAGAACCGGTCGCCCTTAAGGCTCGAAACCGTATATTCCCCGCGGAACACAAGGAACACCATGTTCACGATAACGACGAGCCCTACAAGCCACCAGTCTTCAAACTGAGAAAAATCCAAAACAGAATGTTTTACAACAACTGTATAATTAATGCAATTCGAGGCAGCCTCGCCCACTCTATCGGCACAGGGGCGGTCCACCGTAATTCCGCTACCCAGGAACGCAACTGCCCAAAGAGCAATTGCGCCCAAGTCCAGGAACATCTTCCAGAACTTCGGAATCAAGCGCGAGAACATGCCCACAAAGGCAGCAAACAGAATACCGAAAGACACCAGGAAGTTCGGGACAAAGTAAAGGTCACGGTGCTTTTTCACAAAGATAAGCATGGCCTTATAGAAGTCCAAGTACGAGCCCCAGCGGCGCGTACGGCAACTCTGGCCCTTAAAATGCAGAATGTTCGTCGAAGGCGTGTAATAGTTCTTATAGCCAGCAACCTTAGCCCTAAAGCACAAGTCAAGGTCTTCGCCGTACATAAAGAAATCTTCGTCAAAGCCGTTCAAATGTTCATAGACATCGCGACGAATGCAGAAGAAAGATCCACTGATGGCATCCACTTCGATCATTTCATCGGGGTCGGCATAAGTCATGTTGTAAGAAGCCAACAGCTTACTCTTCGGGAACAGCGAAGAAAGACCGATTGTCTTTGAAATTGCAGAAATCGGAGTCGGGAACGAACGGCGGCAAGCCCACTGAATAGAGCCATCTTCGTTCAGAATGCGGCACCCCACCGTACCCGATTCCGGATGTTCTTCCATGAAATCGAGCACCTTGGTAAACGAATCACGCGAAACCACCGTGTCCGGGTTGATAAAGAACAAATAAGGCTTGGTCGCCTGCTTTTCGGCGAGGTTGCACCCCTTACCGAAACCCAGATTTTCCTTGGAATCAATCCAAAGGACTTCGGGGAAAAACGCCTTGATTTCAGGCAGAATCGGTTCGCTAGAACCGTTGTCCAACACGATAATCTGAGAATCAATGCCCTCGCACGCATCGCGAACGGACTTTAAGCAAGCCGGGATAAAGTCACAGGAATTGTAAGCGATGATAATGATAGAGCAAGAATACATATTAGAACTTAGTAGGCAGTTGGCAGAACTTAGAATTTTTCGGAGTTATGCGAGACCCAAGCGGAGTTTCAAAACAAGGAAGAACGCCTCAGATATAATGCCGCCGCTCATCTTGGAAGTACCGCGGGTACGGTCCGTAAAGATGATAGGAATTTCCTTGACGCGAAGTCCCTTCTTCCAAATCTTGAAGGTGGTTTCAATCTGGAAGCAATAGCCGTCGCTCTTCATTTTGTCGAGGTTCAAAGCCTGCAAAGCTTCGCGACGGAAGCACTTGAAGCCACCCGTGGCATCGCTAATCGGAAGCCCCGTCACAATGCGGGTGTAAACGTTTGCACCGTAGCTGAGAATCAAACGACGCAAATCCCAGTTCACCACGCTAATGCGGTGATTCTGGTAGCGGCTACCGAGCACAAGGTCGGCATCTTCAGCGGTTTCCAAAAAACGGTTCAAGTCGGTCGGAGCATGGCTAAAGTCAGCATCCATTTCAAAGACGCGTTCGTAGTCGCGTTCAAGAGCCCACTTAAAGCCCGTCACGTAAGCGGAGCCAAGGCCCATCTTGCCCTTACGGCGAATCAAGTGAACGCGCGGATTCTTCTTGGTTTCTTCTTCGACCATGTCGCCCGTACCATCGGGACTGCCATCGTCGACCACCAAGATTTCGATGCATTCGTTCTGTTCCAAAATAGCCGACATAATGAGCATGATGTTTTCTTTCTCATTATAGGTCGGAACAATTACAAGACTTTTAGGGTACGCCATAAACCAACTTTCTCCTAACTCAAATCTACAATTTCACGAATCGATTCGGCCACAGGATAGCTCTGTTTTTTGCTACCGTTCATCATTTCGCCCAAAAGGCCAAGAGAAATGAACTGCACGCCCATCACCAGCGAGAATCCGCCTGCCAAAAGGAGCGGACGCACATGGAGAGCGCCCGTCTGGAACCATTCGTAACCAAAATAGCCCGAAATACCAAAACCGAACAGCATAAAAATCAGGCCAAGCAAGCCAAAGAAATGAAGCGGCTTAGAGGCAAAGCTGCGCATGAACATCAGGGATACCAAATCCAGGAACCCAGACACCAGGCGCGACACGCCGTATTTAGAAACACCATGAATGCGGGCGCGGTGAGCCACCGGCATTTCGGTAATGCGGAAACCCTGCCACTTGGCCATCACCGGAATAAAGCGGTGGTAGTCGCCGTACAGGTGAATAAAGCGAACCACGGAACTGCGGTAAGCCTTGATACCGCAGTTAAAGTCGTGCAAACGCTGACCGCACACAATCGAGACCGTCAAGTTGAAAAGCTTAGAGGGCCAAGTCTTGTGCCAAGGATCGAGGCGGCGGATTTTCCAGCCCGAAACCAGGTCGTATCCGTCTTCGAGAATCTTGATCATCTTCGGGATTTCAAGCGGATCGTCTTGCAAGTCGCCATCCAAAGTAGCAACGTAGCGGCCTCGCGCCTTAGAAAAACCGAAAGCAAGTCCAGCAGCCTTACCGCAGTTAAACTGAAAGCGGAAAGCACGAACAAAGTCGTATTCCTTGGACAAGTTTTCGATTACATCCCAAGTGTTGTCGCGACTACCGTCATCAATAATAATGACTTCGAACGAGAATCCCGTAGGCTCGATAGCGGCAACGATTTCCTTGAAAAGTTCCGGAAGGTTTTCGCTTTCTTCTTTAACGGGAATGACAAGACTCAAATCCATGAAAAGCCTCTTACCAATACACTAAGCGCAATTAGTTTGCCGCGGCAACTACTGCAGGTTCCTTTGATGAATCCTTTTTAGCGGAGTCCGACTCCGGAGCGGGTTCCACCGGAGCTTCGACCTTCAGCGGTTCGTCGGACATCTGTTCAATCTGGCGACCGCTCATGAGCAAGCGTGCACGGCCACCTTCTTCGAATGCCGGAACATTTTCGAGACCGCGGTTCAGGACTTCCTGAGCCTTAGCCTTCTGACCAGCGGCTTCGTAAACGAATGCGGCAGCCCAGTAGTTACGCCATTCCGAGGGGAACTGCTTCATGCCCATTTCAAGATACTTGCCTGCTGCTGCAGCGAGGCTATCCACCTGGGCCTTCTTTTCGGCCGTGAACGGATGCGTGTTGCGGAGCGTCGAAATCTTGTCGCGAGCATCAAAAGAAATCTGCAAGTACAAGGAAACATAGCCCGAAAGCAAGCGAGACGTTTCTTCGTTAATGTAAGCGGTACCATCGCCGAGGCCACGGAACTTGAATACAGAATCAATCAAGTTGGCGGTGAACTTGGAATCGAAGGAATTGCGCTTCGGGGTCAAATCACCCTTCACGAAGTTGTAGACCATGCCTTCTTGCACCATGTACTTTTCAAGACCCATGAAGTTAGACGTACCGACCGTCGTCGAAATTTCAATCGGCTTATCCATGTTCTGGAGAGCAAGGTCAATCACAAGCTTGTGCTGCGTGAGCATCATGCCGCTACGAGTACGGGCAGCCCATTCGGTAAAGGCATCCCACACCTGGTAGTGAACCTTGAACTGCATGAGCTTTGCAGAATCGGCGGCAGAAAGCTGCTGGCCTTCCATAGCGTCAATACGGTTCTTGAGCTGCGGCATCAAGCGCTGAGCGTTCTTGACCCAAGTAGAAACCTGATGGTTCGGGTTAGAAGCAGAGCTATTGTCGAGCACCATGTCGCGGTCGATAGCGGCCTTGTCGTAGCTGAGTTTGAGAATCGGTTCGTTGTCGAGCATCTGCTTGATATACCAGTCGGTATTACCGAGCGAGAGGTTCACCACGCGAACGTCCTTACGCACGCCAGCGACTTCCTGAGCAAACCACAGCGGGAAGGTATCGTTGTCACCGTTCGTAAAGAGAATCGCGTTCGGGCGGCAACTGTTCAACAGGTTGAATGCGTAATCCCAAGGAACCCAAAGGCCAGAACGGTCATGTTCCTTGTAGTTCGAAATGCAAGGTACCAAGAAGGACACAGCAACCAAGGCTGCAGCCACCGGGTTTGCAAAGGCAGCAAAGCTAGACGTTGCCACCAAGAACACCAGGATTCCGGCACCGATACCATAAATCAGGCTCATGAAAATGAAGGCGGGCGTGTAGAAGTAATCACGTTCGCGCACTTCCAGGTGCACAGCATCGGGGAACGGAGCGCGGCTACCCACCTGGGCAAAGCCGTTTTCAATCTTCTGCCAGTTCTGCCAAATTGCAGAATTGGTATAGCCATCGAGTTCGCGCTGGAGTTCAGCAAGGCGGGTTTCGTTTGCACCGCGAGCCTTGAGCATTTCCATACGAATCTTGGTATGCTCGATATTCTGACGCATGTCGATGAGTTCGTTCGGGTCCGGCAAAGCGGAAATACCCATACCACGAGTGTTCAGGTCCTGAACATTACGACTCATGACAGACACCCAGTAATCGCGATCGCGCTGTTCCATGCGGGTGCCGTCGGCGAAGTTGATGTAGAACAACAGGCCAAGCGAGCAGAGAGCATAAAGCACAGAAACGAACACGCCCATGTTGCGGTTGCGCTTCCAAACGAACACGCAAACCATTACCAACAGGCCGTTAAAGAGCAAGAACATCATGAACTGCGGGAGCGTTGCATCGCCCATGAAGCTCATCTGCGTCGGGAACTTGATGCCAAAACGTTCCACCGGCTGGTTATCGCCAGCATCGAAGGTGTAAACACCGTTAGCGTAGTTCACGTCACCCACCTTGTACGGCAAGTACTGAGCCATCTGGTATCCACCGTAACCCATGTGCGGGAACGAAAGGAACTGGTGGCTAAGGCGAGAACGACGGTAGAAGGCACGGCTGATCATGCTTTCAGAGCCGTACTGCTTACGTTCAATGAAGTTGTTGAAGGCGACCCAGTTTTCATCCTTGAACAGGTTGCCGAGTTGCAGGTTACCTTGTTCGTCGCGGATGTTGATTTCGGGGTCGTTTTCGTCGATAATCGGGTTCAGTTCCGAACGAATCGGAATGTAGAGGTGCGTGCTGTAACCAATCAGGGCAAAGAAGGCAAAAGCCAAAGACAGGCGCATGCTGCGCTGCACACCCTTGCTCTTGAACGGCTTAGCAAGGCAGAGAATCGAAAGAGCAATCAAGCAAAGGAACGAAATTTCGATAAAGGCAGACACCATGTAAATCACGGAGCAAAGGAGCGTACCCGTAATCCAGATAGGAATGCGTTCCACAATCTTCTTGGGTTCGGCCACGAGCAAAAGAGCAAACACGGCAGGAACCGTAAGCATGGTGTAAAGGTGAGCGCCCACGCCAAGGAAGGCGATGTAGCAAATGAAAATCAGAATGCGGTCACTGTAGTCTTCGTTACGCTTGTTGTACCAAACGAGACCCAGGTAAGACACAAGCATCAAGATCAGCATGGCGATGCCGTAAACTTCGGCTTCGACAGCGTTGAACCAGAAGGTGTCCGAGAAGGTCAGGAGGAAACCAGCCACGAGAGCAGCAGAGCCAAGCACGGCCGTACGAACCTTACCGGTAATCTTTTCAGCGAGAGCGTCAGTCTTGAGCACGGTTGCCAAGAGTTCCCAGGCAAACAGAGCCGTCACATACACGGTTGCGGCAGAGCTCACCACCGAGATGTAGTTCACGCGCTTTGCGATTTCGCCCACGAACGGGAGCAGCACAATAACAGCACGTGCAAGGAACACGAAGAACGGCGTTCCAGGAGGATGCGGAATACCCAAGGTATTGGCGCAAGCGACAAATTCGCCGCAATCCCAGAAGCTTACCGTAGGAGCCATTGTCAGCACATACACAACCAGTGCCACTAATGCCGCAATGCCTGCGAAGATATGTTTCATCCATTTTTCCTTGAGCATTTTACTTTTCCTTAGGTTCGGTGACAACCATGCCACGGTTACGCATAAAGCCAGTCAAAAGGCCGTTCACGAAAGAATCCGAATTGTCGGTGCTGTACTTGGCGGCAATCTGCACCGCTTCGGTAATGGCGACCTTCATGGGGATTTCGGGAATGTAAGAAAGTTCGACCATCGCAATGCGGAGCACAATGCGGTCAAGGCTTGCCATGCGGTCCAGTTCCCAGTGAGCGGCCGCGGCCTTGATGTTTTCGTCGAGTTCTTCGCGATGGGCCTGCACCAGGTCCACCAACTTCATTCCATACTTTTTCTGTTCAGCGTGAAGGGGCTGGGATTCGAGCACTCCCGGAAGAGCCTCCCCTGCGGTCTGGCCCGTAATTTCCATGGCATACAACAGCTGCATGGCAAAAACACGGGCGGGTCTGTAACTTACTTTCATAATCGAGTCGCTAGTAATTAGATGGTCTTGTAAAGGTTTGCCATTTCAACGGCGGTAGATGCCCAGCTAGAGCCGAGGTTGCCGGCCTTAAGGCCTGCACGGTTCATAGCCTGGTCCACGGTATCAGTGGTGAGGATTCCAAGAATCACGGGGAGCTTACCTTCGGCAGCGATGTTTGCAATGCCACCGGTAGAAGCGTTCACCACCACGTCGTAGTGGCTGGTTTCGCCGCGAATCACAGCACCCAGCGCCATCACGGCACTGTACTTGCCGCTGTCAGCGAGGCGACGGCACACGCCCGGTAGTTCGAATGCGCCCGGCACATGCACAACCGTGATGTCCTTGTCTGCTACACCGAGCAGTTCAAGCTGACGCACAGCCCCTTCCAGGAGCTTGTCGGTCACGACCTCGTTAAAGCGGGCAACGGCGATTGCCACCTTGAGGCCACTACCATTGAGGGAATTCTTGATTTCGTTCACCATTTACTTATCCTCTTTCAAATTCGCTTCGGCAGCGGCATCCACGTGCAGCTGGTGTCCCATCTTCTTCTGCTTCGTAAGCAGGTAGAACAAGTTTTCCTTGTTCGGCTTAATTTCGATCGGCACGCGTTCCACGATTTTAAGGCCATAGGCCGTAATGCCCGAAATCTTGCTCGGGTTGTTCGTGAGCAGTCGCATTTCCTTGACGCCGAGGTCTGCCAGAATCTGGGCGCCCGTACCGTACTGACGCAGGTCCGACTTGAACCCAAGGTGCAAGTTCGCTTCGACCGTGTCCATGCCCTTTTCTTGCAGTTCGTAAGCGCGGAGCTTGTTGCAAAGACCGATTCCACGGCCTTCTTGACCGCGCATGTAAAGGAACACGCCGCCGTGCTCGCCAATGAACTTCATGGCGGCGGCCAGCTGTTCGCCACAATCACAGCGGAGGCTACCAAAGATATCGCCCGTAAGGCATTCGCTATGCACGCGCACATACACCGGCTTGCTGAAGTCGGGGTTTCCTGCAACCCAAGCCACATGTTCTACGCCGTCGGTCTTGCTCTTGTAAGCGTAGGCGGTAAAGTCGCCGTACTTGGTCGACACGTGCGGAGCGGCAACGCGCTGCACCAGCTTTTCATTTCTCAGACGATAGTCGATCAGGTCGCGGATCGAGATAATCTTGAGACCAAACTTCTTTGCGACTTCCTGAAGCTGCGGCATACGAGCCATCGTGCCGTCTTCGTTCATGATTTCGATCAAGGCAGCCGCCGGACGCAGGCCCGCAAGCTTTGCTAGGTCTACAGCTGCTTCGGTATGGCCTGCGCGACGGAGTACGCCCTCTTCCTGGGCGTACAGGGGCGAAATATGCCCCGGCCTGCCGAAGTCGCTCGGCTTGGAATTCGGGTCCGAAAGAGCGAGAATCGTTGCCGCGCGGTCGTGAGCGGATACACCCGTGGTGCAGCCTTCAATTTTATCGACCATGATGGTAAACGGCGTCCCAAGAATCGAAGTATTCTCGGCGGTCTGCCGCGTGAGGTTCAGTTCATGACAACGCTTGATCGGGAGCGGTGCGCAAAGCACGCCACGGCCTTCGTGGAGCATGAAGTTCACCTTTTCGGGCGTAATCTTTTCGGCGGCGATTACAAAGTCGCCTTCGTTTTCGCGGTCTTCGTCATCGACCACAATCAAAAACTTGCCGTTCTTAAAATCTTCTATGGCCTCTTCAATCGTATTAAGCAAGGTCACGTTCCTTCAGATAATTTTCAATATACTTGCCGAGCATGTCGACTTCCACATTCACGATTGTACCCGGAACCCAATTGCGCAGGTTCGTGCGAGCAAGCGTTTCAGGGATAATGCACACGCGAATGGAATCTTCGAACTTTTCAGCGACCGTCAGGCTGATTCCGTTAAGCGAAATCGAACCGCGGCGAATCACATAGCGACGCAGGTCAGCCGGAAGCTTCAAATCCACTTCGACACCCGTTTCACGCGGAGTCACCTTGATGACTTCGGTTATGCAGTCCACATGGCCCATCACAAAGTGACCGCCCATAAAGCTGTCTGCACGACACGGAAGTTCCAAATTCACCAACTTACCGACAGCGGCCTGCTTAAAGCCCGTATTTTCCACCGTCTGGTGCATCAGGCAAAAAGTGGCTTCGTCATCGGTACAAGATTCAATGGAAAGACACACACCATCGTTGGCGACACTGTCGCCCAACTTACAATTTTTAAAAAAGCCCGGTGACTTAAGGCGCATGGTAAGCGCATCGCCCCTACTTTCGATAGAAACGATTTCACCGGTAGATTGAATAATACCCGTAAACATACGGGGGCAAAGATAGAAATTTAGATAAGAGACGAGAGACGAGAGACGAGAGAAAGTAGGCTGTAGGAAGCACTAAAACTTAATCGGGTACAGCAAATACCAATGGAATTCGGGATAAACTTGCACGGTGGGGGCCGGCAGCTTGAAGTAATTCAGGTACTTGATAATGGTACGCGCCATACGGCTCTGCGGGCGGAAGGCTTCCAGGTCGTAATCAAAGGCAATATAGACTTCGCGATGGGGCGTAATGTTTTTATCGTGCAGGAACACGCCCTCGTCAATACTCAAGCCCGCTGCAATGGCAAGCCAACTCGGATAATACTGACGCGCGGCCTTAGGCAACATGCGGTAAACCTTGAACGACGCCCAGAATGTTTGGTTGCAATAGTCGTCGGTAAACACGCCTGTTTTACTTTGTCTGTAATACGCTTTGGTATTGATCCAGTAGCTCCACTTAAGGTCTACGTACTTGAACACGGGAACATAGCGTTCTGCCATCGGCAAAAAGCCGCCTAGAGTTCCCGAAAGCACGTCAAAAATACTGAAGCCCCATTCCGGCGAATAACCGTCTTTCACGTCGATTGCCACATGGGTTGCAAACGCAGAAAGGCCTGCGAAAATATATGATTTGAACTCCGAGACCCCAGCCCAGCGATAGCCTTCGTAAAAAGACTCGCCCATCATGACGCCCGAGGCGAAATGTCCAAGCTTATCCAGATTCAAGGCATAGTCAAAATCGTTTTCGAAGCGGAAACGCCCGCCACCTTCGTCCCACCAGCCTTTCTTGAACACAAGCCAATAGGCTGCACCGTAAGCAATCAAAACCGTAGAGGCAACACCGACACTTTTGGCAACCGAGAACTGCGTTGTATCGCCCGGATCTTCGCTGCGGAAATCCCACGTGGAATCGCGCCAAGTCAGCGGATCACCCGGAGCCGCCTGCAAGGAAACGCTTGCAAACAAGAGCGCCACCAAAGCAATCGATATGGAACGGAAAAATTTCACGGGCTCAATTATAGAAACATTTCTTTACAAAGGCAACAAAAAAAAGCCCCGGAGAACGAAACTCCAGAAGGCTTTTGTAAATGTGTAATGTGAGATGAGTAATTTCACATTACTCATTCCACATTATTCATCGAACTAGTTGCGGCCGAGGAGCAGCACGCTGTTCTGGCCACCGAAGCCGAAACTGTCGGACATGGCGTAGTTGAACGAGTGGCTGGTGTTCTTGTTGGCGCACACATCGAGGTGGATGCGTTCGTCCTGGTTGAACACGTTCGTGGTCGCATGAATCATCTGATTCTGCAAGGACTTCACGGTGATGATGGCTTCGAGGGCACCGGCGGCGCCGAGAGCGTGGCCGATCATGCACTTGGAGGAGTTCACCTTGAGGCTGTCGGTGGCGCCGGCAAAGACCTTTTCGAGGGCGGAGCATTCAGCAACGTCGCCGAGCGGAGTCGAAGTACCGTGGGTGTTCACGTAGCCCACATCCTTCGGGGAAATACCAGCTTCGCGGAGAGCCATTTCGATAGCGAGGCGAACGCCTTCGCCGTCTTCACGCGGGGCGGACATGTGGTGAGCGTCTGCGCTCATGCCGATGCCGGCCACGCGGGCGAGAATGTTGGCGCCACGCTTCTTAGCGTGCGTAAGGCTTTCGAGAACGAGAATGCCAGAACCTTCACCGATCACGAAACCATCGCGGTCCTTATCAAACGGACGAGAAGCCGTCGTCGGATCGTCGTTGCGCTTGCTCAAGGCCTTCATAGAGGTAAAGCCAGCGAGAGCGACATTGTTCACGGTTTCGTCGGTACCACCGGCGAGCATGATATCGGCGCGGCCCAAGCGGATCTGGTCGTAGGCGGCGGCGATAGAGTGGTTAGAGGTGGCGCAAGCGGAAACCACTGCGTAGCATGGGCCCATCCAGCCAGTGCGGTTGGAAACTTCGCCGGCGGGCATGTTCACGATAGACATCGGAATGAAGAACGGGGACACGCGGCTCGGGCCACGGTTCGAAAGCGAAACGACGGAGTCGCTATAAATCTGCATACCGCCGATACCGGAACCGATAATCACGCCAGAGCGGGTCGGATCTTCGTTTTCGGGAGAAATACCGGCGTTCTTAAGAGCCTGGAAAGAAGCATACACAGCGTACTGGATGCACCTAGAGAGGCGGGACGAATCGCGCGGGGAAATAAATTCAGAACCATCGAATTCCTTGACGGCTGCAGCTATCTTAATAGGATAGTTGGTCACGTCGAAGCGATCGATCGTTGCAAGTCCGGATTTACCTTCCAGCAGGTTGTTCCAAAGGAGTTCCGGCGTATTGCCGAGGGCGGAAACACACCCCATACCAGTGATTACGACTTCTTCCATAATGGCGGCAAATATAGAAAAAATGTAAACTTACATGGAGCTATTTTATCCTTAATTTTTAGAAATACATTACATTTTACTTACATTATTATCACAATCGCTAATTTTGAGATAAAATGGGCACCTGTACGGCACCCGTTCCAAATTCATTTGTAACTAGACTTTAAGAACAATTATTACTTGATAGCAAAAGCAGAGGCAATATCTTGAGAGGAAACGCCTATAGATTGCAAAAATTTAGCTATTTTCTTATCACGAGTCGCAAATTTCTTATTTACCTTCGCCACAGCCTCATCCCCAATTTTCTTGATGTATTCAGGATGATCTTCTGCAAAAGCCTCTTCTTCGCCGTATCTGTCCCATTCCGTGTACATAGTGCGCCTATACCTTTCAAGTTCCTTTTTATTGAATCTAGCTATTTTCGCCGGTTCAAGCAAGCCTTTGAACTTTCCAGCGTTTAACGCAGGCGGAAGCCGCTCCAGACGGTTTAGATACCGGAAAACAAACATCCACTTGGTCGCATCATCATCTTTTTTGCAAACAATCCTTTTTATCTTAGACAATTCCACAACTGTAAAGTTTGCACAGTCCACCCATTGTTCATGTGTTTTATAATCGAGAATTCCCGCACGGTGAATCGCTTCACCGTCATTAAAAACGGAGTGCCTCGCAATTGCAATAACATAGGTCGGCTTGATGTCGTGATTCCATTTGCGTCCAGGCTTTCCTTGTTTGACGACCATTTGACTTGAATAGAAAGCTAGCCTCTTTAAGAAATTTGTCCTTCTGCGAAGCTGAACCTCTATTTCTATCAGACGGCCTTCTTCATCAATGCAATGCAGGTCAAATATCGATGTTCTAGAAGCCTTGCTGCCGGAATCGTTCAATTCGGACTGTTGCGAAGAAACATCCTTTATCTTGCACAGGATTTGTCCCTTAAGCATATCGTTCAGTAGATTGATGAGATTGGCTTTACCAGTTTCCGTATCCGGCGAGAAAGCCTTTTTGAACGTGACATCACTGAGAAGACTCGCGTACGGTCCGTCAGTCTTTGTTTTCACGAAATATTCCGAAAGATCAGTTTCACCCGTATCATACGGAACAGACTTGTCATGCAGTTCGCTTGAGTCAGTTTTTCTTTTTTCAGCGGATTCTTTTCGGGAATACAAATCTGGAATCCACACCAACGGCCTTTTGCCCAGGTACAGATGTCCGAGACCAAGCATTTCAAGAATCGGGTCTGCGCATTTCTTTTTTCGCGTGTACATAGTTTCCTTTGGGTTAAAGTTGACCCCCGCTTTCTATACACGCTTTTTTAGGGCGTTTTGCAGCCAATTTTGCGAAAATTTATTTCTTTTTACAAAGCAGATTTTACGTTAGTAAAATCGAATCAGTGTGGCCTCTCTAATTTTTTTGCTAAATTGTCCGCGTTATGGCAAGAATTAAAAGCGCACCGAACCTCGTCTGGATGGACCTCGAAATGTCGGGTCTTGAGCCAGAGAGGGACGTCATTCTCGAAATTGCGACGATCGTAACCGACCCGAACTTGAATATTTTGGCTGAAGGGCCCGTCTTGGCGATTCACCAGACCGAAAACGTTTTTGAAGGCATGGACGACTGGAACAAGCGTCACCACACCCAGAGCGGGCTCGTGGAACGCTGCCGGAAGTCGACACTCACCATGGCCGACGCCGACAAGATGACGCTCGACTTCATCAAGCCCTTCACCACCGAACGCGGAAACGTGCTCTGCGGAAATTCTATTACGCAGGACAGGCGTTTTCTGTACAAGTACATGCCGCTTTTGACCGGCTGGCTGAACTACAGAAACATCGACGTGAGTTCTATCAAGGAACTGACCTTCCGCTGGTACCCGGACCTGCCAGAATTCCAGAAGATGGAAAAGCACCAGGCCTTGGACGACATCCGCGAAAGCATCGCCGAACTCCAGTACTACCGCAAGACGATTTTCAAGTAAAGTTTATACTTTAAGATGGACTATAATAATTACCTTCCGAAAAAAAGGCTCCCCTACGCCGTTAGGATTCGCAACCGAATTATCGTTTTTTCCGTTTTTATGGGACTTTGCGCCCTGATGGGCACCTGCATTTTTAGCGAAAAAGAGCCCCCGAAGCCCGCTGAAGAAGACGAATACGCCGAAGCAATCGATTCTACAGCCACAAACGACGCCACCCTGCAGGCCGAACAGCTAAGCGAAACGGGAATTTTCCCGAAGGCAGACTCCGAAGACCTGGCGAATACGCAGGCAACAGTTGCCGCCGCCGTGGTTCCCGATAATCCGACCGAAGCAGACGTCATCGACAGCGCGCACATCAAGGCCCAGAAAGATGTTTTCATGGCCGAAAAAATCGACAACCTGCTGCGCCGATTCCGCCCCGAACACGCGGTCATCTTGATGGTAGACCCCCAAAGCAACGAAATTATTGCCTGGGGCGAACGCCGCAACAACCACGTGCAAGAAAAGCCCGACTACTTTATCAAGAATACCTTCCCGGCGGCATCGCTTGCAAAGACGGTCACCATTTCGGCGGCCATGGAATCAAACCGCTACTCGCTCACATCGCAAATCCCGATGATTGGCTCAAGCATTCACCTTTACAAGAACCAGCTGCGCGTCAAGGAAGGCTACAAGGGTCCGTTTATCGAACTGCAAGACGCCTACGCCAAGTCCGCTAATCCGCCCATGGCCATCGTGGGCATGAACGTGGGTGCCGAACGCCTGCGCAGCGCCGCCAAGAAGCTGGGCTACAACATGAATTTCCCGGGTGCACTCCCCCCGCGTTCCAACTACGCACCGCCCGATACCGGCTACGGCCTCGCCGAAGTCAGCAGCGGCTTTACGGAAGCCACCACTTTGACCCCGCTCCTTGCAGCCGCACAGGTCCGCTCCATTCTCACGAAAAAGCCGCTGGAAATTCCCTGGGCCGCTAACTTGGACGGATTCGCTCCCAAGAGCCGTATCGCGCTTGATGTAGGCAAGTTCAGCGACAACACTTATTACGGCCTACGCGAAGCGATGATTCGCACGGTCACGCACGGCACCGCCCGCAAAAACATTTCGACCAGACACATGGCCCGCAAGAACTTCAACGCCCTCACCATCGGCGGAAAGACGGGTTCCCTCGACGGACACGACCCATACGGCCGCTACGAATGGTTCATGGGTTTTGCACAGTCCAAGGAAGACCCGAACAAGGCGGTGGTACTTGTGATTATGCAGGTGCACGACTTGCAAGGCATGCGTTCGCAGCCGGCAACCCAGGTCGCCGGAATGCTATTTAACTACTGGGCTCACCAATATTTACCCAAGAAAGGAAAGTAAAATGGAACCGACATGGTGGAATCTAATCCCTTCTTATTTTGACGGAACGGCCTTTACGCTGGGGAGCTTCCCGGTGCGCTGGTACGGCATCATGTACATTTTCGCCTTCGTGACGGGCTACCTGACGCTGATGCACGTGAACAAGAAGGAAAAGCTGGGCTACACCAAGGACCAGTTCGACAGCCTGTTCACCTGGATTATCGCGGGTATCATTATCGGTGCGCGCCTGGGCTACGTGTTCTTCTACAAACCGGGCTACTACCTCGCCAACCCGACCGAAATCATTTTCCCGATGACCCACGATGCGCTCGGCTACCACTTTACGGGCATTTCGGGCATGAGCTACCACGGCGGCATGATTCTTGGCACGATTTTCACCTACATTGGCCTGAAGCGCAACAAGATGAACGTGTGGGAAGGCCTGAACCTTTGCTTTATGCTGGCTCCGCTCGCCTACACCTGGGGCCGCTGGGGCAACTTTATTAACGGCGAACTTTTTGGCGAAGTCACTACAAGCGGCATTGGCATGTGGTTCCCGCTCGCCCACGATAGTCCGATTACGAACCCGATTCTACACCACCCGAGCCAGCTTTACGAAATGCTATTCGAAGGCGTTATTTTGTTTGTAGTTTTGTACAACTTAAGGCGCATTCCGCTGCTGCGCGACAAGATGCCCTGCCTGTACCTAATGGGCTACGGCCTCTTTAGATTCTTTATCGAATTTTTCCGCAGACCCGATGCACACCTTGGCCGCGTGGACCTGTTCGGCATGAGCCGCGGACAGACACTTTGCAGCGTCATGTTCCTGACCGGCTTAATCTGGCTGATTGTTCTGATTTATAGGCAGAAGAAAAAAGAGCCCAAAGAGAACGCATCAACCTAATAACCGTTTCGTTTTCTAATTTATTTTTACACAAGACAGAAACATATTCCACTTTGGACTATAGAAAGACGGGGCTTGCGCGCTCCGTTTTTTTATTTTTGTCGTCATGAGCAATTCTTTGTTTGAAAAATTGAGTCGTATCCCCAGTTTTTGCGCCCCGCTGTTTGGGCTGTTGTTTGTTGCATCTTTAATTTCTTGCGCCGGTAACGGAAAGCCGCTCACCGAATCGGACCCGCAGTCCGAAGGTTCGCAGGCAGCTAATTCCGGGAGCTACACCGACGACTATTTTGACGAAGGTTCGGCAGTAAATTCGGACGCGAGCACCAAATCGACCCGCAAAAACACCGCCAACAGTTTCAGTTCCGACGGATTCAGCTTCATTTTGCCTCAGGGCGGCGCAGGCGACTGGGCGCTCGTGGGCGATGACGACGGGAGCGCCCACGAGAGCGGCGTCCCCTACGAATTTTATAACGCAAGCACAGGACGCCGCGCGGTCCTGGTCGAAATCGAACTCCCCAAGGGCGAACCCATGCGACTCATGGACCGCGCCCAGATGGAGATGCAGGCATTTGAATCTAGCGGCAAGAAGGCAACTCTCGCAGAAACATATCCCGAAGAAAATTTCGGCGGTACAGGCGTTTTCTTTGACGTCGCGGGCAAGCGCTACGACAGCCCCTACGAGGCCGTCGGCTTTGTCACAGGCGCCGGGAGCCGCGTGTACACGCTCACGCTTTCGGCCACTGACACGCCGCTCCAGCCGGGCGAACTCAAGAACGAATGGAAGGAATTCTTCGCAAACTTCAGCATGCGCGAAACCGCCGCCAGCGAAGGCCCGGAACTCTCGCCGAACAACGTGCAAAGCTTCAACTCCCCCGCCCTCGGCTACACTTGGGCTGTCAAAGACACCCTCTGGCATCACTGGACAGGTATCGCCCGCCAGAACGACGACCCGGACCTGGTGCTTAGCAACAAGGCCGAGGACGTTTCGCTGTTCGTTTACGGTGCGACAGTAGAAAGCGACGCCGTGAATTCGCAGGATTTGTTCAAGGTGCTACTCGTACGCCTGGGCGTAGACCCGAATAATCCGACGCTTGAAAGCCACCGCCAAAAGGTCGGTGACCGCTATGCGCAAGACTTTAGCCTGACTCACGTAGTCAACAAGTTCGACTTCTATTATACAGGCCGCTATTTCTATGATGACGGCCGCGGAATCATGATTGTCAGCTGGACACAGGGCGTGAACAAAAAGAAATTCGCCAAGGTCATGCAGCACGGTATCGAAGGCCTGACCGTGGGCGAAAAGCCCGCCACCGCCAGCGACGCTGAATCCGCCAAGAAACAGGCTAAGTTCAACGCCGCCATCATGAGCCAAGTGGGTATTTTACGCCTGCTCGAAAACCAGCCGCTCGTAGCCCTCAGCTACTTTGAACGCGCCAACCGCATGGATCCCGAAGAACCGCTGTACCTGATTAACTGCGGATTCGTGTACCAGATGAAGGAACTTTACGGCCCCGGCATCAGCCATTTTGAAAGCCAGCGCGAACTGGTGCAAAAGAACGGCAAATTGCTCTCGATTTTGGGCGAAATGTACGAAGCCTTGTTCGACTACGGCCGCGCCCGCGAATGCGCCGAAGCAGCCCTGCGTTACACGCCGAACAATCCGGAATACGTCATCAACTTGAGCGATGCCCTCTGGGGTCTCGGTCAGCGCAACCAGTCCTTGGTCGTCGTGCAACGCCTTTACGACACGCAGCCGAGCAGCCGCTTGGGTGTTTACCTCGCCAAGACTTATATGGGTCTCGACCAGTACGCCGAAGCCGTGGACATTCTTTACCAGGTACGCCGTCGCTTTGGCATGAGTGTAGAACTCGGCACCACCTTGATGGATGCCCTCATGTTCCTTGGCCGTTACGAAGAAGCCCGCGCCATCAGCGAAGAAACGCTCGCCAAGGACCGCAACGACTACAAGATTTGGACCACGCAGGGCAAGATTCTCTTCTACAGCCGCAACTACCGCGACGCCGAAAAGTCGCTCACCAAGGCTCTCGCCCTCAAGCCCGATAACGAAGACGCCAAGAGTTTCCTCAGCGCCACGAAGGCATTCCTCGGCAAGGCTGACAACCGCACGTTGCAAAAGCCGATTACGCCGGTGGAAGAACGCACCAAGAATCTGAAGAGCCTCCTCAGCGAAACAGCTAAAAAGCAGGGCACCGAAGGCGACTTCCCCGCCGTCGTGCATTACAACAAGCAGACTTTGAAGGCCGAAAAAGGCGCAAACTGGGTCCGCACCGACGAAATGCTCATGGAAATCCTCGACATTCGCGGCGCCGCCATCTATCGCGAATTCAACTTCGACTTTTTGCCTGGATTCGACCGCATTTACCTGAACGCCCTCGAAGTCTACGACAGCAACTGGAACTTGAAGCAGAAGGCGAACCTGAACGGTGCCTACATTACCTACGCCACCGAAATCGGCGGGCAGAACGAATCGCAGACAGCGCACTTCCCGCTGCAAGAACTTGAACCGGGCGACTTTATTTACCTGCAGTTCAGCCGCACGAATATCGAAAACAAGGGCATGATTCCTTACACCGACTTCGTGAGCAGTAAGGATGTTCCCGTGGGTGAATCCAGCTTCCGCATTTACGCCGACACAGCCCGCTTCGTGACCGAAGAATACGGCCCGCTGGAAAAGAAGGCAATCAAGGGCGGCATCGAATGGAAAATCGAGAACCCGGTTATCATTCGCAAAGAACTTTACATGCCCGTGTACCGCGACTTTGGCGCAGGCCTGATGCTCACCGGCAAGCAGGAATGGAAGAACGTGGGCGAAGATTACCAGAACCTGATCAAGCACCAGTTCAAGCAGGCCGTGAGCGTGCGAGAAAAAGCCCGCGAAGTCCGCGGCAGCAAAGCCAACGACAACGCCGTCAAAGCCATCGTGAACTTTGTGCGCCACGATATCCGCTACCGCGACGTGCGATTCGGCGGACACAGTCTGATTCCGCAAACCGCCGAAGTCACGCTCAAAAAGCACCAGGGTGACTGCAAGGACATGGCACTCTTGCTCAAGGAAATGCTTGAATCCATCGGCATCAAGAGCTACCTGACGGCCATTCACCTGACCGAAGAAGGCTTTGCCGGCCTCCCGACGATTCAGCAGTTCAACCACATGATTCTCTATATTCCGGCGCAAGGTCAAGTCACCGAACGCTGGGTCGATGCCACCGACAAAACCGGCAACGATCGACCTGTGCCGCTCGACATGGAAGGCAAAGTCGCACTCGTAATCAACGACGACAGCAGCCATGTGGTCACCACGCCGATTCTCGAAGACAATCAGGAACACCAAATCGGTATTGAACACCGCCTGTTTATCGGAAACGATGGTGCCTGCGAATTCCGCGACTCCATTTCGCTGCAGGGCAAGTTCGCCAGTGTGATGCGCAACCGTTTCTTTGGCCGCGACGCCAAGGAACAGGAAAAGCTGATGGAAGAATTCCTCGCCTCGGGCATTCCCGACGTGAGCATCGGCAACATCCGCATCGAAAACCTTGCCGAATTCAACAAGCCGCTGGCCCTGATTGTGACATACGCCTCCAAGGGCTACTTCGGCCAAGGCGGATCCGAACTCAAGGGACGCTTCCCGAACGTGTGGGAACGCAGCCTGTTCAAACTCCCGAAGGTATCAAAGCGCCACCACCCGATTCGCATGCCGCACGAAACGCAGTTTGCATACAAATTAAGCGTTACAGCTGCAAGCGGCAAGACGGTCAAGATTACCGGCCCGAAGCCGCTTAGCCGCGACCCGGATTACGTGAGCTACGAGAAGAATTTTGACGGCAAGAACAGCATCAAGTGGACCACCTTCGCGCTTTACGCCGACCCGGCCGAATACAACAAGATTCGCGAAGAATGGACCTACTTGCTCAGCGAAACCAGCCCCATGATAGAAGTCAAGTAAGCACAAGAATCAATAAAAGTGCCACACGGATTTGATTTTGCTAACGCAAAATCTTTTATGAAAAAATATTTAAAGTCCAATTAGATAAAACGTTAGTTTTATCCAATCCGTGTGACCAAAAAAGAGCTTGCTTCCCTACTTTTAACGTTTACTTTCTTCTGCCTTTTGCCTGCATTTTTCTACATTTGCAGGCACTATGAGCATTTCTATTCCTCAGTTGCCTAAGGGCACACGCGATTTTTACCCGGAAGCCGAGCGCATCCAGAATTACATTTTTGACACCTGGCGTAGCGTCGCCGAATCTTTTGCCTACGAAGAATACGAAGGCCCGATGTTTGAACATCTGGAGCTGTATACAGGCAAGTCCGGCGAAGAAATCGTAAGCCAGCTTTACAACTTTAAAGACAAGGGCGACCGCGAAATCGCACTCCGCCCCGAAATGACTCCGACGCTCGCCCGCCTCGTAATCCAGAAGGCCCGCGAACTCAAGAAGCCTTTCAAGTGGTTCAGCATGCCGCGCCTTTTCCGCTACGAAAAGGCACAGAAGGGTCGTCTTCGCGAATTCTTCCAGCTGAATATGGACATCATCGGTACCGAAAGCATTTACGCCGAAGCCGACCTGATGGCAGCCATCGCTACCATGCTCCGCAAGTTCGGCCTGAAGGACGGCGAATTTGCGATTGGCGTTTCTAGCCGCAAGCTTTTGGCCACCTACCTCGAAGAAATCGGCGCCCCGAATCCGGCACTCGTTTACCCAGTGCTTGACCGCCGCTTAAAAATCGGCCCCGAAGCATTCGCCAAAGCTCTCGCCGATGCAGGCCTCTCCGAAGACCAGGTGAAAAAGCTGGATGACTTCATGAGCTGCAAGAGCATCGAAGAAGTCAAGACCAAGGTGCATAGCGAAAACGCAACTGCAGCCCTCGCCGAAATCGAAGACCTGTTCGCAACGCTTACCGCCGCAGGTTACGGCGAATGTGTGAACCTGGACCTTTCCATTGTTCGCGGCCTCGCCTACTACACCGGCATCGTGTTCGAAGTCTTTGACAAGGGTAAATCCATGCGCGCTATCGCTGGCGGTGGCCGTTATGACAGCCTCACCGAAAAGCTCGGTGGCGAACGCATTCCAGGCGTGGGCTTTGGCATGGGCGACGTGGTTCTCGCCGACTTGCTCTCCGAACACAAGTTGCTCCCGAGCCCCAAGCAGAGCGTGGACTTCTACATCGCAAGCTTCGGCAACGACATGAAGAAGGTTTTCGAAACCGCTCAGGTTTTCCGTAGCGCAAGCACGGGTAAGCCGTTCTCGGTCGCACACCCGCTCGCCGCCATGAAAATGGGCAAGCAGCTCGACCAGGCCAATTACCAGGGCGCGAAAATCGTCGTGTACGTCGACGGTTCCAAGGCAGCCGCAGGTGAATTCGAATACAAGGACATGCGCACCGGCGAAATGTTCGTAGGAAATACAGAAGCCATCGTGGAGCGCTTGAAGGCATAAATAATTAAACGCTTATGATGTCCCCCCTAAAAGTTCTCTTATCTATCATTAGCTTGTTCGCCGTACTGGGCCTTGTTGCCCTCATTTACCCGAATGACGGCATTCACATTGGCGACTCGACGCTCCGTTACCCGAAGCTCACCGAAATCTTCGAAAAGCAGTCTGTGCAAGATTCCCTGATTGATTCTACCGCAGCTGTCGACCCCGAAGAAGCTATCCGTGAGATGATGGAAGCGACCAAGCGTAAAGAGTTTGCCGCCTTCAGCGACTCGCTCAAGTTCTATGAGGACTTTTTTGAGAAGGGCAAAACGCGTTTCGATTTGCCGAACAACGACGCCACGTGGTTTGACCGATTCTTCTTGCACCTGGAACTCGCCGAACTCGATTCTAACGTTGTACACGTAGTGCATTACGGTGACTCGCAGCTCGAAGAAGACCGAATCTCGGCCACCATTCGCGAAGACTTGCAAGATGAATTCGGCGGTGCAGGCCCGGGTATGATGCCCGCCATTATGACCGTGCCGTCTATGACCACAAGCCACGCCGGCGTGGGCGCTCTCACCCGCTACATTCTGTTTGGCCCCAAAGAAGACGAAGCAGAACACACGCGCTATGGTCCGCTCGCCCAGCTTGCAAAGCTCGAAGGCGAAGCCTCTATCACTATCCAGCGCCGCAAGGAACGCAAAAAACAGTTCAGCCATGTGGGTGGTTACAGCACCATTCGACTCCTCACGAACAAGAACGCACGCCTTAAGGCCAAGCTCAACGTGAACCGCACCATCGTCGAAATCGTAGGCGAAGACGACGAAGGCAACCCCAAAGAAAAGCGCACGACCAAGGTCGTAGACGCAGGCGAACCAATCATCGACACTTACAACAAGCTCAAGGTATACACCTGGAAACTCGAAGACACCACCTCGATTGCCAAGATGTACCTTTCGGGCAACGCAGAAATCTACGCGATTTCTGCAGACGGCGCATACGGAGTCGCAGTCGATAACGTGGCCATGCGCGGCTCTTCGGGCACAATCTTCCACCGCATCGATACCGAACTTCTGGCCGAATCTTACAAGGCCATGAACGTAAAGCTCATCATCATGGAATACGGCGGCAACCTGGTGCCAAGCATTACCTCGAGCAACATCGAATGGACCAAGAAAATCATCACGCGACAGATTCAGGCGATTCAAAAAGCAAACCCCGACGCCGACATTCTGTTCATTGGCCCCGCCGACATGGCACGCCAAAAAGACGGCCAGTGGCAGACCTATTCTGGCCTTGCGATGACAATCAAGGCCCTGCGAGAAGTCGCTCTGGAAAACGGAGCCGCCTACTGGGACATGCACCGCGTGATGGGCGGCAACGGTGCCATGATCAAATGGGTTAACAAGGAACCCGCTCTCGGATTCACCGACCACATTCACTTTACACGCCGTGGCGCTGCCTACATGGGCGACCTGTTCTGCGCCGCGCTCCGCATGCATTACGACTACTTCAAGTTCCGCGACCGTCACCACATTACCGACGAAAAGCTCAAGGAACTGCACCAGTGGAAGGCCGAAAACAAACCGCTTGAAGATGCTATCGAAACGCCCAAGCCGGCCAAACCCGTCGTAAAGCCTGTCGCCAAACCTGCGCCTAAGCCAGTCAAAAAGCAAGTCGCGCCCGCCCCCAAGCCCGCGGCAAAGCCTGCTCCGGCAAAAACTTCGGCAACAAAGATCCCGGCGACAAAAAGACTTGAAATGAAAGGAGCGAAAAAGAAATGAAGCGCGTACTCCTGACCTTTGCGCTAGCAGCGCTCTCTATTTTTGCAGAAAATACTTTTGCAAAAGACGTGCCGCCTGCTCCCGGTGGCTTTTCCCTAGACCTTTCGCGCTACGACTTTATCGACACCACGCAGAACGTGATCAAGTTCCCCAAGGGCAACGCCTCGTTCACCACCTTCTTTAACAAGATGGACACGCTCGTGTTTGAAAACCGCGGCCAAGTCCGCATTCTGCACGTAGGCGGTTCGCACCTGCAGGCCGATGTGATTTCTGGCCGCATTCGCGAGCACTTTATCAAGGAATACCCGGGGGCTTCTGCTGGCCGTGGATTCGTGTTCCCGTATTCTGCCGCGCGCACCAACACGCCCGCAAGCTACGCCAGCGCCTACAAAGGCATTTGGGACATGAACAAGAACGTGCAGCGCGAAATCAAAAAGCCGCTTGGCCTTTTGGGCATTGCCGTAAGCACCAGCGATCCGCGCTCTGAAATCACGCTGCTTTTGGACAAGTACAATTCTACCCCGCTCTGGGGCGAAACCAAACTCCGCCTGTTCGGCTACAGCGACGCCGGCGATGTAGTGCCCGTGCTCAAAGTCGATTCCAACGAAATTTACGGCATACTCGACACCGCAAGCCAGAGCTACGTGTTCACAAGCCCGCGCCCGATCGATACAATTCAAATTGCCTTCCGCTGGATTGATTCTCTGAAGCAGGCCGAGATTGCGAAATTCATTACCGACTCGCTGTTGCAAGATTCCATTGCTCGCGCCAAAGAAGATTCTATCAAGAAGGCGAACGGCGATACCGCCCAAAAGAAAGTTCCCGAGCCCGCGAAGATTCCGAACAACGTAGCGTTGCCCGAAGTTGCCCGAGATTCCATGTTCCAGGGTGAATGCGACGTGCTCGACACCGCATGCTTGCGCCGCGAAGAAGCCAAGAATAAAACTCGCAGCTGCGCCGAAAAATTGGGCAAGCCTGTGGTGAACTACGCCGAGGGCGAAATCGATTCCACGAATTATGCCAACGAGCATTGCATTGCAGAACCTACAGCCGAGTCCGATTCCGTCAAAAAGAATGCACGCCCGCGTTTTACGCTCACCGGCATTTTGACCGAAACCGATGCGCCTGGCATTACCTACACGGGCGTTGGCATTAACGGCGCGAAGGTGCACGACTACTTTGAAGAAGTCTGCCCGCTTTTGGAAAAACAGCTCGCCTTCTACAAGCCCGACCTGGTGATTTTCGCCATCGGCATTAACGACGCGAACGTCGAACGCTTTAACGACAAGCAGTTCAAGGGCGACTACGACAAGCTTATTGCCCGAATCAAGAAAGTGAACCCGAATGTGGCTATCATTTTCGAGACGAACAACGACATGTTCCGCAAAGTCAAGAAAAAGAAATACGTACAGCACCCCAACGGCGACGTGGCCCGCAAGGCATTCTTTGCGCTGGCCGACAAGTACAAGGCCGGTGTGTGGGACAAGTTCGGAATTATGGGTGGCCTCGGTTCCATGGCCAAGTGGGAAAAGGCCGACCTCGCCAAAGCCGACAAAGTGCACTTCAAGCTTTCGGGCTACAACCTGCTCGGCGATCTGTTCTATAAAGCAATTATTCAGTCATACCAAGAACATATAGCCAATTTACCCGCCGAAAAAAGAAAGGAAGAAGTAAAATAAGGATTTGCACCAGTGTCATCCTGAGTGAGGAACCGAAGGTTCGAAGTCGAAGGATCTAAAATCAATATGCTTGACTATTTAATTCCATATTTATCTCGAACTTTTTCGTTTGACCCGAACAGTCCGCTGCTGTTTACGCAGTTCTATTTCTGGGGATTTTTCGCCTGCGTGTTCGCGGCGCTCACCCTGATTAAGAACCGCATTCTGCTGCGCAACGCCTTCTTGTTTGCGACAAGCATGTTCTTCTACTACAAAACGAGCGGTAGCTACGTTTGCATCCTTATTTTCTGCGTGGTCGCGAACTTCTTTATTGGCAAATGGATTGAACGCGCCGAGGAGCAGTGGAAAAAGAAACTCTGGATGATCATCGTGGTCATCATCGACTTGCTCGTTCTGTGCTACTATAAATATTCCTACTTCTTCTTGGACGCTCTCTACGACTTTACCGGCATCGAACTGCACGTATACAACTTCTTCGCCGCCGCAAGCAACAAGATGTTCGGCACGCATTCGCTGGTAGACACCATTATTCTGCCGGTGGGCATCTCGTTCTTTACGTTCCAGGCCATGAGCTACTGCATCGACATTTACCGCGGTAAAATCAAGGCCGTCGACAACATCCTGAATTTCGGTTTTTATCTCACATTCTTCCCGCAGCTGGTGGCAGGCCCAATTGTGCGCGCCGACAAATTCGTGCCGCAACTGTATCGCAAATACTTCTTGCCGCGCCGCACCTTTGGCATCGCCGTGTTCTGGATTCTGAACGGTCTCGCCAAAAAGATCATCCTGAGCGACTACCTGGCCACCAACTTTGTGGACCGCGTCTTTGACACTCCCCTGCTGTTTACCGGCCTCGAAAACCTGATTGCATTGTTCGCCTACTCACTGCAGGTTTACGCCGACTTCTCCGGCTATACCGACATCGCCATTGGCGTCGCCCTCCTCATGGGATTCCGCCTGCCGCAGAACTTCAACAGCCCTTACAAGGCGCTCAGCCCCACCGAATTTTGGCGTCGTTGGCACATCAGCCTTTCGAGCTGGTGGCGCGACTACCTCTACATTCCGCTGGGCGGTAACCGCAACGCCACCGTGGGCACGTATTTCTGGATGGCATTTCTGAGCCTTGTGGCCATTATGCTTTCGGGCAGCGTACTCGTGGGCGTCATGCTCGGGCTCCTGTTCGCCTACATTTCCGTTGTTGCCTACTTTAGGCCCGAATCGCGCAAGTTCATTACCACCAACATGAACGCCATGGCTACCCAGATTGTGGGCGGTTGGTGGCATGGTGCCAGCTGGAACTTCATTATTTGGGGCGGTCTGAACGGCTTTGGCCAGGTGTTCAACAAAATCTGGTGCAAGCGCAGCCTCAAGTTCCGCACTATTACCGCCTTCGTGCTGTTCGCCCTGAGCGCCATCATCTTCAAACAGTCGCACACCGCCATCTTCGCGATTACGGCAGCCTACTTCGGCGTGCTATTCACCGGTCTGTACATTGTGTGGGTATACCGCCTGTTCAGCGACAAAACCTACCACTGGCTGTATGTGGCCTGGAACGTGTCGCTCACCTTCGTGTTCATCACCTTCACGCGACTCTTCTTCCGCGCGGGCTCGAACCTGGACCCGGCCGAAGCCAACGAAGTCGCCTGGAACACCGCCAAGAACATGGTCCAGCAAATGGGCTGCGCCTGGAAATGGGGCACGCTCAGCACCATCGCCTGGGAGCACATCAACATCATCCTCGTGTTCATCGCGGGCATGCTCATCCACTGGATTCCCAAGAAGATCAAGAGCCGCTACCGCATCATGTTCGCCTCGCAGCCGATTCCCCTCATGGTCGTAACCACGGCGTTCATCATCTTCGTGATTTACCAGTTCATGAGCGCTGACAGCTGCCCATTCATCTACTTCCAATTCTAGCACACTCGCAGAACAAATAAAACACGCATTATTTTTTTACAAACCGTGCAATCAGGTGATTGCACGATTTTCTTTTTTAGTGTCTAGATTTGTGTTTCGAAAAGCGTAGTTTGCGTTTTCTTAAGGATTTTATTATATTTAAAAGAGGTATAATATGTCAACAGCTAGCATTTCAAAAGATTTTTCGATAAGGAGTCAGAAAATGGCTGATTCCTTGCTAGATGCTTTGGTTAAGTCCGGCAAAAAGTCCAAGTGGGTTTCTCTGGATTCCAAGAAAAAAGCATCTGAAATGAGAAGAATCAAAAAATTGTTTGCTAAATAATGCGTGTTTTTTCCAGCTACCGAATTGTAGACTTGCTCGAATCCGAAGCAAGTTCTTTTGTAAAGGGTGCAATTAAAAATTTCTCTAGTACGTATAAACCGGCTTTGGGAACGAATCCTGCACAAAAGAATGATGATGTTGAAACATTTCTGAAAAAGAAAGCAGAAAACTTTTCTAGACAGAAGTTGTCTATGACTCATTTAGTTCTGTCTTCCATCAATCAGGAATTATTAGGATACTTTTCATTGACTATTAAGCCTATTTCAATACCGGCAAAGTTTGTAGACATTTCTAAGAGTACAAAGCGTAAGTGGGCGAAATTTGCCTCTTATGATAAGGATCGTGATGTCTACGTAGCGTCTTCATATCTTATAGCTCAGCTTGGGAAGAATTATTCCAACGAAATACAACATCCCATAAGTGGAGAAAACCTGCTAGATGTTTGTATGGCCAAAATTAAAGAATGCCAGGATGTTGTAGGCGGCGGGATGGTGTTTTTGGAATGTGAAAAAAGAGAAAATGACGCAAAACTAGTTGATTTCTACCAAAAGAATGGTTTTGTAGAATACAATGTGAGAAATAATTTAGTTCAGATGGTGCAACGAATCTGAACACAGGTCTACCCCCTTATGCACCCCAGCGATTAGGGTGGGTGGTGGGAGGCGGAGGTTGGGTCGCGGCAACAGGGCGCGGGCAGACCGCTCACTATACCTTGGGCATCATGACGGTTTTGTTAAATTCTTCAGGAGTCGTGAAGGTCGGGACGATTTTGTGGAGGGCCTGAATGGCCTTCTGGTCGTCGTTTGCACTCGCGGCGTTTTTCAAATCCCACAGCTGGTCGACGAAGGAATCCAGGTCAATGGGAATCTGCTTGCCGATGTAAATGAGCTTGTTCTTGGTCTTTTGCAGGCCTTCCTCGCCCATCAAGAGTTCTTCGAGCAGTTTTTCGCCCGGGCGCAGCCCCGTAAACTTGATTTCAACATCCTTATACGGCACCTTGCCATACATACGAATCAAGTTCTCGGCCAAAGTCACAATCTTTACTGGCTGCCCCATGTCGAGCACAAAGATTTCACCACCGTGCGCAAAGCTTGCGGCTTCGAGCACCAGGTTCACCGCTTCCGGAATCGTCATAAAGTAGCGGATAATGTCCGGATGCGTCACGGTCACGGGCTTGCCCTGCTCAATCTGGCGCTTAAACAGCGGAATCACGGATCCGTTAGAGCCAAGCACGTTGCCAAAGCGGGTAGTCACAAATTCGGTGCGGCAATCCTTTTGCTGCGCAAAGAACTGCACAATCATTTCGCAGCAGCGCTTGCTGGCCCCCATCACGTTCGTGGGGTTCACCGCCTTATCGGTACTGATCATCACGAACTTCTTGACGTTGTTGATCAGCGAAAGCGTCGCCATATTGAACGTACCCACCACATTGTTCTTAATGGCTTCCATCGGGTTATTTTCCATGAGCGGCACATGCTTGTGAGCCGCCGCGTGGAACACCACCTGCGGTTTGTACTTCTTGAAAATCTGATTCATGCGGAAGTAGTCACGCACGCTCGCAATAATCGTGACCAGGTTCAGGCTCTTGCCGTATTCCATGACCAGTTCTTGCTGAATATCGTAGGCATTGTTTTCGTAAATGTCCACGATAATCACCTGGGCCGGATTGTACTTGGCAATCTGGCGCACGAGTTCGCTACCGATACTGCCTCCGCCGCCGGTGACCATGCAAACCTTGTTCTCGATAAATCCGCGTATCTCGGAATTGTCAAACTTAATCGGCTCACGGCCCAAAAGGTCTTCCACCTTGATATCGCGAATCTGCGAAATATAGTTGGACTTTTCGGACTCCGAGACATCTTGCAAGCAGCCCACGAACGGCAGAATCTTGACCGGGAGCCCCGTCTTGCCGCACAAATCGAGAATCACCGCGCGGTCTTTAGGCGGGCAACTCGGAATTGCAAAAATAATCTGTTCAATGCGTTCCAAGCGCGCAATCTTTTCGATATCACTTGTACCGCCGGCCACCAGCACATCGTTAAAAAACTTTCCAATCTTGTAGCGGTCATCGTCAATCAAGCACACCGGGTACATATTAACCGTATCAACAGCGCCCACAGCATCGTTTTCTTTGGGCGATTGCAAACGCTTGATTTCATCGAGCAGCACGCGCGTGGCCTCGCCCGCACCAATAATCATGGTACGGCGTTTTTTGCCCTCTTGTAGGCCCGCATTCACCAGCGAAATAAACGTTCCCTTGAACATGTAACGGAACAAGCACACACCCACCGTTGCAATCACGCAGGTGAGCACAGAAAAAATCGGGAACCCTGTACCAGAAATCAGATAAAACAGAACAACAGCTACAACAAAACCGCCCACAATTCCCTTGACGCAACTCAGGTAGTCGCGCAAGTTAAAGTAGCGCCACAATTTATTGTATGCACCGAACAAAAGCTGGCAAGCAAAACAGCAGAACGCGCAAAGGAGCAAAAAAGAAAACAGCTGAGCGCGACCAATGCGGTCCGAAAAAATAGGCAGCGGCAAATTCACCAACAAACCGGCCACTAAGACGATAAACGCATCGACTAGTGCCAAAAGCCTCTTGCGAAGTCTAAAATTCGTAAAGAGCTGCGAATATTTTGACATGGAATTTTGCCCCTATAGATTAACTTGTGACAAATATAGTAAAAAAAGTTTACAACATGAACATGACGCGGAGGTTGACGTAGCGGTCGTCAAAGAATCCGTATTCCCCGAAGAAAGCTACGTGGTTGCCGCGGTAACTGACGGCGGGTGTCAGGGAGTAATGGAGCGGAGCGTCATGCGTAAAGCGTTTGCGAATGGTCTTGTAGGGGTCTTCTACATCGCTACCGGCATCGGTCCCCTTCCAGAGCCACTTGTTGTGGAGTCCTACAAACACGCTGGATAGCCCCGCCAACTGGAGTTGGCCATACAAAGTCCAATCAATGGCCAAACTGTTCGGACCATTGGGGTTCCCGAGCGGTTGGCCTAAATGAGCCATTTGCGCTTGAGCGGTGTCGTAATGGCAGTAGGTATAAGGTTCAACACGGGCAATCTCGGCAATCGTCCCAACCTGCAGCGCATGACCGTTCACATCAAAGTCGTAACCGGCCTGCAGGCCAAGCATGCCCGCCCAGCGGTTGTTGCTGTACTTGTTTTCGTACACGGCCATCGGCGATTCCATATCGTCCAAGAAGAATTCGCCGTAAACACGCACCGCATTAAACAGGCGGTAATTCAAGTCAAAAGCAAGCGCACCGTTGTTTACGTGTTCAGAATAATTGCCTTTTTCAATAAAGAGCGGCACCAACGGCACAAAAAGCCAGGGCTTGTTTTCGTTGTACAGCACCTGCAATTCGCTCATGCCCACAGTCAAGTTACCCAAGGCAAGTTCGTAACGGTGCGCATACAGATTGCGGTCGTTCAAGTTGTCCATGCTATAGCTCCAACTGTTCACGCGCAAGTCGGCATACACGCTAAACACGCGGAGCGGGCCAAACGTAAAGTCCAGGTTGAGCATGTTGTAGGGCAACGCAAACTGGTTGAACGTGAGATTATTATAATAGCCCGGCCCCCAGTGCAAAACATCACGGGCAAGCGAGATTCGCGCCCAGGCGTAGTTCAGCCCCAAGTGCGCACGGTAACGGGCGTAGCTCACGTAGTCAGCACCGGCATTACCATCTTCGGTCTGAACATCGAACACCTCGCCGTCAAAGCTCTTGGGCTTTTTGGCCGCATGCTGTTCGGCATAAATGCGGGCGTCTAAATCAAAGTCCAGCGAATCCGCATAGCCACGCAAATACAATCCGCCATCGATGCCCGGCCAAATGGTATCGCCTAACGCTTCCCCACCACGGTAATCGAGCCCTACCATAGGTGACGCAGCAATCGCAAAGCGGTGAGCGTCTTTACCTGAGCCAATGGAATCGGCATAGTACACCATCGCGTTACTTTCTTTGTTCGCAAAATCACGTACAAAGTTGTAATTACGGCGCGGGTAGGTAAAGAATTGGCGAGCCTCGCCCACCGTATGGCGGTGGTAGTCCATGAGCATGGGCAAGTAGTCAAGCGTACGCAAATTGCGGTTGCGCTCAGAAGAGAACGTGGACTGAGCAGGACAGAGAACTGCGAGAATCAGTATGCAAATAATCAAGTGCTTCATATTCAGGATCCGAGAGGAGGTCCCCGGTCAAGCCGGGGAAGACAATAGGGCGTAAAAAAAGGGTCGGCGGAGCCGACCCGTTGTCAGTAGCAAGAATTACTTTTCAAACGGAACCAGTTCCACACGGCGGTTCTGTTCGCGGCCTTCCTTGGTGTTGTTGTCGGCAATCGACATTTCAGAGCCGTAACCGATAGCACGCAGGCGGTCAGCTTCGATTCCCTTCTTCTTCAAGAAGTCCACCACAGCCTGAGCACGCTTTTCAGAAAGCTTCTGGTTCGTGGCTTCAGAACCGGTGTTATCGGTGTGACCCTGCACTTCAAGGTTAGCAGACTTGACCTTGCGCATGAGCGAGGCAATGTCGTTCAAAGTTGTGTAGCTCTTCTTGGTGAGCTTGGTCGAACCGGTCTGGAACTGAATGCCCTTCTTGAGTTCATCCAGGTTTTCCTTCTTATTCACCGGGCAGCCATCTTCCTTAACAGCAATGCCTTCCAAGGTGTTCGGGCACTTGTCCTGGTTGTCGGCAACGCCGTCTTTGTCACCGTCGAGCACGCAGCCCACAGAGTCAACCGGCAAGCCAGCTGCGGTACCCGGGCACTTGTCCTGGCCGTCAAAGATGCCATCGTTATCGGTATCAGACGGGCAACCAGTGCTGTCTACTGCAAGGCCTTCCTTGGTGTTCGGGCACTTGTCCAGATTGTCAGGTACGCCGTCTTTGTCAAAGTCCATCGGGCAACCGGTGCTATCAACGCTCACGCCGTTCGGAGTGTTCGGGCACTTGTCCGCATTGTCAGGAACGCCATCTCTGTCAAAGTCGAGCATGCAACCCAAGTAGTCCACCACAATGCCTTCCGGAGTGTTCGGGCACTTGTCGCTTACATCCGGAATGCCGTCCTTGTCGCTATCGAGACGGTTCAGAGAATCCAAGCGAGCGCGTTCGGCGGCGTTCAAGGCAGCAGAATCCACCATCGAGTTTTCATCGGTCAAAATCACGGAATCCTTGTCGGCGCAACCATCGGTATTCACAGACACGCCAGCCGGAGTGTTCGGGCACTTGTCATAAGAATCAACCACGCCGTCCTTATCGGTATCAAGCGGGCAACCTTCGGAGTCAACCTTAATACCCTTCTTGGTATGCGGGCACTTGTCCTTGTTGTTGTTCACGCCATCGTCATCGGAATCGCGCCACAGGTCAGCGCCAAAGCGCCAAGTGAGGAGTGCGGCACCCGAAATAAGCGGAGTCGGAGCATAGCAGTACGTGACTTCGGTACCCTCGCGGCTCGTGTAACGGATTACACGGTCTTCGCAGCCATCCATTTCGTCTTCGTGATCGAAGCCAAGGTTCTTGAAGGTACGCACGGCCACTTCAAGTCCCATAGCAAAGTCGATGTTATACGGCAGGTGGAAACGGAAACCCGGAGTAATGAGCATCGGGTCTTCGCTCGGTTCAAACTTGTAGATACCCTTGGTCTGCAAGCGAGCTTCGCCGGAGTATTCCACAAACACATCCACCCAGTCCTTCGGAATCCAGTTCACGCCAGCGCTGTACATAAGCACATTGGTCAAGTCCTGGTCGAGCGGGTACACGTAGCTAGCCGACAAGTTAATACGGAACGGCTTACCCCACTTGGTAAAGTCCCACGTGCCAGCAAGGCCTGCGGCAAAAACCCAGTCGTTAGCAGTAAAGGGGTGAGTATAACCATCGCTGTTCAAGTACCACACATGGCGGGGGCGCACACCGGCAGCCTCTTCACCCGTAGGAATATACATGTTAAGCATCAAGGCAACGCCGAACACATTGTTGGTATCGAGCGGGAGCCTGATCTTGGACCACAGGTCCAAGTCGCCGCGGCTCGTGGCCCACTGGTTCGTTGTACCAGCCGGTCCTTTGGAGTTAGCATGTTCGTAGTACACTGGCAAAATAGCGCCCACGTCTAACCAGTTTAACAAACCAATGCCTACAAAGAAGTTACCGGCCTGGCTATAGTCCCAGTCATTATAGCTGTAAGTTTGACCATTCACCTCAAACATGCCGCCACGGGAAAGGCCCCACGACGAAAGAGAGATGTTGCCACCTGTACCAATGGTAAAGTTCCACTGGCCAAGCGTCTTGGCATTAATCTGGTGGAGACCGTCAGAGCCGCCCTCCATGCCTATCTGGGCAAAGCTAAAGCTTGCAGCCAATAGAGCCATTCCAAGTATTTTTTTCATGAGTTGTTTCCTTCTTCGGTAACCGTGTTTAATAGCAAAAATATAATAAATTATTACGATTTGCTGTAATAACCCTTACCGTAATAACCATGACCATAGTACCCATAACCATAATAATGGCCCGGTTCGTATTCACAGTGGTTCATTACAAAGGCACAGGGTTTGTCGGCATAGCGGCGCAAATTCGCCAAATTTTCCTTGACTTGGGCCACAGAATCGGTGCCATAGTGCACCACCATCAGGGCAAAGTCCACCAACGGGTAAATCAGTTCGGCATCGGTCACCATGCTTACTGGCGGGGTATCCACCAGAATCATGTCGTATTCGGCCTTCATTTCTTCGAGCAGATTCTTAAACGTATCGTGGCGCAAAAGTTCGCTGGGCGACATAAGGCGCTTACCGCAGCCCATTACAAACAAATTCTGACAACGGGTGTCGGCCACAGTTTCACGCCACGGCACCTTACCCGAAAGCACTTCGGTCAAACCAGCATGCTTAGAACTGCGAATCACACCCTTGCGCATATCGGCATCAATCAGCAACACACGCTTGCCATTCATAGCATAAACTGCCGCCAAATTCTTGGTCACAAAAGACTTACCCACGCCCGGCACCAGGCCACACACCATGAGCACCTTCTGGTCTTCGGCAAGCGAAAAATCCACCGCCGTCTGCAAGGTACGGAACGCCTCGCTCGCCTGGTCATTCGGGGAGGCTTCCACAAGAGTCAACTTGTGGCGTTTGTCGCGCAACAACTTATTCTTGCTTTCAGGAATCTTCGCAAACACACTCACATCGGTCGCATGCTCCAGTTCCTGCGAACTACGCACACCGTTACGCATCATGCGCAGCAAGAACACCCACAGCACACCCACCATAAAAGCCGTCGCCATGCTACACACCAGAATATTGAACTTTTTCGGTTTACTCTGAATGGGTTCAATCTGCGCAAAGTCCACCACGCGCACGTTACCCACCTCACCCGCGCGCACCACGCGCAACTGCTGAATATTGTTGAGCATAGTCGTGTATTGGGCGTTGTTCACCGCCACATCTTCTTGCAGGCGAATCATTTCTTGCTGGGTTTCCGGCATAGATTCTGCACTCTTTTTGAGGCGAGCCAATTCGCCACGCAATTTGTCTTGCTGCTTTACAATCGTCTGCACCGAGGGGTGTTCTTCTTTAAACAGGCGCGTTGCCTGCTGGCGCTGCTGTTCCAGCTGCAACAACTGGCGTTGGAAGTCCATTTCCTTATCCAAGTGAGCTCTAGTCTCCCCCGTCATGTCCACAGAACCAATGCTATGGCGGTAGTCGGCCAAAACCTTTTCGGAACTGTCGAGTTTGGCCTTAATGCCCGGCAACTGCGATTCCAAAAATTCCAAAGTCTTTTCGGCCTCGGCACTGCGCATTTCTACATTCTGGCGCACATAGGTATTGGCAACCGTGTTCAAAATAGAGGCTGCACGGTCGGGATAGCGGTGCGAATAAGACACACCAATCACACCAGTCTGCTTCCCCTTCTCAGCCACCTTCAGGGCTCCGGCAAGTCCGCGTGCCGCAAGCAGAGGGTTCTTAAGACCAATCCTGAATTCTTCGCCGAGAGACGCCTTCATGCGGCTCACGCGAATCTGCAAAGTATCGCCCGCATACGGAGCCTTGAGCAAAGCGCCCACCTTGCCTTCGACCAGTTTAACATCGTCTTCGGTGTAAACGGCATAATAGTCGCCCCCCGTGACCACGGCACGCCACTTTTCGGAACGGGCCAAATCCGGGATAGACAAAAAGTCGATATCCATGCGGCCTTCACGGTGCAACAAGCGGTTCAGCGCACTCGTAGGCGTTGCAGAATAGTTCAGGTGTTCTTGAGCCACCACGTAGCTCAGCACCAGGCGACTCTTAATGAGTTGAATTTCGGCATCGGCCGGGCTTGCCACATCGAGGATTGCACCCATTTCGCCCATGGCACGGTTTGCGGCCTTATTGCCCTTGGGGTCTACCTGCAACAGAGCATCGCTTGTATACTGCGGACGAATCCACTGGCCAACCACGACACCCACCACAGCGCCCACAATCAAAAACAGGCACAGGGTAAAGCGCTTTTTCCACAAAATAAACAAAGCTTCGAGCAATGTGATGGTGTTGTTGGCCGTTTGGGCCTGTGCACCAACCACAATCGTCTGCTGTTCACTATCGGCCATGTAAGTCTCCAAAATGCAATAAATACAACTTTGGATGCAAATATAGGAAAAATTATTATATGCTTACAGGGGGCGTACAAAAAAGGTGCAGAAAGGGGCTATTTGGAATTGAACATTTCTTTGGGATACCCCGAGACCTGTACAGCATCCTCTGCTGTGATTTTTCCTGCCGCAATCAAAGCTTTATATACTTTGAGTTCGGCATTGACAACGCCGCTAGCCAGTCGCGTTCTATATTCTTCGTCACGTTTCATAGCCTTTTCCTGCCTTGTCAAAATATACTTATTTTTAGAGAAAAATCAAAGTTCCTTGAAAGCCGGGTCATACTTGGGATCGAGATATGTTTTGCCCTTGAATTTTTTAGTCATGATAAAACCTCCATCAAATTTTCAAGAGGCACAAATCTAGACACTAGAAATGGAAATCGTGCAATCAGTTGATTGCAAGGTTTGTAAAAAAGTTTAACGCACAGGTTAAAAACGCTATTCTAGCGCATTCCTCGGAATTTTGCTGATATACGGTTCAAAGTACTTGTCGAAATTATCGTCGGAGAGTTCGTTATTCCAGAAAGATTCTATTCCTCTCTCAAGATCTACAACATCTTGGGTATTACTCAACTTATTCAGCATATCAAACGCATCCTGATTCAGCCAAACATCTTGCAAAGTGACAACGCCCTTATCAGCGAAAGCAACCCTCACCTGTTCAAAAGCCTTCATAAACACTTCTCTTTGAGCAAGGATAACCTGAAGTTCCCTTGAACTCAGTTCAAGGAACTTTTTCATAATCTTTTCCAATTGACCTATAATCGCCGGATCAGATTTAAAGATTAGTTTCGCCATGCCAAACGTATTGCAGACTAGGCTTCGATGCTCCTGTTGCTTTTTTACCTCTAATTCATTTGGCAAAATTCCCAACTTGAGATTTGCGCTCGGGTATTTCGTTATGAAGACTCGCCCACAATCGCCGAAAACCTTGTAGATATCAAGGATTCTGTTTTCACGATCCAGCAAAAGCTTTTGCTCATGGCTATTCTTTTGGAAACGATACTGACAGACCGCAATCACGACCGTTGCCACAGCCAATAGCAAAGAGAACAAGCCCAACACGCAGGTGTTAAGGAATGTAGAGTTGAGAAACTTGTCAGTAGCGAAAGCACAATAATCCATACTTACAATATAACCTTTTTATTTGAAACGGGCATTCCCTGCTGCGCAGGGGCGGGCTCTCGCGGCCGAGTTTATCCTGAGCGAAGCCGAAGGACCTGAGGGCCGAGCGCGGGATACGAGCGGCCCTCCCGGCCCTTCGGGCTTCGATCCCTAACGCGGATGCGGGAGACAAGATGTCCGCCGGACTCGCCGGCTCCCGAAACAGTCTAAGACCGTTTCTCCCCCACATCTTCTTCATACGCTTTATCAATCTGGTCAATAATCCCAGGGATATCGGCTGAGGTGATATTGTTTATCATTGCGGTTCGATTGTATATGCCATTATTTTCAAAAGCCCCCTGGAACTTGAAACTGTAAGCCAAGCCAAATACCGGGACTTTGGTAAAGATTGCCGCAAAATTGGCATGCATTCGGGTGCCGATAAAGAACGACATCCTTGAAATCACGTATTTGACTTGCGGAGAAATCAGGTCTTTATCAATCAGTACGACATTGGTTTTATCCTCTAGCGAGTTATAGAATTCCCGACTAGAAATCATGTCGTCATTATCCCATTCTGGATTATTATAGCCGTATGCGTGGGGAATAAGATAGACTGTTTTACCTTTTTTCTGGAAATGCTGAACCAATTTAGTCATCAATTCAGGGTAAGCAGCAAATTTCCCAGCAAGGTCGCGGAAATTGTTGGAATACGCAAGACCGCTCACATTGATTCCGATAGAACCCGGCTTGATATCTATATCCCAAGGCTCAGGTTTCATATACGCCGACAAGTCGTTTGTCAGTTCGTACTTGATTCCCATTTTATCAAGTTCTTTGGTGTATTTTGAATCACGAACATAAACAGCAGAAGCATATTCCATTATCTGCTTGGCTTCTTCCAATATTTTGGGGTCTTTGAAAGGGCCTATTGTTTGCGGCAACAAAATTACAGGGACTTTAATCTGCTTAGCAAGTTTAATTTCCCAAAGGCGGGAATTATACAACCTCACGCCATAAATATCAGAAAAGCCATCCCCACCATTAATCGCAGCAACTAGGGCCAAATTCCTTACCATTTTACCCCATGCACTAAAGGGAAAAGAAATCCCAAATTTTTTCCAAAGTTTATACTCAAAAACGCTCGTCGTTAAATAATTAAATGTAACAGAAGTTCCTTGAACATTAATGGATTCACTTTTCTTTCGAAAAAAACTGCATCGAAAGGGGTTACGTAAAATCCTATAGCAAATGACTTCTTGTCCTTCCTCCATATACCCTTTTTCACGTAAAAAGGCCAAGGAACCATAACCCAGTGCCGCAGTGCCACGATTTCGTGCTGTAAGACTAAAATCAGAAATAATGATGTATTTTTTCATATTAAATTCAAACTCAAATAATCTTTTTCAATTTACTTTTCAGACGGTTCGCTACTTTATCTGCAAAAGTTCTATAATCATTGGCTCTCATTATAGATGTATATGCAATATTTTCTTTTTCGTCATCCGTAAATATTTCCATAAGAATTGGAGCATCTGAAGACTTATTCAAGATATTCACATTTGCTAAAAAATCTTCCTTTGTCTTCACAGGAATATACTTGAATCCATTTGACATCGCCCATCCATCAGCGTTAGAAAAATGATTGGCTGCTGCAATATAACGGTCTATACTATTCTTTTTCTGCGCATCGCAACCGTATTTAAATTCCATTCCACCATTATTATTGACAAGAATAATTCTGACATTATTCTTAATATGCCTGATTGATAGAGAATTCATGTCGTAAAGAAACGCCAAATCCCCAATAACCATATAACATAATTCATCTGTTACAACGCTCTGACCGAAGAATGTTGACATTCCTCCATCAATCCCAAACGCACCCACATTACAGAAGCATTTTACCCGATTTTTCAAATGGAATAAATTCCATACACGAAGAGAATTAAGAATTGCAAAATTTACATATGAATTTTCGGGAATATTATCACAAAGTTGCTGCGCAGCCAACGCGTTGGACAACGGTAGATCTATAGATGTGTTATAATTATCTGTATAAGACTTCCAGGTCATTAAATAACCATTATTCGCACAAGTTCCATTAACGTTATTAAAAAAATCGTCTTGCGCGCATTCAAAGACTTTTGTCAAATGATCATAGGTGTCAACAATTTCGCCACCAGCAGAAATTCGCCAATGTTCATACTCACATTTTGTTTCTGCGAGCTTATGATACAACGGATAATCTCCAGTTTGTCCGCCAATCGTTATTAGAATATCCGGGCAAAGATTTTTGTCAAAATCTTCCTGACTCATGCGGGAGAGAATCAAATTTCCTTCAACCGTATAAACATTACGCATGTTAGACAGTTGGTTGACATAAATAGCAGCATTATTCTTTTGGGCAAACAGCTTTATCGCATTATCGTCATAGCCACAATTTTCGCCAACAACAATCAATACTTTTTTGCCATCAAGATTTACTGCAGACACATCATTTTTTGAAAATCTCTTTATTACCTTGATACTCGGCAAAGAATCTTCGGTATATAAGCCGAGTTCATTATCAAGCATAGGAACATTAAGTTGCACTGGAGCGGGAACAATATGAGTCAACTCAAGAATGGCTTCGTTTACCAAGCGTTCGCAATGAAGTCGATCATGCTCATTTGATACATACGGCAGCGAGAAAGACTTTCTGACCGAATCCACTGGGAGCGAAGTTTGATTCGGAGCCTGCATATAATCTTGACCCGTATATTGAGGATGCTTGGAAAAAGTTATGGCAAGTATCGGAACATGTTTATAGAACGCTTCCGTCAAGCCAGGAACATAGTTGCGGGTGGCTTGAGCACTAGTGCAGCACATAGCGACAGGCTTGCCAGTAGCTAGATATATGCCTATAGCAAAATATAAAGCACTTCGTTCGTCAACTACGGAGTAGAGCGTAAAAAAAGGATCATCCTGAATCCCTTTCACAAAAGGAGCATTTGTTCCACCGGGACTTACGACCATTTGGTTGATGCCATGCTCTTTGAGAAGGGCGGTTACAATTTGAACATTTTTTGCTTGAGAATACATACAAAAGCCCTTATTTTAAAATGTAACCGCCATCACACACAATGGTCTGACCAATAATAAAATTACTTGCATCACTTGCAAGGAACAACGCCAATTCGGCAATTTCTTCGGGTAAGCAGACTCGTTGAATCGGATTTTGGTTGGTATACAAATTGTCTCCTTGATTAAGCGAAAATTCTTGCATTGATGTTTTTACTACGCCAGGGGCAATCGCATTGACAATTATATTGTCCTTAACGAGTGTTTTTCCGAGCCCCTCTGTCAATCCCCGGACATCCCACTTGACCATTCGGTAAGGGTACGTGGCTCCCACAAATCCGCCCTGAGAAGAGATATTGATAACCTTTTTGTATCCTGAGAAAGCCAATTTTTTCCATTTCTTGACAATTTGTTGCGTCAAAAAGAACATTCCCTTCAAATTTGTGCTATAAATTCTATCCCATTCAATTTCATCCACGTCTCCCCAAAATTTTGAAGGGGCAAGACCCGCATTATTCACTAAAATATCAATATTTCCGTCAAGAATTTTAGATGCATCGCACAATTTTTCCTCGGCTAAACTCACGTTAGAAACATCCCAAACAATATAAAATCCGTTAGATCCAATTTCCTTTACGGCCGCTCTTAACTTTTCTTCGTTTCTGCCAGTAATCAAGACTCTTGCTCCGCATTGGGCAAATTTTTTTGCTATCGCTAAACCGATGCCAGAGCCACCTCCGGTAACACAAATTCGCCTACCCTCTAGAATATTTCCATACTGCGGATACGCGATATTTGCAGTAACGCAGCCTCCCGCCTTATAAAATTTTTTCGCCAGGCGAAGAGCCTTAAAGATTTCACTCAACTTATTTACCACGCCCATTAATAAGCCCCTTTAAATCAGAAATTTTAACTACACGTAATGCAAACAACAAACCGACATACGGTAAAAACCACAACAAAGACTTGATACAAAATAGAAATATATAATTAATTCTACTAATGCTTGATATTTCAATGTATGGAACCGTAATAAACATTGGGAAAACACAAGAAAGAAACCCCAAAGAAAGCGGAAGCATAAAAGACTTGAACACAGGAAACCGTTTAAGACCGATATAATATTTATAAATATACAGATAATATACGCCTATCAAACCGAGCATATACACAGCATACCCAACAACAGCAGAACCAACAGGAATAATTCTGCTCAAACAAATGTTAACAATAATCGAAATTACAGATGCGATTGCAGTAGAGACAACCAATACTTTTGTCCGGCCTCTTGCCAGAATAAAACTAAACGCCGGAGTCGAATGCATTTGGACAATCAAGAAAAAACACCACAACACAAGCCATTTTGAAAGATAACCAAACTCAGAACCAACATAGGCACTTAAAACATCTTCTGAAGCAACAATGAATGGAAAACATAGCATACAAACAAAAATCGTCGTACGTGTTGTCCATGTATTGATAAAATTTTGAATTTCGCCCAAATTATTTCTAACAATCATTTCAGATGAATTAGGCAAGAAAATCGCAGTAAGAGAGCCACAAAGCATAATGATAAACTGAGGCACGACTTCAACAATTCTAAAATCGGCAACCGATTCAGCCCCCCTTTCTGCAAACATACTTAAAATGACTGGTCGCGATTGAGTTGCAGCAACTTGAAATAAAGATAATGCAAAAATAGACAGACTAAAATAGAAAACAGCACTGAATTCTTTCCAATAAAAAGCAGGCTTTAAAGAATCGAGCAATCGATCCTTTTTGCATTTTACTATGTAAGGTATTATTGTCGCGGCAACAATTGCCGTGAGATAGAAAAAATATTCAATTAAGGAGAATTTGAAAAAAAGAACACAGAATATAAGTGCTATACGCATAAGCAGCATGACACTGTTAACCTGCATTGTAAAAGCAATTTTCTTAAAAGCCGTGAGTAATTGTGTATATGCAGATGTAGCCCAACTAACTGAAGAAAAAAGAGCCAAAATGTAAAAGCATGTTCTGAGTTTAAGGAACTGATCATAAGAAATTGAGAAGAACCTCTCTCCAAACCATGCTAAGAACAAAAGTCCGGCTATATTGACGAATGAAATGATTAAGTAAAACGTTGTATTTGTATTCGAGACCTTTTGGATTAAATCTCTTCTGCCTTCAGCAGACCATTGAGCAAAGAACTTTACCGCACCAGTATTCATGCCCAAGTCCAATAAATGCATACATCCATTACAAGCAGTAGCAATAGACAAAATACCGTAATCGGCTTTACCAAAATACCCCAACAAAATAGGCACAGACACAAAGCCAAAGATTGCATTTAGAACCTTTGACAAAGTACTCCAAAAAAAGGATGAAACGAAATAGCCTTTTTTTGCCATGGTCATCTATATTATAAAAATTTTTATTTAAAAGCCTTTCCTGCTTCTTCTATATACGCCTTGCCGAATCGAGTATCGGGTTCCATATAATTACCTTCGCCCCATTCGTTCCAAGCCTTGATGAAGATGAAATTGTCAGGATTATTTGGATTAGATTCAACCAACTTACGGGTTTTACAGCAAAGTTTTCCCCACAATTTAGGATCATTATTATGAAGAATTTGATGCACACCTTTACTTCGAGGAGAATGGTCAAACATAGGATCAATGCAAGGTATCACATCTACCAATTCTTCAAATCTTTCTATTGATTTTTCTACATATTGTGAATAATTGATCATTCTGAGCGGTTTTTTCAACATTCTTTTTATGTGATAAACAAACCATTCGAAGGAAAAACGATGAAAATGATAGTTTTTATAAGCATCATTCATAGCTTCATAAACAATTGTGTCATAATTTTGCAACACAGATACATTTAATTGATTACGTCCCTGTGTATACGCAAAAAATTCAAATCCACGTAAATGGTGTTCTGAAGCTAATTGATTCCACACCTTTTTGAAGTTATTAAAATCTTCAAATTTTTGTGGATCAAAAATTCCAAAAAGTAATTTTCCCTCGTTAGTTCGTATATATCTTTTGTCCTTAAATGCAGGCAGCATTTCTATAAAATGGGCTTTATAATCTTCAATTCCAGGATATGTTTGTTCTATAAGCAACTTGTCCGGAGCATTAGGTTTCCATGTTTTCTGGAACCAACTATGATTAGCCCAACAAAGGCAGAATGGAAAATCGGGTTTTCCAGATTCAACAACTTCACGAAACACCCGATCTAGAAGGCGTTTGCCATTCCCAAACCAATAATGCCAATAACAAAAGCCCTCTATTCCGGCCTCTTGAGCTAATTCAGCTTGTCGTTCTCGAGTTTCAGGAACTCGCAAATCATAGAACGACAGTTCCTGTGGTATACGAGGTTGATAATGTCCCTTAAACAAAGGGCGTGCTTGAACAACATTTGTCCATTCAGTAAAGCCTGGCTCCCACCACGCATTATTTTCCAGCGTAGGATAAAACTGCGGCAAATAAAATGCAATAGGTCTTATTTTATTCATAATTTACCATTTAAAGTCATTTTCTTAAAAGTAATGATTCAATCTTCCATAAGGAAAAACATAATCGAGAAATAGGCCACGAACAAAACAATGAAAAACGTATAAGGTGATCAAGTTTTCTAAAGCCACTAAATTTAGCATAATACAAATCATTAATATCTGGGCATATTTCGTAGAATTCTTTCCGTTTCATTTTTTTTAACAAAAAAGCCATTCTTTTCGCTTCAATTTTTCGCCTAATTAATAAAGACTTATCAAAACCATCAAGCTTATCAAAATATTCTATAAACGACAGCATTGAGTCAAGTTTTCTTCTAGAGATTGAAGCAACAATACTGTTTTCATTTGCAGAGCACATATAATGATATAAAGGTTCCGGAATATAAGAAACCCGTATATCATGCATTGTCAATTTTATACAGACAAACAAATCCTCCCAAACATTCATATTCTGTGGGAAATTAATGTCAAATTTGTCAAACAGGCATCTCTTTATAAGTTTATTACAACAAGATCCATGCAAGCTTCCAAAAAAATTTTGCATTACTATTTGATGTTCAAGAGATCCTGGATTTTGTGAAAATTCAAAGCAACGCCCATTTACATGCTTCATAAAATCACAAATCACCATATCAGACTTTTTTTCAACGGCATTACGATACATCTTTCCAAGCATTTCTGAATCGATCCAATCGTCTGGATCAACATGAATAACGTAATCCCCCTCAGAAAGTTCTAAACCTAGTTGCCTTGCTGAAGCGACGCCACCATTTTCTTTATGAATAACCTTAAATCTTGAATCAATAGACGCGTACTCATCACAAATCTGGCCAGAAGTATCTTTAGAGCCATCATCAACCAAAACAACTTCAAAATCACTAAATGTCTGGCTTCTTATGCTATCCAAACATTTTTGTAAATATTTACCAGCTTGATAAACAGCGACAATTACGGAAATTTTTGGCATATTCTACAGCCCCATATAATTAACAAACCATAATGGTATTTTAACATTCAAAAATGCCCCGAAAGCAAAAAACTTTCCTATAATAGAGCTCCTTTTGAAAATATAATGCCTCCAATATTTTCGATATAAAGGCTGAAGTTTTCTTAAAACGGAGACATCACATATTTTAGCACGACCCATACTTAAGATAATTTGATTACACGAGTAAATAATCGACCTATACGCAAGCCCTGTCAAATCTGGGTAATTTTTTTCAATAAATAAAGCACGTTCAACACTAGCATCAACCGAATCCATTTTTCGCATCGAATAAGATTCATTCATAATACTTTGCTCATTTTCACGGTACACATATCCGATATATGAACAAACACAAATTAAATTCGCTTCATGTATAGTCAAATACGTAGTGAACGCATCCTCGTTATATCGGCCAATAGGGAACCTTAAATGTTTAAATAACTTCTTTTTATATAATTTTCCCCATGCCGTTGTACCAATTTTTTTTGTTGTAAAGAAAACATTCATCTTATCATCATGGAATAATTCAACTGAATTATGTAGAGATTCTTCTATAGTCTTCATTGAATCATTTTCTTTACAACGACAATACCCACATACAGACAAATCCGCCCCATACGCAACGCTTGTTTTCACCAAAATTTCCAAATAATTTGGAAAAACAAAATCATCACTATCTATAAATGTTAAATAGTCGCCCGTTGCAATGTCAATTCCAGAATTACGTGCTTTCGAAAGGCCTCCATTCTTTTGATGAACGACCCTTATCCGAGGATCTTTTCTAGCAAAAAAATCGCATAATTCTCCACAATTATCCGGAGATCCATCATCAACTAAAATCAACTCAAAATCCTTGAACGATTGATTAAGGATGCTTTTTATACAATTTTCTAGGTAACGTTCCACTTTATAAACGGGGACAACAACACTTACCAACATCTACTCGCTCCATATTGTTGAATAAGGGAATATTTTTTGTCCATCAGAAATCAAATACATGATATACAAACTGGCTACAAGAACGAATATCAAAGATCTGTAAAATAACGGATAAAAACGAGACCGAGCAAAACTTCCCCAAAAAGGCATTTCAAACATCATAAAATACAAGGCAATCCTATCCATAAACAAAAAAAACGTCCCTATTGAACATAAAATTAGCCCTATCGCATATGAAAATGAAAACGACAAATTCAATTTTTCTTTTCCGTAAAAAACACCAGATTGCTGATAAAACCCAAATTTTGCAATAAAAACGGCCAAGCAAAAAAGAACTATTTTATATAGCATAATTAAACCAATGCCCGATCCCGAACGATTAAAATATCTAGAATAAGCATCTATTAGTGAAATTAATGTTGGGAAAGAAATCAAAACAACTAAAGAAAAAACAAGTATTCCTCCATAACGAAGCCATTTATTTATTTCCTTGTTAACAATAAAGAAAAGAATTAGTAGCAAATAACCCAATAGCGCCGTTTTGTGGAATAGAAAAGCCATTGTACAAAAAATAATGTATATCCAAAACGTTTTGTTTCTGAGGAAATATGTTCCTGCAAAAACCAATGCGACCGCTAAAAATTGACGCATAACATTCATTGATTCCGGATAAAAACTTGATATATATATTGCAACCATCACAAAAAAAGAACATTCTTTTCGCAACGTCCATAAACGTGAAATGATTAAAACATTGGTCAAAGAAGACATAAAGAAAACAAGGAAGGCAGGAGACTTAGATATAGCCTGCAAAAAAACACATATGTTGAGAAATGAATCTTCTATACCATACACATCCCTTCCGCTAAGAACATTGTGATAAACCATATAATACTGTGCCGTATCAATTCCTACGCTTTCATTTCGTAAGCCTGAAAACAGAGCCAAAGAAAGCACACATAGAAAGAAAAACGGAAATGAATTATGCCGTTCCGCAAAAAAAGCAAAAAATAAAACAAATATGGTAAGGACTGCAAATTCAACCATAAATTAACGCATTTCATTTGAAAATGGTATTAGATTATTAAAGTTTTTATAGCCCAATTTCAAAAAATGTATCTTTTCAAAAAAGGACAATGTACAATCTTCTTTTATCCTAAGTGCCATATACAACATGTAAGGAATTGATAATTTGCCAAAGGCAAACCTAGCTAAAGCGCCAGTATCATAAAAATATTTTTCATTGTACCCATGAAAACATGTTGAAGAATCTTTTGCAGTACAACCTATAACAGAGTCAAATGCATAAATCTTTAACTTTTTTTTATAACATTGCAAAATAAAATCAGAATCTTCACCATGTGAATATACACAACCGCCACCAAATAATTCCGTAAAATAAAGTCCAGCCTTTAACAACGACTGCCTGCGGATTGTCAAAGCAATCGTTCCATATTTCAAAGATTTAAATACAGGCAGGCGACCTTTGGGCGGAACCCTTTTTTTATATATTTCTCCATTTTTTGAAAAAGCAGATCCAAAAATAATAACATCAGCCTCAGGAAAACGATTATAAGCCTCATTAATAATTTGTTCTATTTTACTATCATATATTACATCATCATCTGCAAAAAGGAGAATATCTTTGCTCGAGGCAAGCAACGCAATATTACGATTTAAGCCCACTCCTCGTGTTTTTGTTGTTATCATTTTAGCCGTATGGCCATCAAATTCAAGCTCTTTAAAAGAATTTTCATCAGCTTGATTAGCAAAAACAACATCTGAATGGATGTTCATCGACTTAATTTTTGAAAAATCAGTCTGATGCATTGTAGCACATAAAATTTCTACAGAACTCATACGAAAACTCTCCTACAAGGTTTGAATAGCCTTAAAAGTTCTAAAACAGTTGTTCGAATCTCTATATGCATAAAAATCACGAGACCGATTTTCGTATAATATTGAATTTTTAAAATTATTCTTTACATATTCTTCAACTTTTTCACAAAGCTCATTTTCAGAGAAACAAATAGGTCCAAAACCATCCTCTTTGTATGAAAAATACCCCTGCTGATATTGTCCCTCACGATATTTTTCATAATCAAATTGATAGTATATTAAAGGTTTATTCATATATGCAAAATCAAAAAAAATGCTAGAGTAATCGGTTATTAATAATGATGATTCCATTAGCAAATTTTGCATATCAAAAAAATGCGATGAGGCAATTTTTATTCGATTAGATGCTGAAGAAAAATCACTCAAATATTTTTGCATTGCAGGGTGAGGATAAAAAAGTACGTTAACATCGTACTCATCTAAAATTTTATGTAGCAATTCTGAGTGAAGAAGACTCATCCATACCTTATAATACTCTGATTCCGTAAACAAATTAGACTTTTCATATTTAGTAGTCTCGGATGATATTTCTCTAAGCCATTCCCTCATTGTTGGCATAATGACAATTTGTCTTTTTACGACATGAGGAGAAAGCAAGTTATCAAAGCGGCATAACCCGGTAAGTTTGACCTTAGACTTTTCATATCCAAAATTTTCCTGAATAAAAATCTGTTCTTTTTTCGCTGCAGTGCACAACATTGTCAGCTTAGAAATATCATTATAAATCCATCTTTGAGCGTCTTTTATAATTCCATGCTTTAGATAAATTCTATTCTTTCGAAACCCAAAATAAACTTCCAACACAAAGCATAACGCAGCATTCGGTTTTCCTTCTTTTTGGGAGCTTATATTATATTTGGCACACCAATAATACAACCAATGCATAAAAGAACCAAATTCAATAACTTTTCCCAACTTTTTTACTTTTAGATAATCTACAGAGTTCTTTTTTATTGCATAAACAGCATTTATTTCGGAATGTTTTTCACACAAATATTTGAAAAACCAATAACCATTATCTCGAGCTTCTTTTTCTCTTTCACAAACAAGCCAAATTTCTCGATTAAGTAGGCGAAAAAAAAGAGATAAAAAAAACGAAGCAATCATTGGGAAAATTGCTAAAATATCATCAAATCGAACAAATTTCAGTCTTTGAATGAACTGACCCATATTAAGATCTCGCAAATTTCTTAAAAACAAACCCTCGCAACCAATTTGGCATAAGAACCTGCAAACAGAATCTTATAATGACATTGTATAGGTATATCGGCAAAGAAATAATCCCCTTTCTAAACATATACCATTGGAGTTTGGCTTCGCTTTTAAAGTACTTCCAACTGCCACGGCGCTTATACATATCTTTGCCTACACGGACATTTACCAAAATTTTAGGAACATTCCCAAATGTCATATTGGCAAGATACATACGGTTCCACAAGTAATAATCCTCGTCACAATACCAGTCAACATATCCACCAACTTTTTGGACAGAATCCTTCTTGAACATTACCGTTACCTGGTTCATCGGGCAACGTTTTTTCAGATATACCTTAATTTTCGAATCTGAATCTGGGACAATCCTTTTTCCGACTATATTTTTAGGATTATCAATAAATTCAGTTATATTTCCACCGACAATATCAAGATTTGGGTTCTTTTCGAACTCTTGGAGTTGTAATTCAAAGCGATTTTCAGCACTTAAATCATCGGCATCCATCAAAGCGACCAACTCATTAGTGCAATTTTCAAGTCCTGTTCGTCTAGCGATTCCGTGCCCCTTATTTTCCGAAAGTCGAACCACCTTGAAAATCGGGTTAATCTCATAACTTTTAATGATACCATCCAATTCATCTGGAACGGGTCCATCAACGACCAAAACAACTTCTGTAGGTTTGACTGTTTGATTAAGAATAGAACCGACAGCCTGTTTGAAATGAACAGGATTGTCCTTACCATAAACACACATGGAAACTGAAAAATTTAGCAGCATACCTACTCAGCCTCCGCAATGAGCTTTTTCGCTTCGGCTTGTCCACGGTCGTACTGTTCGCGGGTGATCTTGCCGCTTGCGAGCAGGTAGTCGCCGAGGTCGGTGGCGGTGTCGGAACCGTCTTCGGTGATTCCGTCGCGCTTGAACACCTTGCCGAGAGTGGTGAGGATTATCCTGATGTCGCCGAGGAGGGTGATTTTCTCGATGTACTGCAGGTCGTAGCCGATTTTCGATTCCCAGGTGACGGCGTTGCGCCCGTTCACCTGCGCAAGTCCGCTGAGCCCCTGCCGCACGGTGTGGCGTTTGCGCTGTTCGGGGGTCATAAAGACCATGTCGCGCACGAGCTGGGGTCTCGGCCCGATTACGGCCATGTCGCCCTTGAGGATGTTGAAGAGTTCGGGGAGCTCGTCGAGGCTGGTAGAGCGCAGGAACTTGCCGTAGGCGTTCAGGCGGACATCGTCTGGGAGCAGGTTGCCGTTGGCGTCCTTTTCGTTGGTCATGGTGCGGAACTTGACGAGCTTGAAAATCTTTTCGTTAAGGCCGGGGCGCGGTTGCGTAAAGAAGGGGTTGCCCTTCATTTTGACTGCACCAACGAGGGTGAGTGCCACGAGGAGCGGGCTCAGGCAGACAATGGCCAGGAGCGCGCAGCAGAAATCAAGGACTCTTTTTAGGCAGCGGGAGTACACCTGCGCAGACCTCGGGGTTAAGTTTGAAAGCCAAATTTAGACCAAATTTAGTAAACATTCATGTATATTGTGAATTTACTTTAAAAATAATGACGAAAAACTTACAGCAGCGGGTTCGAACAAACCAACATTAGGAGAAGAAAACTTTTTAACAGCAAAAATGTAAGAAAATTACGAAAATCAATAAAATATAATTACAACAAATAAAAATTTTGTATATTTTCGTAGTACAACTACCTGTTTTGCAAAAAAGGGTCATTTATGATAAGAAACTTTTGGGTGAAGAATTATCTTTCCATTCGCGACAAGCAAGAATTAAATTTCTTAGCCAAAGGCCCCTCATCGGAGCTTGTTACAGAAGTTGTCGATGGCGTTTTCTTGTATAAATTGGGTATCCTTTATGGTTCGAACGCTTCTGGAAAATCGAACATGCTTATTGCGTTGAATGAAGTGTTTCGCATATTGGTTTTACCGAAATCAGATGCAAGCAAAAAAATTTATAACAGCGTCCCGTTTGCTCTCACAAAAAACGAACCCATAGAGATGCATGTGTCATTCTACGCCAATGGTATTAGGTATGATTATGACGTAAAGTTCAATGAAAAATACATTTTGAATGAAGCTTTATACTATTACCCCAACAAGTCAAAATCATTATTCTACGAACGTTCATTTGTTGACGAAAATATACAGGCCGATATCAAGTTTGGAACCAGTCTGAAACTACAGGTTAAGACCCAAGAAAGTATTCGCGAGAACACATTGAACAACCATAGTGTCTTATCTGTTTGCAGAAAGGCTGCGCTGAAAGAGGATATAGCCCCCTTCAATGAGCTACATCATTGGATTATGGACAATTATCATGATGTGGATGGTGATGGGGAAAAGGGTATTGTCGAAATCCTTACGGAAGCTTATAATAATCCAAGGAAACGCAAGTTCTATAACACCATGCTACAAAAGGCAGACTTGAACATTGTGGGATATCGGCCTAGTACAGAAGATAGTTTTTTATCAGCAGAGCTTCGTGAACGCATTAAAAAGGAAAACTTTCCCGATAAAATGAAGGAAGAATTGCTTAAGCCAACAGTTGATTCTGTAGCATTTATCAATCATTCCATCGATGGCGATTTTGACATTTCTCTCAATTGGCAATCAAAAGGGACCCAGAAATACATACGCATTCTAGAAGCTTTATACGACATGATTACCGGCTCTCATGTGTACTACCTTGATGAATTAGGAGAGGATCTACACAACGACTTGTTGTATTATTATCTCAATGTTTTCATTTTTAACTCGGACAAATCTCAGCTGATTATCACAAGTCAGGAAACGACGCTCTTGTCTCAAGATTTGATTAATGAAAACAGAGGCGTTGTATGGTTTGTTGATAAAAACAAAGAGACTGCATCGTCGGCATATTCTCGCGGTGATTCATTTGGATTACATAAGAACCTTTCCCTTTACAATTCATATCGCATTGGTCGACTGGGAGCTAAGCCCGAACTTGGTAGCATCTTTATAAATCTGGAAGATTGATATGGGCAAATTACATCAAACAGCACTTATCTTGGGAGAAGGGCCTACTGAATTCTATTACTTCATGTCCCTGCGCGATGTATTCAAAAATCTGTCCATCAAACCAGACTTTCCCAAGCATACGAACCTAGCGGAACTCGAGGCCAAGATAAAAGAGGGCATTGATTTGGGCTACAACCATATCTTCTGCGTTATCGACATGGACACGAAGGACCAAGAGCCCGAACATTCTCAATATCAAATGTTGAAGAAAAAGTATGCCAATCCTATCAAAAAGCCAAAGAAAGGCATTGACTGTAAGGTCGAATTCTTCGAAACGCATCGCTGTACAGAGTTGTTTTTCCTTTACTATTTCCGTTACACATCGCGTCCTTACGACAATCAAGAGCAGCTTCTGAACGATTTGAACCAGAGTGTGAAATACAAAAAGACAGATGAATTCTTTAGAAAGGGACTACATGGCTACTTTGAACAAAACAAAGGAAGTTTTGCAAATGCTATAGCCAACGCAGAAAAATCAATGACGGAAAAGCAGAGAGATGGTAGAGAATATACTTACTCAGAGTTGGGGCGCTTGATGATTTCTTTGAAAGAATTATTAGAGCGAAACCTTACTCGAAGCAATCCTTGATGGTCTGGATGATGGCATCCTGCTGTTCGGGGGTCATCTTGTTGTCGCTGGGCAGGCACAGGCCGCGGGCGAAGATGTCGGCGCCGTTGTCCTGGCACTCGCCTGCGATGTAGGCGTTGGTGCGTGCGCGTCCGTTGCCGCTAGCGGTGATGAATGCGTGGCTCATGTACATGGGCTGCATGTGCATGGGTTTCCAGATGGGGCGGCCTTCGGCGTTCATGGCGGCGATGCGGTCCAGGATTTCCGTGGGGCAGCTCTTGCCTTTTTCGTGCACGTACAGGGCGTCGGTTTCGCCGCGCACCTGCTTGCACATGGCGTCCTTGTCGATAATCAGGCAGCTGAGCCAGAAGTTCGGTTCGCTGTTGCCCACGTCATAGGGGTTCATGGCCACGGGCAAGCCTTTCAGGCCTTCCTTGTAGCGCATGTAGATGGCCTTTTTCTGGGCGATGTGTTCTTCCAAATAGGGCATCTGGCCGCGGACTACGCCGGCGATCACGTTGCTCATGCGGTAGTTGTAGCCGATTTCTTCGTGCTGGTACCAGGGAGCGGCTTCGCGGCTCTGGGTGCTCCACTTGCGGACTTTTTCGGCGTCGTCTTTGCTGTCGGTAAGGAACATGCCGCCGCTACTGCCGGTGATGATCTTGTTGCCATTGAAGCTGATGGCGCTGTAGTCGCCGAAGTTGCCGGTCTGCTTGCCCTTGTAGCTTGCGCCGAAGCTTTCGGCGGCGTCTTCGATAAGGAGGGCGTTATGCTTTTTGCAAATGGCGCGGATTTCGTCAACTTTGGCGGGGGTGCCGTACAGGTGCACGAGCACCACCAGACGCACGTCGGGGTAAATTTCGAAGGCCTTTTCGAGGGCGACGGGATCCATGTTCCAGGTGTCGTACTCGGTGTCGATGAACACGGCTTCGCCGTTTTCGTAGGCGATGGGGTTCACGGTGGCGTCGAAGGTCATGTCGCTGCAGAACACCCTGTGGCCGCGGAGGCTCCCCTCGCCCACCTTGGGCATGCCGTACAAGGCCTCGCCCGCGAGCTTGGTGCACAGGTGAAGCGCGGCGGTTCCGGCAGAAAGGGCCACGGCGTACTTGCAGCCGACTTTTTCGGCAGCCAGACGCTCGACCTCGTTGATGTTCGCACCCACGGTGCTCATCCAGTTGGTTTCATAAGCTTCTGTAACGTACTTGATTTCTTCCCCGTGCATGGTGGGGCTAGAGAGCCAAACTTTCTTTTCGAACCGCATAGTCATGCGCGCAAATATAGGTAATTATTCCGTAACCACGGGCAAATTAAGCCCTTTTTATCACAGAAATCTTACTTTTTTGCGTAAAAGGGGAAACACTCCCGCCCACCCGGCCTAAAGCAGTTGTTTCCAAAATGGAAACAACTAGAAAAACGCGCAAAAATAAAGCACCCGAATCCGACGAATCCGGGCACAAAATCTTTTAGGGGAAGGGGTTCGGCTACTTCAGGGCGAGCATCGCCGAAATCACGCTGTCAGGCACGTTCTGCGAGCGCAAAAAATCAGCGCGTTTGGAGTCGCGAGCAGCATTGTCCGCTTCGTTCTTTTCGCGTTCTTGTTTAGCGCCAGCATTGAAGAAATGCTCGCCGAAGGTTTCGTAACCCTTATTTGCAATGGCTTCCGGACTGTCCATCTTGATTACCTCGCTCTTGTAGGGCCACTTCCAAAAGAAATACGAAAGCGACTGCTTGATGAAATCTCTCCCTTCGTCGGTGTTCTGCATCTTGAGCAGATGCAACGCCGCCTCGCGGAAAGTAATCGAGAACTTCTCGACATCAAAAATATACTTCATTGCCGTCAAGGCGACAAGGGTGGTGGGCGAAAAGTCCCTCAATTCAGCGTCATCAATGGCATGCCCAACATCAAGAAATTCCACCTTAAACGGAAAGCCGATATCGCGATAGTATTCGGGATAATTTGCACGAGTGGTTTTCACTCGCACCGCGGAGGCTCGTAAGGTCAATGGTGTCAAGGAAAGCCTTTAGTGAGGGATTATGACGCGAGAACAGAGTCAGAAGTTCAGCCATGCGAGATGGTTCTGCAAAAGCAAAGCGGAAATAGCGATCATGAATGAAGTCGCTCTTGCTATCTTTTACGGAATCGACAATGACATTGAATTCATGGGCAATATCGCGAATTTCAATATTTTCTTTTTCAGACATTAGCGTGTCCTTGTTTTAGGGTGGCCCTACGGGCACTCCCGTAAGGCGACAGAGATTTGGTCCCCATCTATACTATACACGCCGTTTTCAGCCATTTGAATACCATTTTTTTGTAAAACTTTTGTAAAAACAAGAATTCGCACCCGTCCAGCCGGCCCAGCCGCATACAAATTTCACGCCATTTTCACCGGAACATTAATCCGCTTGACAATTATCACATCCGAAAATATTTTCGAAATATCGGTACTAAGGAGAATCCATGTCAAGGTCAAATACCAGTCAAAAAGAAGTTCCCTGGAAAAGGTTAAAGTCACTATTAAAGAAACACGACATCGAAGTTTTCGCAGACGGCATAGGCAATATCGGTTTCGATTACAAAAACGCATGCCGTTTTTCAGAGCAAAATAACGATTGGATGTACAGCATGGAATACATTCAAAAATTAATAGAAGCCAAGAATCAACTAAAGGAATTTCTTGAGCAAAAGCAAGTACAGCGCATCCGTACTAAATACAAAGAAGCTCACCTGCAAACTTGTTACAGTTGTAATGTCGATTATAACTCCTCAAAAAAATGCTGGATGGGTACGGCATGTATACATGGCAAAACGCTAAAGGGAATAACCGGAAAAACCTTTTCCGACGTTCTTGAAAAAATTTTACAAACAATGAAGCTGCAGACGCAGAACAAACTGAACAAAAAAAATGTTCGAGCCGCTGGAAGGACCGGTGTCCATTGAAAAGGGCAACAGTCGTCGGGTTACATACGCCGCAGTCAAGCGTTTCACAGACAATCTGAAAAGGCAAGCCCTAAGCAAATAGACCTCTATCGCGGCAATCCTTCGCAAAGGAGGCGCAAACGACTAAAAAAGCACCCGAATCCGACGGATCCGGGCACTAAATCTTTTGGGGGGATGGGGGAAGAGTTCTGCTACTTCAAGGCGAGCATCGCCGAAATCACGTTCTCCGGCACATTCTGCGAACGCAAGTAATCGGCACGCTTAGAATCGCGAGCAGCATTGTCCGCTTCGTTCTTTTCGCGTTCCTGTTGAGCACCTTTTTTTACGCCACGGCGAAGAGCCGCACGTTCCGCAGCTCGCAGACGATCTCCAGCCGTCTTAATGCCCAAAGCTTGTCCGATACTCATGCGCATACGCAACTCCTCCACGACATCTTTGTCGAGATACTCATGTAAATATACTTAGTTTGTTTTTTGCAACTACGAATATATCTCCTTTATGCCAATTAAGCAAGCGTTTGAACTTTTCAACAAGAATCACCCCGCTCACTCACCCCAAAATCAAGAAAAATCTTTTACAAACCTTGCAATCACCTGATTGCACGATTTTCAATTTGGGTATCTAGATTTGAGCTTTAATCCAAAATTCAAGGATTTTTTATGAGCGAAAAAGAGATTCTGCCGGTTGCCGAAAAGAACGAGATTATCGTGTACCAACCTGAGGGCGGAGAATTCCACATCGAAGTGCGGGTTGAAAACGAAACCGTCTGGCTAACACAAGCGCAGATGGCGGAGTTGTTCGGCACTTCACGAACAAACATCGTTGAACACATTGGTCATATCTATGAAGAAAACGAGTTAGACCTGGAGTCAACCTGTCGGAAATTCCGACAAGTTCAAATAGAAGGATCCAGAAGAGTTAAGCGTCAGATTCCATTCTACAATCTGGACATGATTCTATCACTCGGTTACCGGGTCAAATCTGCCGTCGCGACAAAATTTCGCCGTTGGGCTAATCAAGTTTTGAAAGAGCATCTGCTCCGAGGTTGCAGCGTCAACCAAAGGCTCATTTCGCACGAAAACAGGCTAGAAAAACTAGATTCACGAGTCATTTATCTCGAAAAGCAGGTGGATTTCTTTGTGAAGGCGAACTTGCCACCTAGTGAGGGTTTGTTGCCGGCGAATGCTCATTGGAGCGGCTACGAGTTTGCTGTGCAACTGGTACGTTCTGCGAAAAAAGAACTAGTCATTATTGATCCGTTTGCAAACGACATGGTTCTATCTCTTATGGCAAAACGCGCCGAAGGCGTAAACGCTACCATCTATTCTGCTAGAATCACCCACGCCATGAGGGAAGAAGAGGCCCGTCTGAACAGGCAATTCCCGACAGTTCGTTTGGAAAATATGCGTGAGGTCCACGACCGATTCATCATCGTCGACGACAAGGTTTATCATGTGGGAGCGTCATTCAAGGATTTAGGAAACCAAATGACTGCCTTCTCAGTACTGAATCTTATTACCAAAGAACAGATACTCGCAATGGTGAAGTAACTGCACCCGAATTCCGATGGAGGTATTATCATGACTAAAAAAGACGCAATCAAGGATTTCCTCAACGAAATCCTTCTGCTGGCGGACGAAGACAAAAATAAAAGTGGAAATACGAATCCTTTATCGACCGTACCGTACTTTACAACGCAGCTAGTAAAACTAGACGTTACGAGTTCCCAGAAACAATTTCTATATTCATAGCATGCTCTCTACAGCCCTCGAAAAGCGCATCAAGCGGCAGGTGATTGGTAAGCCGCACCGTTTTTTGGCGATTACACCGCTTGGTTTCGAACAAACTCTAGTACACGAATTGCAGGGTTTCGGGCTAGAATTCGCTGATAGCGAAAGCGAGCCTCGTATTGCTGGCGACGGCAAGGTCGAATTTACCGCCAAGATTACCGAAGCGTGGAAGGTTGTTGCCTACAGTCGCATTGCAAACCGAGTGCAAATGCACATTGCCGACTTCAAGGCCGAAAACTTCCGCGACCTCGAAAAGAAAGCCGCCGAAATTCCGTGGGAGCTGTACTTATCAGACGAGAGAACGGGCTACGCCCTACAGACGAGAGACGAAAGGAGTATTTCTAGCAACTCGCTCCGTATTCACGTGACTTGCAAGCATTCGCGCCTGTACCACAGCGACGCCGTCGCCGAACGCCTGCAAAACGTCATCAACTCGCACGCCCCATGTCATCCCGGCGAAGGCCGGGAACAGCAATTTCTGCCGGAGCCTCAAAACATCTTCGTCACCCTCGTCGATGACCGCTGCACAATTTGGCTTGACCTTGCAGGCGAAGAACTTTACAAGCGCGGTCACGAGCGATTCGTGAATGACGCTCCGCTCAAAGAAACCATCGCCGCCGCGATGATTTTCGAATCATTCCACGGTCTACCATCTACTTCCTACTGTCTACTTGACTTAATGGCCGGCAGCGGCACATTCAGCCTCGAAGCGGCTTACACGGCAAACGGGATCATTCCAGGGAAATGCCGCGATTTCGCCTTAAAGCACCAGCCCGCATTCAAGCCCGCTACCTGGAACCACATCATCAAACAAGAGCGTGTCATTCTGAGCGAAACGCCGAACGGCGTGGAGTCGAAGAATCTAATCGCGCGCATCCTCACCAGCGACATTTCGCCAAAGGCTGTCGAAATCATCAAGCACAATGTGGAATGCTCGCCGCTCGCAGGCATCGAGCCCGCGCCCGTCTCGCCAGAGCTCCGCGATTTTTTCAGCTACACCGCGCCTGAAATTGCCGAACTGTGCGGAGAATCTTCGCCCGTTATCGTTCTGAATCCGCCCTACGGCAAGCGTCTCGATTTTGACGCGCCCAAGCTCTACACGCGCATTGGCCGCCGACTCGCCGAGCTCGCCCGCGCCCTGCGCACCCTCGGCAAACCGCTCACAGTCGCAATCCTTGCGCCCAAAGACGACAACCGCCCTGGCTCCGCATACACATGCACCGCAAACTTGCTGCGAGAGTGCCCCGGCTTATCGCCCGAGCACAATCCGGCCGCCAAATGCATCGCCACCAGCCACGGCGGCTTCAGCCTGAACGTATTTATCGCTAAAATTTAAACTTCTGCTTCAGGCAGAACCTTCGTCCGTTTCATGAACGCAAGCGTTTCTTTTTCACCTTTTTCGGCAAGCATTTTGAGCAAGTAAAGCAACTTGCGGTAAGTCTTTTCAGTCATCTTTTCGCGGGCCGTACTTTTAGTCAAATACAAAAGCGGCGATTCTTGCGTATAGCCCGCCTTGTTGTAAGTCTTAGAAGCCGCCACACGGTCGCAAAACATCTCTTTAATGTAGCGGTCCGGCATATCAATCGGCACAAGCTTTTTGGTCGCCATTTCGTAGTCATACCAGAATTCAAAATGGTGCTTGTTCCGGCCCTTATGATGCATCCAAGCCAAGCTATAGCCCTTGTCGTTGCGTTCCCCATTGTTAGGCGACTGATCGCCCATGTAATACTTGGCCCCCGGAATAAATTCAGTCGGGCTGTACTTCGACAAATCGTGGAACAAGCCTTGGAACCCGATTCCGGCCTTAAAGCAAAGCCGAATCACCTCGTTCCGGTGCTTCGTAATCGTTATAAAGTGTTTAAGCGGATGCATTTTCATAGTCGAACGACTTCGTCGCAAATTTCAGACATTGCCGAACGGTGCGTCACAAAAATCATGGTCTTGTCGGGGTAAGTCGCAAACAGCCTTTCGAACAATTCGCGCTCCGTCGATTCATCGAGCGAAGAACTCACCTCGTCAAACAGCCAAACATTCCCAGGCCGTAAAAGCCCGCGGGCAATTCCAATTCGTTGTGCCTGGCCCTCGCTCAGGCCACGGCCGCGCTCGCCGATTTCTGTATTCAAGCCATCGGGCAAATCCAGCACAAAGTCAGCACAGGCCGCATGCAGGGCTTGCAACATTTCTTGCTCGCTTGCATCGGGCTTGGCCAGTTGCAAATTCAAGCGAACGCTCCCGCTCAGCAAAGTATTGCCCTGCGGCACGTACACAAAATTCGTGCGAGTCTCTTTGCCAATCGCACACACCTCGGAGCTTGAATAAATTAACATTCGCCCGCTATCGGGCCTTACAAAGCCAAGCAACAGTCGGAACAGAGTCGTCTTTCCAGCGCCAGTCTTGCCCATAATCGCCGTCTTGGAACCAGGTTCAAAATCGTGACTGAATCCTTCCAAGACCTCGTGCCGGCCCGCCGCATAGCCAAAATGCAGGTTCTCGAGTCGAACCCCAAGCGAACCTTCAAGCGCCATAGGCGTTCCGTCACATTCAGGCTCCTTGGATTTTTCAAGATCTTCCAAGCGGTCAATGCTTGCGGTGGTATGCACCACTTGCGGCACCATGTTCAAAATCGAAAGAATCGGGTGCTGAATCTGGCCCACCAACTGCAAGAACGACGTCATCATACCAAACGTTATCGCCCCATCGCGCAGCCCAAGGCCGCCCCAAATAAAGGCCAGCAAGTAACCCAGCCCAAAAGCAGACCCGAGCGCAAAACGCGAAAGCGTCGTGAATCGCGTACGGCGCAACACATCGCTTTCCAAGTGCTGTTGCATGTCGCCCAGGCGACCCGCCACCCAGTTCTCGCTTTCGAGCGAACGCATGAGCACATTGTGTTCCACGCCCTCTTGCACCTGCATCTGGATTTTGGATTCGCGTTCACGAATTGCAAGCGTCATGTTCCTGAGTTTGCGAGACACCAACTTTCCGAGCACAATCGCCACCGGCGTAAGCAACAGCAAGGCCCACGCAAGCCGCGGATCAAACCAGCGCATCAAAAGGAACGCGCCCACCAGCTGTAACGCAGTCACAATCATTTGCGGCAAGGTTTCCATGGTCGTGGTCGACACCGACTCGATATCTTTCGAAAGCCTAGACGCCACATCACCCGAATGCAGTTCCGCCCCCGCGTAAAGCTTACGCAAGAACAAGCCCTCGAACACTTGCAAACGCAAGCGATTCGACTGGCGGACCATGGCCACATTCGTCATATAATAAAACACAATGCGCAAGACAATCGCGCCCACAACCGTTGCCACAAGCAACGCAATCATGCGCACAATGTCATCTTGACTACCTGTGCGAATCGTTTCATCAATAAAGCGCTTGCTGAGCCATACCATCAACAGCCCAAGCGAGATTCGCCCCACACCAAATACAATGCGGAGCGCTATGTTCAGGCGGAATCCTTCCGTCCTATTCCATAACCACGAAAGGTATTTCATTCGACTACGTTCACGTTTTGCCACTGCGAAACAATGCACTTGACATCGTTCAAGGCATCGTCGGCGGCAACGTCGTATTCGCTACAGAGCGCATCGGCAAGAGCTTCGACGGTAAATTCGCCGAGTTCGCTTGCACGCGCCCAAAGCCAAGACGCCGTTTCGTTCAGGCAAAGGAGCTTCCCGAAATCGAGAGCGCCAACGCCTTCGCCCATAATTACCTGTTCACCGCAGACTTCGCGCAGAACAAATCCTTTTCTAATGTGCATGGTGTACTCTCCTTCTAGAGGTTCCGGATTCGAATGTAGACTCTATATAATTTAAGCAAATAACGACGCAAAGGTAAAAGCCTCACCCACATTCTTTGGACAAATTGTATAAAAGGCGTGTAAAGAGATCTTTTGTAACCTTTTGGATGCACAACATGCGTTACTTTAGCATAAATTTGTTTACATTCAGTATGTTCGCGACCAAGCAAATTGCCGTCGCCCATCAATGTTACACGGTCGCCCGTCATTTCCATTACTCGGTGAATTACGAACCGACCGTCATCAGTCTTTGCGAGCACCACATCCATCGGCTTCACGTTTGTTGGGCGAACAAGCACCACGCTGTCACGGCCGCCTTCGATAAACGGGCGCATGCTCCGCCCATTCACCGGGAAAGTCACTTCGATACCTTCGCTCACTAGGCGAATCGCCTCGGAAAGAATCATTGCATCATCTTTCTTTTGCATCATGAATCCTGTTAAGCAGAAACCGTCTCGCAGCACAACTTTGCGGCAGCTTCATCCGGCAAGCATTCCAAATACCACACCGGTACATTCATGGCAAGTGCATTTTCAGTCTTGTGAAGCCCATCGGCAATCACGCTTTCCCAGCGTTTGCCCGAAATGCACGGAACAAGCGCAGCAAAAGCCTGCACGCCCCGCAAGCGAGCAATCTTGTTGTAGGGAGCCTGTGAAAGTAGCACAAAGCCACCCAGCGCAAATTCCTGATTCTTGTAGCAAGGCGTCTTGCCGCTCCACGGCGAGCCATAAACAACCGCACGTGCGCCATCAAAAACGCGAACCACCGGATTGTCGTCATTCAAAAGGTCTGTGCCCGCAATATGCTTGAGCCAAAGCCTAGCATGCGTACTCTTGCCCGTACCGCTTTTGCCCAAGAACAGGTAGCCGCGATCTTTGTAACTCACGACCGCCGCATGGAACAAGGCCGTATTGTAAGGAGCCGTCGCGATTGCATACAGCACCATCAGCGAATTGTTCACCGCAAACTTGAGAGAACTCAACTTTTGATTTTGGGGCACAAAAAGTTCAGCCTTTTTGTAGTCGGTCGAACAAACTAACACGCCCATCGCCTCGCCAAACAAGCGAAAATCAAAAGCCGATTCCTGTTTAGCCGTAAGCCCGCAAATAATCTGCTGACCTTCTTCTTCCTGGCGGGTTTCTTCGGTGTATTCGGGAGCCTCGCCACATTGCACATTCAACGCAAAAAGGCAATCGTCCGACTTTTCAATCGCAAAAGGAGCGTAATTGTCCATGCATTCCGCAAAAATCTTGTCGCCAACAGTTGCCTGCGCCGACACGGCAAACACATGTTCTGCCACCTTATAAAATCTTTCGTTTTCTGTATCAACCATATAACAAATCACTATAGCGCCACACGACGGCGTTTTATGCGCAACGGAATCAGCGAAATTGTTGCACGCCAATACTTGAGTTCCTTGAAAATCGCATTCACCGGGTCAAAGGGCAACCAAGAAAGCGTCTGTAAGCGGTCCTTGTACCAGCGCACAAAAACATTCTTGGGTTTCGACTTGTACTGGCCAAAATTGCCGAACGCAAGTGCGAGTTTCAAAAGGCGTTCACCGCGCCTGCGGTCAGGCGCACAAAGCATTAAGTTTTGTTCTAGCCCGAAAACCTGTTGCAACAGCCACATGACAGCACCGCAAGCACGCATCATGCTCAAGCGTTTCATGATAGCTACCGCCGCACTGCGATCGCTTTCGGTAGAATGCCGAAGCAGCATCAAGTAATCCATATACTGCCTAAGGCCAAGGCCACCGCTATAAAAATGCTGCTGCAAGTGCGCCATTTGCATCAAGAGCGCAAACTTGATTGACGGAGAATAAAAGCCCTCGGGCACTTTTTCGGCCTTGCGAATTTCTTCATTCAAAAATTCTTGCAATGCGCCATTGCGGAACGGGATTCCCGATGCCGGCTTAAAATGCACTTCGACAGCGATTCCGTCTTTCGTCTCGGGCAAATGAATGTGGTGCAGCGAATAAGCATGGTCATCGGTTTCCGCATTCAACAAATTCAATTTGTAAAGCAATTCAGAAACATTCTTACGACCGCCCTCGACCCAAATATCAATATCGCCCGCTTGCCTCGAAAGTACGTCTGGGTAAAGTCGCGCATTCGCCTGGCCCTTCAAAATGGCATTCTTGCGGCCAGCCCCCTCAAAAATTTGAGTCAGGCGCGCGCCCTCTTGGTCCATAAGCTTGTTCTTGCCGGCAATTGCCTCGGCATCAAGCGACCAGCGCAAAAGCAAAGCCCTTGCAGGCCGAACATTTTCAGGCAGTTTCTTGATTCCCAAAAAAGCGACGCCACGCACACACTGGCGCTTGGCAAGCTCATAAATGGCCTTCCACTGTGCATCTGTCGGCGCTTCTGCAAAACATTGCAATTCTCCTGTTGTATCTAGCGCGAACCGCAAAAGTTCAAACAAAAGCAAATCTGTCTTTTTCAGAACCATACCCATGCCCCCAAAGATAACATAAAAAAAGGCCCCCATGGGGCCCATTTAAAGATTTAAGCGAAGCTTTACACTTTATTCTTAAAGCTAGTCTTAGTTTTCTGATTCAACGATAAGTTCGTCCGGATCTCCATTATCAACATCTTTATCGCTACCGCATAAAATGCAACGGCATTCCATGTCAAACACTTCCATTTCAGGAGCAACATATTTTTTCTTTTCGTTAAAATTCATGATAGACTCCTTTTACTTAATGATTTCTCTTTTTCCGTTGTGGTAATAGGTTCCGCGAGTCGTTGGTTTTGCATTCAGCTTGCGACCATTCAAGTCGAACCAGCGATCCATACGAATTTCACCAGTCACCGTATTGAGCATACCCGTTTCAACCACATTGTTGTTGTCATCGACAAATTCAATATCAATTTCAAGCGGATTATCCAAGCCAAAATATTCCAAACTACCACGCGTTTTAGCGGCAACAGTGGCACCATGGTGAACCAAATAGGCTCGCATGGCAGGGGACCAAGCTCCACTCCCCACCTTTACAAACTGCCCCACCTTAACGCCATCGCTTTCCGTTGCAGCAAAGCCGTAAATTCGGCCAAGGTCTGGGTCATTTTCAAACGTGGTATAGGCATACACACCCTTGAACTCCCAAGAACCCGTACTCAAATTCTTTTCGGTTTTGACAGTCGTGTTGAAAATTACTGGAGTTTCGATATTAAAGGTGATATTTGTCGCCTTAGGCAAAACCATATAAGGCGTATTGGCAAGTATTGCTGCTGCTTTACGGACTTTCACCTTCCAAACGTCATCCACATGGGTTACTTCTTTAAATTCATAAATTACAGCGCCACTCACGTTTGCCGTATCGATCGAGAAAGGCATCATCATCGAAGACATCTTGTTCACATTAAATGTGCGGTTGAACACCACCTGATCAACAAGGATATCCTTTTCAATTTTTACTGTATCCGGTCCCATGTAAGAGCCATTGATTTCAGCAACAGTCTTATCGGGGTATTCCGTAATCTTCACGGCACCATACTGGGTCACCTTAACCGTCAAAACAGAAATTGTAGCCGCTCCATAACCATTCAAGGCCAACGACTTTTCGCCCACTGACCACGGAGACGCAACGGAACAATAACCGTCAAGCATTTCACCGTCATTCAAAGCGCATGCGATACCTTCGGCATTTACCAAATCAACCTTGGTATTACCAGATTCAGAACCATTGCCGATACCGCTCAAGTCTTCATCATAGTAATTGTTAGAGGTAGTGAGTGCTCCACTAATATGATTGCCGACAACAGCACCCGTCACACCATTGCCCAAATTGGTCAATCCCTCACCATCGTACACGCAAGATTTCACTGACAAGGTAGCCTTCGTAATCCCAATAATACCGCCAACAAAAGCATCATTGCCTTCAGCCAGAATCGTAACAGCACTCAAGCAATGCTCAATCGTTCCATTTTTGCCATTTCCAACAATGCCTCCAATACCTTGACCGTCACCAGTAGCATGAATGGATCCAGACACATAGCAAGCCGACACTACACCACCCGGATTTTTATCAGCCAGCCACCCCACAACGGCACCGACAGAGATCTGATTCGTCTTACTAGATAAAATGGAGCCAGCATTAGTCGATGTTACAATATCCACATTTTCAAAGACAATGTTTTTCACCGAGCCATTGCCCAAGACACCTACAAAACCAAGATTCTGAGCGAATTCTTTTTTTACAGCGGCAACTTCATCGCTATTGATGTACAAATTCGAAATAACATGGCCGTCACCATCAATAATTCCCTCGAACGCAACTTTACCCGTGCCTGCAGCCATCGGAATCCACAATTTGTGGTTCATGTCCAAGTCGGCATTCAACTTGGCATTGATATTCAACCTGGCGCCAGGATTTTTATTGGTTTCGTTAGCGAACCATGCCAATTCGGCTTCGTCATTAATCAAATAAAAGTTTTTGCCTTCTATCTCTTGAATTTCCGGCTCTTTCATGGAAGATCCGTCCCAAGCGGCAAAAACCTGTGTTGCAAACAACATAAGAGCGCATACAAATACGCCACAAAATCTATTCGTGAGAATATTTTTTTCCATCAAAACCAACCTCGTTTTTTAGAAGTCGGGCCTAATATAGACTTATTCCCCACCGGTTTAAAGGGTTTTTGAACAACGTTTTGTTGTATAAAATTCATCAAATGCCGTTTTTAGCTCAAAACAAGCAATTTTAAGATTATTTTAAATATTCCGTAACAAATAAACTACTTTGAAAGTGCCGTTTTTAGCGAAATTTCGGGGGTCAAAAGTGACGAGATACATTTATTGTTTTTCAAGAGAATACATCATCTTCCTTCTTACAGCCAACTTCATACTGTCTACTTTTTCTACATTTTAGCCCGAAATTTGGCGTTTTTTACCCGCAGATTTTTACGAGTAACGCCGCAGAGTTTAAAGACACAAAAAGAGGATTATTATGCCGAAACTTCGTTCGCTCAAGACTATGGAAGGCCGTGAAATGGCCGGTGCACGCGCCCTTTGGCACGCAACAGGAACCAAGGTGGAAGACTTTGGCAAGCCCGTGATTTGCGTGGTGAACAGCTATACCCAGTTTGTTCCGGGACACGTTCACCTCAAGGACTTGGGCCAGGTGGTCGCCCGTGCGATCGAAGCTGCCGGCGGTGTCGCCAAAGAAATGAACACCATCGCAGTCGATGACGGTATCGCCATGGGCCACGACGGTATGCTTTACAGCTTGCCCAGCCGCGACCTGATTGCGGACTCCACCGAATACATGGCTAACGCCCACCGCGCCGACGCCCTCGTTTGCATTTCCAACTGCGACAAGGTGACTCCTGGTATGCTCATGGCTGCCATGCGCCTCAACATTCCGGCAATCTTCGTTTCTGGTGGCCCGATGGAAGCTGGCCACGTGACCACGAAGGACGGCAAGGACCGCGCTCTTGACTTGATTGACGCCATGATCGATTCCGCCGACAACACCATCAGCGACGAAGAAGTGGCCGCCATCGAAGCTAATGCTTGCCCGACTTGCGGTTCCTGCTCCGGCATGTTCACCGCAAACTCCATGAATTCTCTTACCGAAGCTCTCGGCCTTAGCCTCCCGGGCAACGGCACCATCGTTGCAACGCACGCCGAACGTAAGAAGCTCTTCGAAGCTGCCGGTAAGCGCATCGTGGAACTCTGCCACCAGTATTACGATTTGAACGACGAAAGCATCCTCCCGCGCAGCATCGCCACAAAGGACGCCTTCGAAAACGCCATGCGCCTCGACATCGCCATGGGCGGTTCCTCTAACACCGTGCTCCACTTGCTCGCTGTCGCTCAGGAAGCTGGCGTTAACTTCACCATGAAGGACATCGACCGCCTTTCCCGCAACACGCCGTGCATCTGCAAGGTCGCCCCGACCGTTCACAACATCCACGTGGAAAACGTGAACCGCGCCGGTGGCATCATGGGTATCCTCGGTGAACTCGACCGCATGGGCCTCATCCACAAGAATGCAAAGACTGTTCACGCCGCCACCATGGGCGAAGCTCTCGAAGTGAACGACCTCAAGCGCAACCCGAGCGCCGAAGCCAAGCAGCGCTATCTCGCTGGCCCCGGCCGCAAGTACAATATCGAAGCTTTCTCTCAGAACTTCATGTACCCCGACCACGACCTCGACCGTGCCAACGGCGCTATCCGCGATGGCGAACACGCCTACACCAAGGACGGCGGCCTCGCTGTTCTGTACGGTAACCTCGCTATTGACGGCTGTATCGTGAAGACCGCTGGCGTGGACGAATCCATCTGGAAGTTCACCGGCCCGGCCATCGTGTTCGAAAGTCAGGAAGAAGCTGTCGAAGGCATTCTCGGCAACAAGGTGAAGGCTGGCGACGTCGTCGTCATCCGCTACGAAGGCCCGAAGGGTGGCCCCGGCATGCAGGAAATGCTCTACCCGACCTCTTATCTCAAGAGCCGTCACTTGGGCAAGTCCTGCGCACTGCTCACCGACGGTCGTTTCTCCGGCGGTACCAGCGGTCTTTCCATCGGCCACGCTTCTCCGGAAGCCGCCAACAAGGGTAACATCGGCCTCGTGCACACGGGCGACGTTATCGAAATCGATATTCCGAACCGCACCATCAATGTGGAACTCACCGACGCCGAACTCGACGCTCGCCGCAAGGAAATGGAATCTCGCGGTGCCAAGGCTTGGAAGCCAGAAACCCGCAACCGCGTGGTGTCCAAGGCTCTGCAGGCATACGCTGCCATGGCATCCTCGGCTGACAAGGGCGCTGTCCGCGACCTGTCTCTGATCGGTGTAAAGTAAAAAGGAAAGTAATGGATTCTCTCCTCAAGCCGTTTATGAATTCCCGCAAGGTGTATGTTCCGGGGAAAATGTACCCGGACATCCGCGTGGGAATGCGCGAAATTTTGACTGAAGACCCCGAGACGCCCGTAGTCCCGGTGTACGACACGAGTGGCCCTTACAGCGATCCGGATGCAAAACTGGACGTGACGAAGGGCATCGAGCGTTTCCGCGAATCGTGGATTATGGAACGTGGCGACGCCGAACAGCTCGACGACATGACGTCTGCTTATGGCCGCGCCCGCCGCGCAAACCATGAGCTGGACCACCTGCGCTTTAACGCAGAACACCACCCGCTCCGTGCAAAAGCCGGTCATCACCTGACGCAGCTTGACTACGCCCGCAAGGGGATCGTCACCAAGGAAATGGAATACGTAGCAATACGTGAAAACCAGCGCCTTGATGAATTGCAAGCCCAGGGTAAAATCCAAGTGGCAGGCTCCCCCATTACGCCGGAATTCGTGCGCGACGAAATCGCCGCAGGCCGCGCGATTCTGCCGGGGAACATCAACCACCCGGAATGCGAACCGATGATTATCGGCAACCGTTTCCTCACCAAGATTAACAGTAACATCGGCAACTCGGCCATTACCTCTTCTATCGAAGAAGAAGTCGAAAAAATGGCTTGGTCTGTACGATGGGGCGCAGACACGGTCATGGACCTTTCCACTGGAAAGCACATTCATGAAACACGTGAATGGATCATTCGAAATAGTCCCGTACCTATCGGCACGGTGCCTATCTACCAGGCGCTCGAGAAGGTGAACGGCAAGGCCGAAGAACTCACGTGGGAACTGTACCGCGACACGCTCATTGAGCAAGCGGAACAGGGTGTGGACTACTTCACGATTCACGCAGGCCTCTTGCTGGAACACATTCCGCTGACAGCCAAGCGCACCACGGGTATCGTGAGCCGCGGCGGTTCGATTCTTGCCCTCTGGCAGATGCGCCACCACCAGCAGAACTTCCTGTATACGCACTTCCGCGAAATCTGCGAGATTCTCGCCGCCTACGACGTAGCAGTTTCGCTCGGCGACGGGCTTCGCCCGGGGTCGTTAGCAGACGCCAACGACGCGGCCCAGTTCGGAGAACTGGACACGCTCGGCGAGCTTACGAAGATTGCTTGGGAATACGGCGTGCAGGTGATTATCGAAGGCCCGGGCCACGTGCCCATGCACAAGATTCAGGACAACATGGCGCGCCAGCTCGAAAAGTGCCACGGCGCCCCATTCTACACGCTCGGCCCTCTCACCACCGATATCGCCCCCGGTTACGACCACATTACGTCGGCCATCGGTGCCGCTCAAATCGGCTGGTACGGCACCGCCATGCTCTGCTACGTGACCCCCAAGGAACACCTCGGGCTCCCCGACCGCGACGACGTGCGCGCGGGTGTGGTCACCTACAAGCTCGCCGCCCATGCGGCCGACCTTGCAAAGGGCCATTTCGCAGCCCAGTTCCGCGACGACGCCCTTTCCCGCGCCCGCTTTGACTTCCGCTGGAACGACCAGTTCGCGCTTTCTTTGGACCCCGAGAAGGCAATGGAATTCCACGACAAGACGCTCCCCGGCAGCCAGGCAAAGAGCAGCCACTTCTGCAGCATGTGCGGCCCGAACTTCTGTTCGATGCGCATCACGCGCGCCGTGCGCAACTTTGTGGCGACAGGCGAAGTCGGCGACGTTTAAGGCGCAGGCGTAGCGCTCGCATCATTATTTGTAGCCTCGGTTTTCGGGGCTACATTTTTATTTTTCACGCAGCGGAGCGAGAAAGCATTGTGTTCAAAATCTTCTTCGCTCTTGAACTCATCTTTACTGCTGAGCACATACCAATAGGCGGCTCCCATGCCGCCACCGCCCTCGGCCGCCCAGAAGTAGGCACTGGAGCCAAGTTCCGTAAACTCGCCATCGGTAAAACGAGCGCCTGCAGGGAGAGCATTGAATCCGCTCGCATTGTTATTCTTGGCAAGGCTCCCCTGCACCCAGCCATCGCGACTCTTGAGGGCAGCCGCCAAGCCTTTGCGCTTGTTGACCGCAAACTGCCCCAGGCGAACCCATTCCTCTTGCCGCGGGATATGCCAGCCATCCGGGCAAATGCCCTGGTGTTCTGCAATCACCGCCCCCTGCGACACGCTATCGAGCGAATTTTCGATGTAATCCGCAGGCAGTCTCATGGCCACATGCCACGGATAAAGTCTTCCGTAATTGCGGCAACGAGTATCCTTGTCTTCGTAGCAGTAGCTCCCCACAGCCGCAAAGCGCAAGTTTTCGGCCATCCAAACATCTTCGCCCACAGCCACCGTTTTGTAGCGGTTATCGTCGCGCTTATCGTGAATCGATGTGCTATCGTAAATTTCATCTTCGTCGGGCGGATCCATCAAGCAACGAATCGAATACGCATTCAATTTGTTCACAGAATCCTTTATAAATTCATCTTTATCATACGGCAAAGTCCAAACCAGAGCCCGCGTCGAATCGCCTTCGGTTCCCGACCAGAATCCGGCAAACGTTTCAAAGCCATTGTAGCCACCCACAGAATCGCGGAAGCCCGCTGCCATCGCCGAGAATCCGAATCCGTTTTCACCCAGCAAGGCGTCTTCGCTTTCTTTCCAGCCTTCGTGACCGCGTAAATTCGTGCCTACGCCCACAGCGTCATCGATATCTTTCAAGTACGTTTCGAGCCTGTAAAAATCAAGCGCCGTCGGAATATGCCAGCCGTTCGGGCAAATGCCATGCGGTTTACGCTTCGAAATAGAATCCTTAGCCGGAACGCGCGCGAACTTCTCAAAAATCTTGAGGGCCGCCATCCAGGTGTAAAGTCTGCCGTACTTGTCGCAGTTTTCTTCTTTATTGTCTAGGCAGTAACTGCCCGGAACCTTCACGTTCAGGTTGTTCGCCATCCAAACCTGATCGCCAATATGGATAGTTTGGATTTCTTTGTTCTGCACCTTGACCACCTGCGGTACAACCTTGGGCGGTGGCGGAGGCGGTTCCTTGATTTCGTACAGACGATCTTCGACACAGCGGATAGACACCGCTGTCACCTTGGCATCGTACACCATTTCAAATGTTCTGGAATCGTACGTTAGGCGCCAGAATACAGCACCGCTAGCATCGTATTCGTTCGAGGCCCAGAATTGCGCCGAAGATTTCAGGTCCATAAATTCGCCTATATAATGGCGTTCACCTGCAGGCAAGGCGCCAAATCCGAATTCGTCGGAGCCCGCCGGAATACGGATTTCGTTTTCCCACAAATCTTGGGCCTTCAAGCTTATGCCCACGCCATCGCTCTTGCCCGTTTTACCCACATAGAACTTGAGTCTTTTCCATTCCTTGTTGGTCGGCACATGCCAGCCGGCAGGGCAAACATCGTGATATTTGCCCTTTACGCTCGAAAAATCGAACTTTGTGATGGAATGATAGTTGTAAAAATCGGCCATGCGCATGGCCATCGCCCAGTCGTACATTCGGCCGTAGGTTTCGCAGTTGTAGTCTTTATTGTCGTAGCAATAACTGCCCTTGAGCTTAAAACGCAAGTTTTCGGCAAACCAGCGCTGGTTACCGATTTGCACCGTCTTGTACACGCGACCGTCGCGTTTATCCTTAAAGTCGGGCATTTTTTCGACATGCGCAAAAGATGCTCCGCAGCAAATTAATAAAACAACAGCAAAAATCCTTCTCATATTCCACCCGTAAAAGGTATCCCTAACAAGTGAATATATACAAAAGAAAACAAAAAGCAATTATTCCAAGTCAGAATAGTGTAGGATTAAACCTTATTTTTTTTGCGGGAGGGACCCCAGCTCGGAGTGGACGCCTACTCCCCAAAGAGGATAACTCAACTAAGCCACTAAAGTGGCAAGTTTCGTATAGGCGTCCGTGGCTGCACTCGGTCATGCCGGTCTGCAAGCAGACCGTCGCGACACTCGTTTGCACACTACTGCGAAGGCCAGAACATATAAAAAAGCCCCCGGCTCTTGCGAGACCGAGGACTTTTTAGAGTGGTAATTTCCTTCGGAAATTACACCGCGCCCTGCCACTTCATGGCGTCGGCAACCTTGAGGAAGCCAGCGATGTTTGCACCCATGACGAGGTTGCCCTTCTGGCCGTACTTGACAGCGGCAGAGGAAGCAGCGGCGTAGATGCTCTTCATGATGCCTTCGAGCTTCTTGTCCACTTCTTCGAAGGTCCAGGAGAGACGTTCGGAGTTCTGAGACATTTCAAGGCCGGAGGTAGCAACGCCACCAGCGTTAGCAGCCTTGGCAGGTCCAAAGAGAACGCCAGCCTTCTGGAAGGCTTCGATAGCTTCCGGAGTAGACGGCATGTTAGCACCTTCAGCCACAGCCTTCACGCCGTTAGCGATAAGGGCCTTGGCACCTTCGAGGTCGAGTTCGTTCTGAGTTGCGCACGGGAGAGCGATGTCGCACTTGACAGTCCAAACGCCCTTAGAACCTTCGTGGTATTCAGAACCCGGAACGAGCTTAGCGTATTCGCTGATACGAGCGCGCTTGTTGTTCTTGAGGTCGAGAACGACGTCGAGGTTGATGCCGTTCGGGTCGTAGATGTAGCCGTTGGAGTCAGAAACGGTAACAACCTTAGCACCGAGCTGAGTGGCCTTCTGGCAGGCGAACTGAGCAACGTTACCAGAACCGGAAATCACGACAGTCTTGCCCTGGAAGGAGTCGTTAGCGAGATCCTTGAGCATTTCGCGAGTGAAATAGCAGAGGCCGTAACCGGTAGCTTCGGTACGAGCGAGAGAACCACCGTAGGAGAGGCCCTTACCAGTGAGAACGCCAACCCATTCGTTGCGGATGCGCTTGTACTGACCGAACATGTAACCGATTTCGCGAGCGCCAGTACCCTGGTCACCAGCCGGAACGTCCGTGTCAGCACCGACGTGCTTGCAGAGTTCAGTCATGAAGGACTGGCAGAAACGCATCACTTCGTTGTCGCTCTTGCCCTTAGGATCGAAGTCGGAGCCACCCTTGCCGCCGCCCATGGGGAGCGTGGTGAGGCTGTTCTTGAAGATCTGTTCGAAGCCGAGGAACTTCAGCATAGAAAGAGTAACTTCGTTACGGAGACGGATACCGCCCTTGTACGGGCCAATGGCGGAGTTGAACTGCACGCGGTAGCCACGGTTCACCTGAACGTTACCCTTGTCATCGAGCCAAGGTACGCGGAAAGTGATCACGCGTTCCGGTTCGACGAGGCGGTCGATCACGCCGTTGGTTTCCCAGGACTTGTCCTGTTCGAGGACCGGGTCGAGGGATTCGAGGAATTCGCGGACAGCCTGGTGGAAGAGGGCCTGGTCCGGGTCACGGGCGACGACCTTGTCATAAACCTTCTGAAGGTAAGCATTCTTGATTGCCATTTTATATATCTCCGTTGAGAGTTTTGATTGTTAATGTTTTCAACGGGTGTAAAGATAGCAAACAGCTATCACAAATAGTGAAAAATCGGGAAAAATCTTCAAAAACTTACATTTTTGTAAGTTAGTATTTTGCAAGTTTTCAAAATTGCCTTTTTTCGTTAAATTTCAAGGCACACAAAGTACAAAACCTACATTTTTGTAAGTTTATCTATTTTCAGATAGTTGGTAAATAAAGTTTTACAAATCATAGCTAAAAATGCTTTTCACATAATGGAAAAACCCGCCCTCAAAAGGCGGGTTTTTACGCAAATTTCGAATGTCTATTCGCGACGACTAGTAAGCCTTCACGGTAAACATTTCACTTGCTCGGGCAGACATCACGCGCACACGGAACACGCCCTTGCTTTCAATCTTAAATTCAAGGTTCTTGCCTTCGCTCTTGACTTCTTGCAAGAGCTTGCCAGTGAGGTCGAACACCTGCACCTTGAACGGCACATTCTGAGCCTGAGAAACGCTCACCATGGAGCCCTTCGAAGTCAGGTTGAAGTTCTTAGCCAAGGCAAGACGCGGGATAATGGCGTCGCTAGTATCCTTGACAACGGTATCCTTCTTCGTCGTGTCCTTCTTGACGATAGACTTGATGCCGAGATCTTCGTCGGTCTTCGGAGCCTTCTTGCTCAAGATATAGCCGAGAGCGCCAACGAGCGGAGCATTCAAGTCAACGCAGACTTCGTTCGTCTGCCAGTTAGACGTATTGCCGTCGTGATTGCCGCTCGTAAAATCACCAGCAATCATACCGCCCAAGAGCTTGTTCTTTTCAGGAGGATTCGGAGCGCCGCCCACTTCGACACCCGCATTTTCGTTGCCATAGTAGCCACGATGGTGCGGTCTAGACGGAGCGTTTGCGCCGTTTTTGTTAAAGCCAACCACATAGGACTTCTTGCTACCGTTGTCGCCAAGCAAGTAACCCACATTCTTCTCGATCATCTTCATGTGTTCATCTGTATTGTTGAACTTGTCGCTCAACGCATACAGGAATGCACCGCCAGACGGAACACGCACCGGGAACTTGCCCGACCCCATTCCGTTCGGATTCTGGAAAATGCCGTCCTTAGCCTTTTCATCGTAAATCAAATCCAACACGCCAACGGCTTCCTTACGCATGCCATGCGGAGTTTCTTCGAACACGGCTTCGGCCATCACGGCAGACAGGGGCACCACGTTGCTGTACATAAAGTGCGTGCCTTCGCCCAAGTTGAACTTCAAGTTATCATAACGGTCAATAGCGGCCTTCTTGTAAGACTCTTCATTCGTCGTGCGGTAAAGTTCGAGTTCAGCAAGGAACGGACCGTCTTCCCAACGGCCATCCCACCAGCTGGATTCATAGAAACCCTGAGAGTTCGTAACACCCTTGTGGCTCTTGGCGTAAGAATAGGCCGTCTTTGCAGCCTTCAGGTACTTAGCCTGGTTTGCCGTATCGGGGTCAACACGAGCCATCACGGCAAGCATAGCCGCAGCAAGGCCCGGAGTAAAGCCATCGTTTGCGTTACCCGTAATCGAACGCGGTTCGCCACCTTCGCCCGAGCCGAGCTTGCTCATGGCACCGGCAGTCACCCATTTCTGGTGGTCAGCGTTACCATCACCCTTGACCGTCACAAAGCTGTTGCCATCAATAGCGGCCTTTACCCAGAAGTCCGCTTCGTAACGGAGTTCTTCGAGCAAGTCTCGCACCTTGTTGGCCTTACCACTCTTCATGGAGTAGTTGTTAGCAGCCTTGTAGTCGGTGTAGTCACCGGTATAAAGGTCGTAGAAACCTTCAGTAAATTCGGCATAAGCCAAAGCGAGCACATAAGAGGCATAACCCTGAGACTGACCATACATCACGTGGTCACCGCAGTCAAACCAACCACCGCTCACGTCTTTGCCGTTATAGCTATCCTTGGTAAAGCTAGTCGGGTTGCTCGTGCCATCCAAAATCCAGTTGGGGCCCTGGCCAGAACGCTGCGCACCGAAGAATCGGGTTGTCATCCACGCAGCTTCCACATAGTCGTCGGTGCTAAGTGCGGCAACAGCACTCGTCGCAGCCAAACCAAAAACGGCAAGGCCCGACAAAAGGTATTTTCTACAATTCATGACTTTCTCCAAAAAATTACCACACCGCAAACCCAATGCCAATATAGCTTATTTTGGCAATTTTTCATTAAAAAGAATGTTTACACTAGAACGGCACGCCTCTATTGAAGCGTCGAAATCAACGTATTATGTAAAATTCCGTTACTAAAGGCGACTTGTTCGGCATCCACGAACTGCATGGGAGTCCCGTCAATATGGGTCGACTTGCCGCCAGCTTCTTCGACAATCAAGGCTATGGCTGCAATATCCCACGGGTAACTCATGGTCATCACAAAACAGTCCAGGCGCCCGCAGGCGGTAAAACAGCCCTCGATAACGGCCGAACCAAAACATTTTACACGTTCAAAGGTTTCGGCTTCGCGGGCAAAATTCTTGGAATTCTGGGCGTTGATTTTGGCCACCTCGCCCACGTTAAAATCGCCGTTCGATACAATCGCATGCACCGGGTCCGATTCATCGCTCACATGAATACGCTTACCGTTCATGAAGGCGCCCTCGCCCTTTACTGCCGTAAAGAGCTCGCCCAGCTTAGGCAAGTTCACCACCGCGACAAGCGGCTTGCCTTCAAAATGGAGCGCAATCGAAATGCCCCAGAACGGGATTCCACGGCTAAAGTTCACTGTGCCATCGACCGGGTCGATAATCCAGCGGTAACGCGGGTCCGAGCCTTCGATAACACCCGCCTCTTCGGTGCGAATCGAATGTTCAGGGAAAGCCTTGCGGAGTCCTTCTACAATCAGTTTTTCGCTTGCAATGTCAGCGCGGGTTACCACGTCCTTTTTGGACTTGTACTTGACATCGCCCAAGTTCTGTTGAATTTCAAGACAAAGAGCGCCCGCCTCTTTAGCAAGCGCTTCAGCGACTTTTAAAAAATCATCATTATTCATTTTTAATTATTCATTCTTGTAAGCGCAGCATCTAAACCCAATGCTTGGCGACTTATAGAAGTTCGAAACACCACGGTAAGAAACGCGTTCGCCTGTCAGGAATACGACTTCTATATGGTCAGGCACGTACTTCATGCCGTTAGAAATCGATTCGAGCCATTCGTCGCCGCCCTTCTTGTATTCGGCATAAGGAGCGTAATCGACACCCACCGAATTACCGCTGGAATCTTGCACGTCAAAGAACTGCAAGGTATCCTTGAAATCTTTCTTGGTCAGTTTCTTGTACAGCGTCCTCGACGTATCGGCCGTAAACACCGTATCGACCTTGGTTCCTTCGCGGTACAGATAAACTGTATCGGTCGTATAAGCCAAGCGCGTAAAGTACGGGAATGAACGGCCAACGCAAAGTCCACGCGTTTCGCGTTCAATGCCACCCATCACGGTATAAGAGCCACCCTTCAGCACGGCAGCCGTATCTTCGGAACGGCCAATCACCCATTCCTGGTACTGACCAGGCAAATCACGCACGCCCATGGGGTTCATGCAACGCGGGCTACGCTTTAAAGGATCCGCAGCCGAGGCTGAATCGTTCGAGAACACATTGCAATAGCGGAACAAGAAATCGGACATTTCAAGAGTATCGTCTTGAATCACGCCATAAGCAAGCGTACCGCCCGAAAGACAAACCAGTTCCCAATCGCGTTCATTGCAAAGGCTCACCTTAAAGCCATCCGCCGAAATCGCCTCGCATGCCGCAAGCGCTTCGGAATGCATAACGTTCGTGACAAACTCGCCCGAATCATTCTGGTGTTCCATGCGTTCCATGCAGAAGAAGGTCGTGTCAGACGACTTGACCGCGACAAAGTTTGCAGGGCATTCAATTTCGTTTGCAATCGCACCCGGAGACACAGCAATCGTATCAATCAGCGTAACCGACAAGTAGCCCGATTCATCAATTGCCGTAATTCGCAGAATGAGCGTGTCGCCCGGAGCCACATAGCGAATCGTATCGGTCACAAAGGAACCGGTGGCAGAAATCTTCATGGTATCGCCATTCAACTCATAAAGACTCGTGTAGCGATCCAACGTATCGAAATCGGAACTGATCATCCACTTGTTGGTATAGCGGTCCAAGTATTCAACGCGGTACTGATTCACGTTGTCATAACAAAGCGTAGAAATGCAAGAATCAGGAATCACAAGAACGGTATCGACCTTGATTGGGTGTTCGCGCTTAAGCGGGTCTACACTCTGACTCCAGAAAATGCGCAGGCGGTTGTTGCTGTCGAGTCGCGCCATACCAGGGAACAAGGTATCCTGCATCGTGAAAATTTTGGTCGGCATCAAAGGGGCCACCGAGTCCGTGGTATTAATGGTATGCCATGCGCGCATCTCCGAATGGTCTACGCCAGTATAGTTACCGCAAGTATCCCAAGCGGAATAACCAACCTTATATTCGCTTTCGGCTTTGAGCCCTTCGATAATCAAGCGGAAATTATTAGAATCGGGATTATTGACATTGTAGCCAAAGCCATCCGGAATAGCCAGATACAGTTCGTTCTTACGGCTGTCGCCATGTTCCTTTGTCTGCAAGAACACGGAATCCACGTTGGAATGATAACCCTTGTGGCGCAAGTAAAGCGTTTTGCCCGTAGAATCGATTCCTTCTGAAGATTCAAGCCGCACCTTTAGATTGCGCAAGTCTTCGTTCTTGTTTTCGGTATAGATTCTAATGTTGTAGCCGAGAATCGGGCCCGAAAGTTCATTCGGTTTGTAATAGTTCGTCTGGTCTGTCGGGCGCGCCCATTCCAAAAGAACACCTGTAGTCCAGGTAGAATCGGTGATGTTAATGTCCGAAGGCGCAATATTGTCGCCAAAATGCAAATAGGTTCTCTGGACTGTGCCCGGGCGACCGCTAGAATAGTCGCAATAAAAAGCCACCATCAAGCTTTCGCGTTCTTCCACATATTCCTGAATATAGGGAGTCACGTCGATGGTATCGAAAAGATCGCCGTTGGCCGTGAACTTGAAGGATTTGGTTGCCCTCGACATTTCATCGTCGTTCACAGTCTTCGAAGTGTCATCGATAACATCCGAATCGATCCACATGTAAATCGCTTCTAGGTTTGCGGTATCGTCCGGGAAACGGAAACGCACCATAAAGCAGTAAGCGCTGTCATCGGCATCCTTGGCGCACTGCAACAAGGTCGAAATATCCGAAATTTCGCGTTCAATCCTAAATTCTATAGAACTGTCGTCGTCAGAACAGCCAAAAAACATGGTTACCATCGAAAACAGGACCGCAACCAATAAAAAACGAATCGTCAAAAGTCTAGACATCGGCCATAAAATAGCAAAAATCCATAAAAAAAACCGACGGTACTTGTGGTACCGTCGGCTCTAAACGATTCAAAACCGATTAGTTTTCTTCCGGGTAGACAGAAACTTTCTGACGCTTTGCATCGAGGCGTTCAAACTTCACCTTGCCATCGACGAGGGAGAACAGGGTAAAGTCCTTGCCCATGCCCACGTTGGTGCCCTTGTGGAAGTGAGAACCACGCTGACGAACGATGATGTTGCCAGCCTTGACGACTTCGCCCGCATACTTCTTAACACCAAGATACTTGGCGTTACTGTCGCGGCCGTTACGTACTGAACCTTGACCTTTCTTATGAGCCATGGATTATACCTCCTTAGCCTTACGCAGAGAGTTCTTCTTGACCTTGGCGGGCTTCGGGAGACCCTGGGCAATCTTTTCCTTGCGAGTCAGAGGCACAGACTGCACCTTCTGCTTGGCGAGGGCAGCCACGCGAGCGCGGTTGCGTTCGATAACCTTGGAGTCGACCTTTGCGGATTCTGCGCCGGAGCGAAGTTCCGTAACCAGCACCTCGGTATAGCCCTGACGATGACCGTTACGACGTTCGTAACGGGTACGGCGCTTCTTCTTGAAAACGATGACGGTGTCATACTTGCCGTGAGCAAGCACTTCAACCTTCACGGATGCGTCGTTCAGGACAGGGGTGCCGATTTGCACTTCTTTTCCTGCGAAAAGAAGAACGGACTTGAGCTCCAGTTCGGAACCAACAGCGGCATCGAGCGTGGGGACCTTGTAAGCCTTGCCCAGCTCAACTTTATACTGGAAACCACCTGTTTCAACAATAGAATACATTTTTGTAATCCTTTTTTGGTTGCTATTGGGACCCCAAATGTAGCAAAATTTGCGAAATTGTAAAGACACGGGGCGTTACTTTTTCTAAATTTCACCTCAAAATTTCATAAAGGACACTCGAATGAGCAAGATTTTGAGCCTTGACGGCGACTGGCAGATGATTTGGGACACCGAAGATGCCGGTATTTCTAATCGTTGGTACGCTACTTACCCCAAAGACACCCAAGAAGTGCAAGTTCCCCATATCTGGGAAAGGGCTTTCGACAAGCTCCTGATGTCGCACGACTGCGCGTTCTACTTCAAGCGTTTTACCATCGACGACGAAAAGCAGGTCGCAAAGCGCATTTTCCTGCGTTTCGAACGCATTGCAAGCCATGCCACCGTTTGGCTGAACGGCAAGCTCTTGGGCACCCACTTTGGCGCCTACACACCTTTTACTATTGAACTTCAGAAGGCTTTAAAGCTCGGCGAAGAAAACGTGCTCTGCGTGCGCGTTGCCAACATGGGCGCTCTCAACAGCCGCATTGACTTTGGCCGCGAAAGTGCCGACGGCGCCGACGACCGCTTTGTACACCCGGGCGAACTCCCGGTCGGCCTCCCCTGGACCCAGTACCCGTTTGGCGGTATCTTTGGCCATGTGGACCTGATTCTTGGCACCGCAGCATTCATTTCTGACGTGAAGCTCGAACCCGATGCCGACACCCAGCGCATCGCCTGCGAAATCAGTTTCAACAACCCCCGCGGCTTCCAGACCAGGCTCCGCGTGCTCATGCGTAACCCCGATGGCGACGTTTACGAGCAGTTCGTGAACAACCTGAAACTCGACAAGGAAAACATGACCCAGCGTTTTGTTTTCGAAGTCAAGGAACAGCAGCGTCACAAGTTCCAGTGGAGTCCCGAACACCCCAACGTCTACGCCATTGAATTCCAGATGGAAATCAAGGCCGGCAAGGAAAAGGACGGCAAGGAAATCAAGCGTGCCGAATACGCATTCCCCGTGGTGCGCACCTTCGGTTTCCGCAAGTTCGACTGCCTCAAGGGTGACTACTACCTGAACGACCAGATTTTGAAGATCCAAGGCATTACCTACAACCAGCAGTGGAGCGAAGGTGGCCTTTGGACGTTCGACAACCCGAAGCTCGAAAAGGACCTGCAGGCTGTGAAGGCTGCCGGTTACAACGCCATTCGTAGCTGCGGCGCACCGCTTTCCACTCAGGCTCTCGACATTTGCGACAAGCTCGGCCTGATTGTGTTCCAGGAATTCCCGATCCACACCATGAGGTCTACCGCTCAGGGTCTTGAAATCGTCAAGAAACTGATCAACGACATCGTGGGCGAACAGCACCACCACCCCTGCATTGGCGCATGGGTCATGGGTGCTGAAAACGGCACGCTCCTGTTGCAGAACGGTAACAAGCTCTTGAACGCTATTAGCCCGGTCGACATGACTCGCCCGGTCATTAGCAACCTGAACAGTATTTTCCTTGACAACGAAGGCAACTTCCACAAGGATACCGGCAAGCTCTTGCCCGTGTCTGTCGACAAGATTTCGACTTACGCCACGCTCCGCGTGAACCCGCGCATGACGCCGAACGCCGCCTACACGCACTACCTCGCCCACAGCTTTGACCGCGACGGCGAAGTGCTGACCGTGCCCGATACAGGCCTTGGCGACAGCCACTTCCAGGACGAAGAAGAAAATGTGGCAAACGACATCAACAACAAGATGTTGGTGACGCTCAAGAACCACACGCTCCTCCCGGAAACGGCAACCAGCATCAAGGGACCGCGCAGCGCCAAGAACCAGAAGGCCATCAAGAATGCCCTCAAGGCAATCGAAACCTTCGTGGAAAGCGACATGTCCATTTGGAAGGACTACAAGAGCTTTGTGGCCGACGCAAACCGCATTGCCATCAAGAGCAAGCTCGACCAGATTACCGCCTTCCAGAGCAACCCGCAGATTGCCGGTTTCTTCTTGGACCAGTGGGCCGACTGCGGCACCGAATTTGACGGTCTGTGCGACGAAAACCGCGTAAGCAAGGGATTCGAAGATTTCTCGAAGGAAATCACGACTCCGAGCCGAGCCCTCATCAGCGAACTGGAACACGTGGTCGCCCCGCAGAGCGAAATCAGCTTCCAGGTAACGCTTTTGAACAACAGCCGTTACGAAGACGTGTCTGTCGAAGTCAAGCTCGTAGACGACAAGGGCAAGGAACTCGCCACCGACAAGATTTCTCCTGAAGAACCTGCCGGCAAGACCAGCCTTACGCAGATGGGCATTTGCACCATGATGGCTCCACGTACCGAAGGTAGCTACAAGCTCCAGGTGACGCTGATTAACGACGGCAACCGAATTCACACGACCGAAGAAGACTTGATCGTGATTGCCGAAGCCGACGTGAAGAGCGCCATGAAGAAGGTCTGCTTCTTGGACAACAGCGAAGAATCCAGCGATGCTCTCGCCGCCCTCACTGGTCCGGAACAGATTATCTTTACCGCGAACCTGAGCTCTTGGCCCGACGAAATTTTGGACAAGATTGTGGACGTGGTGAAGAACGGTGGCAAGACGCTCTTGCTTTCCGACCTCACGCAGGAAGACATCGACTACATGAACCAGAGTCACCAGTTCGACTGCAATATCGAATCTCACTGGAGCACGGGCGCAAGCGAACTCAGCCTGCACTACCTGCCCAAGGGTTCCGAACTTGCACCGGTATTTGGCGAAGCCACTGTGCTTGACAGCAATGCCGCAGCCATTATGCCGAGCATTTCGCTGAACGAACTTCCGGGTGCCAAGGTGTTTGCACGCTCCGTGACCCTGAAGGACGGCGAAGTCAAGACCGGTTCTGACCTGCAGCTCTACCCGTTCGGTAACGGTAAGATCATGTTCAACCAGTTCAACGTGTTCGAAGGTCTGGAAACGAACGTGCTCGCCGACAAGCTGTTTGCAACGATCGTGAATTTGCTGTAAAAGCTTAGAACAAAAAAAAAAGGACTCGGTGCTCCCCGAGAGAGAAGGAATGCACCGAGTCTAAACACCCAAGTCCGATACCTTGCGACTACAAACCCACGTCGCGGGTAATAACAAACCTGTACGATACTAACTTATACTCCAATGTGATGAAAATCAAGTTTTACATTGTAAAATATTTAAAACAATCGCAGAGGATGTTCAAAAAAGGATAAAAACGGCTTATGACTTGCTCCAATTTGAAATATTCCAACTTGGAAGAATACTCCGACCTTTTGGCCAGAAACGCCCAGAAGGCAAGCAAGACGCTCCGTACCCTCCCGGGAGAAAAGCGTAGCGCCGTGCTGAATCGCGTTGCCCAGATTTTGCGCGACCGTAAGCCAGAAATCCTTGCCGCAAACAAGATTGACCTTGAAGCAGCCGCCGGTAAGCTCGACGACTCGAAGATGGACCGTCTGACTTTGAACGACGCCCGTATTGAGGCTATGGCCAAGGGTGCCGAAGAAATCGCCTCGTTTGCTGACCCGCTGAACAAGGTGCTCGAAAGCCGCGAACTCAAGAACGGCATCAAGATTAGCCGCGTGGCCGTGCCTATCGGTTCTGTGTTCTTTATTTTTGAAAGCCGCCCGAACGTAACGATCGATGGTGCATGCCTCTGCTTTAAGGCGGGCAATGCCGTGATTTTGCGCGGCGGTAAGGAATCGCTGAATTCCGCCAAGTGCCTCGCCGGAATTTTCCACGAAGCACTTGCCGAAGCAGGCATTGACCAAGACGCCGTACAGCTCGTGACCGAAACGAGCCACGACCTGGTGGGCATGCTTTTGCAGCGCAACGATTGCCTTGACCTCGTGATTCCCCGCGGTGGTGAACGCCTGATTCGTGCTGTCGTTGAACAGAGCAAGATCCCTGTGATCAAGCACTTCAACGGCATTTGCCACGTGTACGTGGACAAGTCCGCCGATATGGACAAGGCGGTGAACATCTTGATTAACGCCAAGACGCAGCGCACGGGCGTGTGCAACGCCATGGAATGCGTGATTATCGACCGCCATATTGATGATGCCACCACCAAGAAGTTGATTGATTGCCTCGCCGACCGTGGTGTGGAACTCTTTGGCAACAAGGACGCCCAGAGCCACGACAGCCGTATCAAGGATATTGGCGACGACAGCAATTACCACCACGAATATTTGGCCCTCAAGGCTAGCGTCAAGTTCGTCGATAACGTTGCCGAAGCCTGCGACCATATCGAAAAGAACAGCAGCCGCCATACCGAAGCAGTCGTTGCCGAAGACGCTAGCGTCCAGGACTACTTTGTCGCGAACGTGGACAGCAGCAGCGTGATGGTGAACGCCAGCACCCGCTTTGCAGACGGTGGCGAATACGGCCTCGGTGCTGAAGTGGGCATTTCCACCGACAAGTTGCATGCCCGCGGCCCCATGGGCGTAGAAAGCCTCTGCAGCTACAAGTGGATTCTCCGCGGCAATGGCCAGGTGAGAGGTTAATTATGAAATTCGAAGATTTGATTAAAGAAGTAAAGTTCGAAGTGGAAGTCGATGGCGTGAAGCTTGCGCCGGCAATCGTTCAAGATGCCGACAAGGGCGACGTTCTGATGATGGCCTGGATGAACGAAGAAGCACTCCGCCGCACGCACGAATGTGGTGAAATGGTGTTCTGGAGCCGTAGCCGCAAGGAATACTGGCACAAGGGCGACACCAGCGGAAACGTGATGACCGTCGTGGAATGGGCTGCCGACTGCGACAGCGACGCTTTGCTCTTTAAAGTTCGCATGCAGGGTCCGCAGGTGGCTTGCCACACGGGTGCCCGCAGCTGTTTCTTTAAAGTCTGCGATAAATAACAGACCAAGTTTACCGTTTATCGGTCACTTTTATCCATTCGCCTAGTTTTCTCAGCAAAACTAGGCTTTTTCGTATAAAGTTATTTATCTTTCTAACATGCGCCTTATTAAGAACATATTCATTTTTTTATTTGCGTTAGCCACCATAAGCCTAGCGCATGGAATCGCAGAAAGCGATTCTCTTGATGCCGAGAAAAAGGCGCAGGACATTCAAATTAACTACGACGAACACTATAAAAATTTGATTGAACAAGAACAAAAAGAAATTGACACAAAAATCACAAAAGGCGGCATCAGCGGAATTGCTTTGGGAGCAGGAATCGGATTCAGCATCCTCGTTTTTAAAGACCACGGTTCAAGTTCCGAAGAACAAGAATCCATTAAAGAAGCCTTTACTGCAGATGCAATTATAATTGGCATAGGCCTCATAGTCGTTGGAACCATTGGGCTTTCATACAATCTTTACGCTTTATACAACAAAGACGGGCATTACAACCGGCTTGATTCACATAAGCGAGCCTATGACATTTACAAGCGGAGACGACAGGAACAAAACGAAGGTGCAAAGCTCGTTCTAACACCGACCTTTAACGCCTTAAATAGCTCTGCTGGTATGAATTTAAGTTTACTTTTTTAACGCGGTCGACTTTATTATTTTTGGCACAGGAGATCCAAGATGAAGAAAACCGCTTTTTTACTTTTTCTCGCTGTTGCTTGCTTTGCTCAGACCGATTCTATCAAGAATGAAATCACCAAAGATTTTCGAAAAATGGGTAGCAACTACTACGCCTACCCCACTCCGACCGCCAAGTATACCAAGGCTCCCGCCGGCTACAAGCCGTTTTACCTGAGCCATTACGGCAGACACGGCAGTCGTTTTCATCAACCTGCCGACCATTACCACGCTCTGTACAATACGCTCGCTAAGGCCGATTCTTTAGGCAAACTCAGCGATTTGGGCAAAAGCCTGCTTGAACGTGCCAAGTACTTAGACGAATACGCCGCCCCGCGCGCAGGCGATTTGACTCAGCTCGGCGTGGCCCAGCACCAGGGAATCGCCAAACGCATGGTCAAGAACTTCCCCGAAGTGTTCAAGAACGACGCCTACATTGAAGCCTATGCCAGCACCAGCGTGCGCTGCGTCGTAAGCATGGCCGCATTCCTCGAAGAACTGCATGCGCAAAAGCCCAAAGTCGAGATTCACCAGGAATCGGGCAAATACCTGATGAGTTTCATCAGTCCGCTTGATTTTGGCAAGATTATCAATGAATCGAACACGCCCGCATGGCAAAAAGAAAACGAAAAAATTTACAGCCATGTGAATCCGACTCGTATGATGCGCGCCATTTTCAACGATTCCAACTACATCAAGAAAAATGTAGACGCAGGCGATCTTTTCAGCAAGATTTATGAAATCGGCAACAGCCTGCAAGGCAGCCCCGAAATCGAATTCAGCTTTGACGATTTGTGGACCGCCGAAGAATTCACCGCTCGCTGGCACGCGCAAAATGCCTGGTGGTACAGCGTTCTCGGAAACAATCCCTTCGCCAAAAAGCAAGGCCTTGAAAATGCTCGCCCGCTCCTGAAAAACGTTCTGGACGAAGCCGACAAGGTGATTGCAGCCGACACAACAAAGGCAAACAAAACTGCCGCAAAGCCCGCCAAAAAGACAACGGCAACGCTCCGCTTCGGGCACGATACCGTCATCATTCCTTTCGCCGTATTGCTGCAACTAGAAAACGGCACAATGAATACCGGAATCGAAACCGCCGACATGGAAAACCTGCACAAGGTCTGGCGCGACTACGAAATCACCCCGATGGCCGCGAACGTACAATTTATCTTCTACAAATCAGCAAAGAGAGGCTCCCCCATTTTGGTAAAGGTGATGCTCAACGAAATCGAGCAAAAATTGCCCGTGACATGCGATTCAGCGACAATAAAGAACTGCCCCGCCGCCCCGTATTACCGCTGGGATGACGTAAGAGAGTTCTATAGGAAATAAAAGGAAAATCCCCCGCGTCGGCGAGGGACTTTTTGTGTTTAAGGGTTCTGGTGTACTTCGTCTTGTCGCGGACGATTCTTGTCCGCAGGGTGGCTCCATTCTGGGAGCCGTCGATGCGCAGCGTTCTGAGCCTTGCGCTTTCTTTTGCGTCGTTTTTAGCCATAACGGCCTCCTTGGGGGGCAAATATAAATTATTATCTTTAGGCAGTAAAGGGTTTAAGGTTTCTTTTGAAAGATTCCATTGCAGATAGTATTCGCCGTCATGGTTTCAAACGCTTGTTGCTTGCAGTTTCGGGCGGGCTGGATTCTATTTGTTTGGCGCATTATTTTATTTGCAATAAAGAGAGATTGGGCATTGAATGGCTAGGAATTGCGCATGTGCATCACGGACTGCGGGTCGGAACTGCCGACCGCGACGCCGCATTTGTTGAAGCATTCGCGAAGGCACACGACATTCCATTTTTCTTGAAGAAGCTGGATGGTGACGCTCTAAAAAGTGCCGAAGGATCACTCGAAGAAAACGCGAGGGATGCAAGGTACAAGGCGCTACAAGAAGCCGCCGAAAACTGCGACGCCATCGTGACAGCGCATCATGCAGGCGACCAAGCGGAAACCATGTACATGCGACTCCGCCGAGGAACAACGCTTGCGGGCCTCAAGGGGATTCAGGAAGTACGAAGCAACATTTACCGCCCTTTTCTGAATGTGACTCGGGCGGAACTTCTTACGTATGCTCGCGAAAACAATCTTGAGTGGTGCGAAGACGAAAGCAATTCCGATGTAAAATTTGCACGAAACAAGGTGCGGCACGAATTCCTCCCGCTACTGGAAAAAGAAAGCCCCAGCGCCGCGACGCAATTATGCAGAATTGCCTTGTTAGCAGACAAGGCGTATGCGAAAGTGATGAAAGCGAACGAAATTCTCTTCACGACAGCATTGAAGGCCGAGAAAGCTGATGCTGATATTCATCAGCATAACATACGGGCGGGTATCGCATTGGACAAGAAAAGGCTGAGGAAGGTTCTGCGGGAGCATGCCAGTGCGGACTTGTCAGAGATGTTCCGGTTATGGCTTTCGGAGCAGGGTTTTCGCTTTCCAATTGGGTTCTTTTACGACCAAAAAGAGCCCGCACATGTTAAAATTCCCGTACGCGCCGCTTACCGCAAGCGTTCTATCGTCAAAAACGGCTCTACTGTCTTGATTTGCGAATTTGAAAGCGTCGAGGCAGCCCTAAAATTTGTATCTTGCAAGTGAACGTATAAAAGGATTTTATGAGTCAAGGAAAACCTACTCCACCCTACCGTAGCAAGAACTTTATCATTTTGTTGGTGATGATTCTTTTGTTGTTCGTCATGTTCCCGCTCGCCGGGAAAGATGGCGAATCGGACATTACGCGCACCGAATTTTTGGCCATGATGGGTGACTCCACCAAGGTGATTACCGAACTCACCTTGCAAAAGACCCCCGATGGCGTGATTATTGAAGGCAAGCGCGAAATGAGTGCCGAAGAAAAGGCCGAAGCGAAAAAGAACCAGAGTGCTCTCGCCCGCTTTACCAAGTCAAACGACAACGGCAACACTAAAGCTTTCCGTAGCCACATGCTGGAAGTCAGCAATGACCAGATTACCGCCTGGGAAATGTTCAAGGGCGTCAAAGTCAAGGTCATTCACGAATCCAGCACCTGGCTCGACACGATTGTCGCATTCTTGCCCGCAATCTTGTTGATTGTATTCTTCTACCTGATGATGAATCGCCAGATGGGTGGCGGCGGCAAGGGTCCGTTCAGCTTTGGCAAGAGCCAGGCAAAACAGTTGAACGGTAAGCAGAAGACCACCTTTAACGATGTGGCTGGCTGCGACGAAGCCAAGCAAGATTTGCAGGAACTCGTGGAATTCTTGAAGGACCCGAAGAAATTCGATGCCCTCGGCGGACGTATTCCGAAGGGCGCATTGCTCGTTGGCCCTCCGGGTACCGGTAAGACGCTCCTCGCCCGCGCTGTTGCAGGCGAAGCAGGTGTGCCGTTCTTTAGCATGTCCGGTTCTGACTTTGTGGAAATGTTCGTGGGCGTGGGCGCAAGCCGCGTGCGCGACCTCTTTGAAACCGGCAAGAAGAACGCTCCGTGCATTCTGTTCATCGACGAAATCGACGCCGTAGGTCGCCAGCGTGGTGCTGGTCTCGGTGGCGGTCACGATGAACGCGAACAGACTTTGAACCAGTTGCTGGTGGAAATGGACGGCTTTACCGCCAACGAAGGCGTGATTTTGATTGCCGCCACGAACCGCCCCGACGTACTCGACAAGGCACTGCTCCGCCCCGGCCGCTTTGACCGCCAGATTGTGGTGGGACTCCCCGACCTGAAGGGCCGCGAAGAAATCTTGAAGGTGCACCTGAAAAAGCGCAAGGTGCCGCTGGCCGACGACGTGGACGTGAAGGCTGTCGCAAAGGGAACTCCTGGTCTTGCAGGCGCAGACCTCGAAAACCTGGTGAACGAAGCCGCCCTCTTGGCCGCTCGCTTCAACAACAAGAAAGTCACGATGCTCGACTTTGAAGAAGCCCGCGACAAGCTCAGCATGGGTGCCGAGCGCCGCACGCTCCTGATGACCGACGAAGAAAAGCGCCACACCGCTTACCACGAAGCTGGCCATGCATTGATGACGCTCTTGTGCAAGCATTCTGACCCGCTCCACAAGATTACGATTATCCCGCGCGGCCGCGCCCTCGGCGTGACCATGAGTCTGCCCGAACGCGACCAAGTAAGCTACAGCCGCGAATACGCCGAAGAACGCATCATGATCATGATGTCTGGCCGCCTCGCCGAACTCATCTTCTTCAACCACCAGAGCACGGGTGCCAGCAACGACATCCAGCGCGCTACCGAACTTGCCCGCAAGATGGTGACGGAATGGGGCTTTGACGACGAAATCGGACCGGTATGCTACAGCCGCACCGACGGCGAAGTGTTCCTCGGCCGCGAAATCAGCAAGCCGAAAGAAATGTCCGAAATGATGGCCGAAAAGATCGACAACGCGGTGAACAGCCTCATCAAGCGTTTGGACCTTGCCGCCAAGAAGCTCATTGAAGAAAACAAGGACAAGCTGATTGACCTCGCCGAGGCACTCTTCGAATTCGAAGTGCTTGACCGCGAAGAAATTGACCGCGTAATGGCTGGAGAGAAACTGACCGGCACCAAGAAGAGCCGCCAGTACAAGGCGCTCGAAGAAATGGAAGAAAAGAAGAAGCGCGAAAATACGCCGCCGCCTGACCCGGGCAAACAGCCGCCGGTAGCACCGGTCACTGATGCTAACGCTGCCCCCGTTGCCGAAATCAAGCCCGCCCCCGCCGCCGGAACCACCCCGGCAAATGACGGCGATGCCCAATCATCTACTGTAGAATCTCATCAGGAAAATTCGTAATGTTCAAAGAAGTTCTGGATCATAGTCGCTCTCTCCCTTGGAAAATCGGCAACAAGGTTTTGCCTTGCAAAACCCCGCTGATCATGGGTATTGTGAATGTGACTCCGGACAGTTTTTTTGACGGCGGCAAGCATAACAAGCCTGACGCCGCCTACGAACACGCCATGATGCTTTTGGATCAGGGCGCCGAAATTCTGGACATCGGTGGCGAAAGCAGCCGTCCAGGAAGCGCCCCTGTCAGCCTGCAAGAAGAACTGGACCGCGTATGCCCCGTGGTAGAACGCCTGGCCAAGCTCGCCAAGGAACGCGAATTCTATATCTCAGTCGATACGGTCAAAGCCAAGGTAGCCGAAGAAACCATGAAACTCGGCGCGCATATTATCAACGACATCAGCGCCTGCGCCATGGACCCGAATATGCTCCAGACGGTCGCAGACACCAAGGCTGCCGTCGTGCTAAACCACATTCGCGGAAATTTTGGTACCATGCAGCAGGACTTCAAGCCGTACACGAACGTGGTGCAGGAAGTCCGCGAAGAACTCTTGTCGCAGGTGAAAAAGCTTTTGGACCTCGGCGTCGAACGCGAAAAGATTTGCATTGATCCGGGTATTGGATTCGGAAAAACGGCGCAGGACAACATCGATTTGATGAAATCCACCGAAGAATTCCTGAAAGACGGCTACCCCGTTCTCATCGGAACCTCGCGCAAGTCCTATATTGGTAAAATGCCCGGCCTCGAAACGAGCGACCGCCTGATTCCGACCGTTACGGCAGGAATCGTGGCCGTACTCGGTGGCGCAAGCTGCATTCGCGTGCACGATGTGAAAGAGGCCAAGGAATCCTTGCTGTATTTGGAGGCGTTAAGAAATGATTCTGTTTAAGCTATTCGGGATTATCGATGTGCGTCCGGCAGATATTCTGGACGTGCTCCTGATATCCATCATCATTTACTACATCTTCTTGCTGTTCCGCGGTACGCGTGCCGCCCAGATGATTTTCGGTGGTTTGTTGCTGATTCTTGCCTGGATTATTGCACAGTGGTGGGAACTCCATACCGTCGTGTGGCTTATCAGTAACCTTGCGACCCTCGGTATTATCGCCCTCGTGATTCTTTTCCAGCCCGAAATTCGAAGCGCCCTTACCCGTATCGGTCAAGCGGCCAGTAAGCTCGATTTTCACAACCTGTTTTTCCATTCCAGCGGTCTCGACGAAATCACCAAGACCATCGCAAGCGCCTGCCAAGACCTGGCAAAGACACACACCGGTGCGCTGATTGTGCTTGAAAAGCGCGTGGGCCTGCGTAACTACGCCGACACCGGTGAAATCTTGGATGCCCGAATCAGTTCGAGACTTTTACGTGCCCTCTTCTTCCCGAATTCCGCTTTGCACGATGGTGCCGTGATTATGAACAGCAAGCGTATTATTGCTGCCGGCTGTATCTTGCCTATGCCCACGGGTAACGCCGAAAAAGAAGCGGGCTACGGCATGCGTCACCGCGCCGCCAAGGCACTTGCCGCCGAATGCGACGCCCTTGTGATTGTGGTGTCCGAAGAAACTGGCTACATCTCTATCGCCTACCGCAACACGCTGCGCCGAAACATCAGCGTCGCCGAACTCAAGCAAGAAATCATTCGCCACTGGGGCGAACTCTTTAACGACGTCCGCGAATCGGCAAAGACCGAAACCGCCGAAGAAAAAGCGAGTTAGTAGACAGTTAGAAGGTCGTAGGACTAAAAAGGATTTTTATGAGTAATAACGAAACAGAAGATCAAGTAAAATCTCGCCGCAAAAAGAAGAACATCGCGATTCTCGTGTTGATGTTCCTCTTGTTGGTGACCCTTTTTATTGTGCAATGCCACTTGGACCAGATTAAGCAAGAAGCACTTGCCAAGGAACAAGAAACCGCACTTGAATTGCAGCGCCGCCAGACGCTGGACAGCCTACGCGCTCTAGAACAGGCTCGCGCCGACAGCATTCGCAAGGCCGATTCTTTGGCAAAGCTTAACGCCGATGACAGTCTGCGCATTGCCGACAGTCTCCGTATTGCAGACTCGCTTGCCGCTCTCAAGAACAATGTGAACCGCGACAGCATCCGCCATGTGCGCGACAGCCTGAACCACATCAAGGATAGCCTTGCAGCTATCGACAAGGCCCGCGCCGATAGCCTGCAGCGCATCGCCGATTCTTTGGCAGCCATCGAAAAAGCCAAGGCAGACTCGCTCGAAAAGAAGCGCATTCAAGACAGCATCCGCGCCGCCGACCAGGTGCCGCCTGTTGCCGAAATCGTACCGCCTGCAGGCCGCTACTACGACCCCATCAAGCTCAAGGTCAAGTGCGAAGAAATCAAGTGCAAAACGTTCCTCTCTATTGGCGATACGCTCCACGCTCAAGAAGCAGGCAAGGCAATCGAATACAATACGACCGGAAGTGTATTCTTCTACGCCGAAGACTCCGTGGGCAACCGCTCTGCATGGGAAGAAGCCAAGTACGACATGGCTAGCGACAACGTTTGCGGCAAGAACGCCTACCCCGTTCCGCTCGGCGGCAAGACCGTTTGCGTAGACGCTTACGAATACCCGAACAAGGTTGACGAACTCCCCCGCGACATGGTGAGCCAGGAACAGGCCGCAAGCCTTTGCCAGCAAGAAGGCAAGCACCTTTGCAGCCTCGCCGAATGGCAGGCCGCTTGCAAGAGCAAAGACAACACTCGCTACAGCTACGGCGACAGCTACAAGCAGAACAAGTGCAATACCAACAGGAAGGCTGCCATGCGCAGTGGCCGTAAGGAACAGTGCCGCAGCTGGTACGGCATGTACGACATGAACGGAAACCTTTGGGAATGGACTTCGACTACGAGCAAGGATCACCCGAACATGTACTTAGTCGCTGGCGGTGCCTGGAACACCAACAACGAGAGCAAGTGCACCGACAACAAGTTCAGTTTCTATCCGCAGAACCAGTATCCCAACGTAGGGTTCAGGTGCTGCAAATAAGGCATCAAGCGACCAAGCGCTTTTATTTTTCCACACGGATTGTACAGTCACTTCGTTCCTGTACCAAATGCTCGCTTCGGTCATGACAATACAAGTATTGTCGCGACACTCAGCTTATGCATTTGTTGGAAAACCTAACGGCATTTTAGAAAAAGTATATAAATAGATTTTACGTTAGTAAAATCCGATCCGTGTGGTACCAAAAGAATCTTGTTGTCTGCTTTATAATTCGCTATCTATTAACTCGACATGCAGGTGTTCCATTTCACCTTTTTCCCAGAGCACCTTGAAGCGCGGCCCGAGTTTATCTTGGGCCATTTCTACAACCTGACGACGCTTGTTCATAGGCATATCGACAATGCGAAAATCCATAGCCGCATTCTTGTAATGCTTTGAATTTGGCAAGTGGTAAGGGTAATCGTTTCCGCTCGTAATCACAGGCACGTAATCGTCACCCATCACCTTATGATAGCAGCGAATGATTTCTAAGCCAGCAGTATCCATGACCGGCAACAGGCTTTCGAGGTACACGCCTTCTTTTTGGCGAGTGCGCTTGAGTAACAGACGATGAACTTCGCGCTGGTTGAATGGTTTCAAGTTCAAATGGCGCATGTATTCTTCGGCAGACCACGTATCTTCGACCTGCTTGGGCTCGTAATGCGGAATCGGTCGATCATTGGCTTTAATGAGTCGATATACCCCAAATAAGGCCAAAATAGCCAAAATTGGCGCCAACAAATACAAATGTTTAACAAAAAATTGCATTTTACAGCTATCAAAAATACTATTTTAAGAGCATGAAGAAAGTTATCCTTATTTCCGCATCTCTTATTTCCTCGATGTTCCTTTTCGGCTGCGGCGACAACGCCAACTATACTGGCTGCTGGAAGGGCGAAGCTAATATGATTTTTGAAGTCTTGAGCGAAAACAACAAGGACTTCACGATTCGTAACGTAAACGGCGACCTGACCGCCACTATGCAAGAAGGCAAGCTTTGCGGCAAGAATTCGCTCGACATGCCTTACTGCATGAGCGTCAAGGGCGACTCCGCTTACTATGAATTCGGCGGCATCACCACGGGTTACGCCCGCATCAGCAAAGAAGAATACGAAGATATCTTCGCTTCTCAGAAAAAAGCTGCTATTGAATAATTAATCCAGAACGTCCTTCAGGATTTGTTCAATCATGTATTCGGTCGGAGCCCCGCTCCAGACCCGCTTGATGTAGCCATCTTTATCGAGCAACATTAAAGTCGGAACTGCGTGGATGCCATAGCGCATCCACATTTCTTTTTTAGCATCGCGGTAAAGCGGATACGGCGACGCATGCTGGTGAGCGTAGAAATCGTTCAGCGTTTCGACAGGTTCGTCGGCAATACCGATGATTTCGACCCCCTTGGAGCTATACTTTTTATAGATGTTAGCCAGCACCGGGAGCGTCTTGCGGCAAGGACCGCACCAGGTAGCCCAAAAGTCGAGCAAAGTTGCCTTCGGTTTTTCTTTGCGCTTTTCACCATTCTTGTAGAAGTTTTCGCCGAATTTCGCGATTTTACTGCCGATGGCGGAACCCGTCAGACTGCTGATGTCGTCGGGGCGTTCCGTGAGGGCAACTGTCAGCGTTCGCTTTTTGCCTTCGCGGGCAATTTCAACCTTAATCTTCTGCCCCGCCTTGTGGCCTGTGACCGCAGACTGAATTTGCGACATGTCCGTAAGCGTTTGGCCCTGCACGCCGATAATCTGGTCGCCGGCCACCATGCCCGCCGTAAAGCAGCCCGATTCCGGATGCACGCCGTGCACGTCTAGAGCAAGATGATTTTCGAAAGTCGCCTTTTTAAAGGTAACGCCAAGCCAAGGGACGGCAAAAGAAGCGCCCGCCGTCACCAGAAGCGCGAGTATAGCATTGCGAATGGTCATGATCAAACAGCTTTAGTTTGCTTGGGATTGTGGTCGTCGTAATCCGAAAGAGTCTTGTAGCCCAGTTCAAAGAGAGCCGCTTCGAGTTCTTTACGCATGGCGTGTGCAGCCATCCAGCGGAAGGCCACCACAGAATAGCATTCCACCGCATCGACACCAAGCTTAATCAAATCAAAAATCTTGAAGCCGTGGTCAATGCCACCGCAAGCAATCACGCTGATTTCCGGGTAATGCTTACGGATGTAGGTCACATTCCACATCATGTTTTCGTAGAGCGGTCTGCCCGACATACCACCGCAGTCGCCATCAGCGCGAAGCGGAGTCAAGTCTTCGAACTTGGTTTCAACCGGAAGTTCGCTCATCTTTTTGGTCGGGTAAGTATTGCCAACCACCACACCGTTCACGCCCGTGCGCACAATCATGTCCATCACGTTCACCAAGTGGCGTTCCGACAGGTCGGGGCTGATTTTGGCATACACAGCCTTGCGAATCGCCTGGGCATTGCGGTACTTCATGATTTCGCCGAAAATGCGTTCGGTCAGCGACAAGTCCATGTCTACGCGAGATTCGCCGGTATTGGGGCAGCTCAAATTGATTTCGATAAAGTCGCCCGCCTTGTAAGCGATGGCAAAACTTTCGAGCAAGTCCTTCAGCTTTTCTTCGTCGTCGGTAAGGCCCGGGGTTTCGGCCACAGACACGCCTACGCAAAGCCCCACCTTGTGAGCCTTCATCAGTTGTTCATCGGCACGGCGTGCAATGACTTCGACACCTTCGTTGTTGAGGCCCATGCTATTGTGAATAGCGCGGTCATTTTCAAGAAAACCGATACGCGGGCGGTGCGTGTTGCCTTCGCGGAACTTGCGGGTCGCGGTTCCAACCGTAATGCCGCCAAAGCCCATGTTCGCATAGTCGCAAATGCGCTTGGCAGTCTTGTTAGCTCCTGCTGCCAGAATAATGGGGCAACCGAGGTACAGAGAATTACTGTGGTCCGGGAAGGTAATAACGCGCTTGAGGGTCTTGCTCAAGTCCGGTCGACCGCCCAAAAACGGGATATACGGAGCAAGCCTTGCGACATGTTTAAAAGAATCGTGACGGAATTCGGGATATTTGTGAAAAATGCGGCGAATCAGCGCAAGCATGCGGTCGCCAAAGTTCAGGTAATATTCGTGATTCACGCAGTTGAAAGACATGGGAATTCCTTTTGCCAAAACTTACAGGCTAAAAAATAGAAAATATCTATCTCCAACGACCATTTTTAAAGATGTTTACTATTTTATTGAACAGTATGGAACAGAAAACAATTGATTCTATCGTTTCGGCAATTCACTCTAAAATGCCGGATTATATCAAGACTTTAAGTGATCTGGTACGAATTCCTTCGATCAGTTTTGACAATTTTGACCAGAAATACGTGTTGGAATCGGCCGAAGCCGTAAAAAAGCTGTTTTTGGACGCAGGCCTAACCAACGTACAATTTTTGTTACCGCCGAGCGGTCGCCCCTCTGTATACGGCGAAAGCTTGACAAGCCCCGATAAGCCAACTGTGCTCTTGTACGCCCACCACGATGTGCAGCCCCCCATGCGCGAATTGCTGTGGAACACCAAGCCTTTTGAAGCAAGCCAGCAAGGCGACCGACTTTTTGGCCGCGGCACCGCCGACGACAAGGCCGGCATCGTGACCCACCTAGCCGCTCTGGAACAGGTTCGCGCCTGGAAGAAGAATGACGGTCCGAACCTCAAGTTTTTGATTGAAGGCGAAGAGGAATCTGGCAGCGCAGGCTTTGAAACGATTTTGAAAAAATACGCCGAGCTTCTGAAATGCGACGCCGTGATTGTGGCTGACCTCGGAAACTTTGCAAAGGGCACGCCCTCGATTACCACGACGCTCCGCGGCATGAGTGCCGTGAACGTGGAACTCAAGGCGACCAAGGCTCCGCTCCATTCTGGCAGCTGGTCTGGCCCGATTCCTGACCCCGGTCAAGTGCTTTGCCGCATGATTGCAAACTTGACCGACGGCAAGGGCAACATTTTAATTCCGAATTTCGAAGACACGCTCGTGCCACCGACGGAAGCAGAACTCGCCTCGTACAAGAGTCTCGGCATGACCGAAAAGATTTTCAGAAACGATGGCGGTGTTTTGGACAGCGTACAGCTCAAGGTGCCCGAAGACGAGATTCTCTTGTCGCTGTGGCGCAGGCCTTCGCTTGTGGTGACCGCGATAGAAGTCGGTAGCCGCATGAACGCCGGAAACGTTCTGCAGAACAGCGCCTACGCCCGCATTGGTATTCGCCTTGCCCCCGGCATGGACGCAGACATTGCCACCCAGCAGCTGGTGGAATTTTTGCAGGCGCAAGTGCCTTACGGGCTACAATGCAGCATTGTGACCGAAGATGGCGCAAACCCGTTTGTGACCGATACCGCTCACCCGTTCTTCCAGAAAATGAGCGAATCGATGGCGACCGCCTACAACGCCGAGACCAAGTTTATCGGCTGCGGCGCAAGCATTCCGGGCGCAGAACTATTCCGCAACACCTTCGGCGACATTCCTATTCTGCTGACAGGGCTTGAAGACCCCGAATGCAACGCCCACGGTGAAAATGAAAGCCTTTACCTGCCCGACTTCGAGCACGGTATTGTAGCCGAGACCCTTTTCTTTGGAGGAATCTGCTAATGACTTCTACCAAATTTCCGAGACTTGTGGTATTAACTGGCGCAGGCATTAGCGCTGAATCGGGCCTGCGAACCTTCCGCGGTAACGATGGCATGTGGGAACACGAAAACATTGATGACGTGTGCACGCCCGAAGGTTATTACCGTGACAAGAAGCGCGTGAAAGACTTCTACAACTTCTTGCGCAAGGGTCTCAAGGAACATGAGCCTAACGCCGCTCATTTTGCGCTTGCGGAACTCGAAGAACGCTTGGGCGATGACTTTTTGCTCGTGACGCAGAATGTAGACAACTTGCATGAACGCGCGGGTTCCAAGCGCGTGTTGCACATGCACGGCGACTTGATGCGCTTGACTTGCGAAAAGAATCCGAAGCATGAATTCGTTTTTGAAGGCGAAGAAACGCTTGATACGCGCTGTCCGTTCTGCGGTGGCATGAGCCGCCCGGACATTGTGTTCTTTGGCGAGCAGCCTCTTTACATGGAAGAAATCCAGGACGCCCTAAGGCACTGTAAGGATTTCGTGTACATTGGCACGAGTAGCGTAGTCTACCCCGCCGCCGGTTTCAAGAGTTTCGCGAAGAGCTTTGGCGCCAAGGTGACTTGCTTGAATTTGGAAGTTCCGGCAAGCGATCCTTACACGGATGTTTTCGTGGAAGGCAAGGCCACAGACATTGTGCCTAAGTGGTGCAAGAATTTTAAGTAATAGTTGGCAACAAGATTCTTTTGGAACCACACGGATCTGATTTTACTAACGTAAAATCTGTTGTTAGTTTTTTTCAAGCAACAGGAATCTTTTTAATGCCACACTGATTCGATTTTACTAACGTAAAATCTATTTATATACTTTTTCTAAAATGCCGTTAGGTTTTCCAACAAATGCATAAGCTGAGTGTCGCGACAATACTTGTATTGTCATGACCGAAGCGAGCATTTGGTACAGGAACGAAGTGACTGTACAATCCGTGTGGTAACATTGATTTCTATTTCGCGAAACAGAATGCTTCGTGAGAAGTAGAATTTGACGCCATAACGCGAGGCGGCAATTCGTCGCTGTGGCATTGTTCGGTGCATTTTTCGCAGCGGTCGACAAAGCGGCAACCCTTCGCAAAGTCGCGCGGATGCGGCACCGAGCCCGGAATCGACTTCATGGTACGCATGTCGCTATGGTTCTCGGGAATAGCCGCCAGCAAGCCCTGCGTGTACGGGTGCATCGGAGAATCAATCACATCGCGAACGGGACCCGTTTCCACAATGCGGCCCGCATACATCACGGCAACTCGGTCAGCATACTGCGACACAATTCCCATATTATGCGTAATCAACAGCACCGCCGTCCCTGTGCGGTTCGCCATATCCTTGAGCACCGCAAGCACCTGCGCCTGCACCGTGACATCCAAGGCCGTAGTCGGTTCGTCGGCGATAATGAGCTTGGGTTTAGAAAGCAAAGCCATCACAATGCAGACGCGCTGCAACATGCCGCCCGAAAGCTCATGCGGATACGAATCCAGAACGCGGTCAATATCCTTGAAGCCGGCAAGAGTCAGCATTTCGCGAATGGTGGCTAAAAGATTGCCCTTGCCACCACAGAACTTGAAGACTTCGAGCAATTGCTTTTTGATGGTCACCACCGGATTCAAGGCCTGCATGGGCTCCTGAAAGATACATGCAATTTCAGAGCCGCGGACTTTCTGCAATTCGGCCAGCGGCAACGTCGCGAGATCCACCGGCGCAGCATTTTCGCCTGCGCGATACAGCACCGAGCCTTCGACAATTTGTGCACTCGGTTGCGGCAGTAAACGCAGAATGCTCATCGCAGTCACGCTCTTTCCGCAGCCAGACTCACCCACCAGCGCAAAGAATTCGCCTTGATTGATTTCGAACGAGACCTTGTCCGTTACCTGCAGCGGAGTAATTCCTTCGCGAGGTTTGCCATTCTTGTCAAACCCGAAAGCCACCGAGAGATTTTGAACCTGCAAAACCGGAATCATAAATAGCGATCTCCCGACTTCGGATCCATTGCATCTCGCACGCCTTCGCCCACAAACGTAGTCAGCAACAGCGTTACAAAGAGTGCTGCTACCGTACTGACTGAAATCCACGGCGCATAAAGGTTGTTGAGCCCCTGGCTCATGAGTTCGCCCCAACTAGGTGTAGGCGGTTGCAGGCCAAAGCCCAAAAAGTCTAGCGAAGTCAAGCTTCCGATTCCGCCAATCAGCGTGAACGGGAATAGCGTGACCACGGGCGTCATGGCATTCGGCAAGATTTCCTTGAAGAATATATGGCGGTGTCCCATGCCCAAGACTTTGGCCGACTGCACGTAAGTCATGCCGCGCAGCTTCAAGAATTCCGCACGCATGTAATAGCTGAGCGAAATCCAGTTGAAAGCCGCCATAATCAAAATCAAAAGCCAGAAACTGCGGCCGTAAATGCTACCGATTAGAATCACCACGTAAAGCATCGGAAGCGACGACCAGATTTCAATAAAGCGCTGCATACCGGTATCCCAGAACTTGCCAAGGTAGCCTTGAATACCGCCAATCACAATGCCCAAGAAGGTTCCGAGCAAAGTCAAGAGCAAACTGAAGCTAATGCAAATGCGGAATCCATGAATCAAGCGAGCAAGTACGTCACGGCCATTGCTATCAGTTCCGAGCCAATGCCTTGCACTCGGCGCAAACGGAGGCGTTCCGTCTTCGCTCAAGTCCGCTTTCAAAGGGTCATGCGCAATCGGGGGCATAATCGCCCAAACGTCCGGGCAGCCACCGGCACGAGTAAAGCCTTCGGCCGCATCTTCTTCGCATTCCCGAACCGTTTCAAAAAGCTTGGCGTAATCTTGTTCCGTCTGGTATTCACCACCAAAATCTTTTTCGCTATAACGCACAAAAGCAGGGAAATAGGTTTTGCCTTCGTAGCGCATAAAAATCGGTTCGTCATTGACGGTCCACGGGCTCGTGAGTGACAACAGATACGCAACCACAAGTACAATCAAAGACCAAAACGCACGCTTGTTCTTGCGGAAACGCTTGAGTCGATTCAAAGTTTCTTGTGTCAGGCGAATTTTCATAATCCCTTACTTTACCAAGCGTGTAATCAACGCGAACAATTCCGTGAAATCAATCGGTTTTGCAACGTGTCCGTTCACACCGGCATCAAAAGCAGCCTGCTTTTCTTCTTCAAACGCACTTGCCGAAAGAGCAATAATGGGCAATTCCGATTTGCGATGGTCTGCCATTTTACGAATGAGCGCCGTCGTTTCAAAACCGTTACCCTTCGGCATTTTCATGTCCATCAGCACAACGTCAAAGGAACCTGTCGGCGACACATCAATCTTTCGATAGCAATCATCGCCACTATTGACGCAAACGACTTCGGCATCGACACTCTTAAGCATGAACGAAACAATTTCGCAGGTTTGCGGATCGTCGTCGGCCAATAGAATATGTTTACCGGCAAGAACTTTCTTAAACGGCGAGAAATCAAGCATCTTCGTGTCGGCATCGTCTTCGGCGATTCGGAGCGGTATCACGACCACCACACGGGTACCTTCACCCACGCGGCTTGAAATCTTGACCGTACCGTGCATCAAGTCGACCAACTTCTTTACAATGCAAAGTCCAAGCCCAGTGCCATCAATACCGCGAGTAAGAGCAGATTGTTCGCGTTCAAAAAGTTCAAAGACCTTCGGCAAGAATTCTTCTGAAATGCCCACGCCCGTATCTTCGACAACCATTTCGATATTGCTCATTTCGGGATTTTCATGCGGAAAATCGCGCATCGAAATACGAACAAGCCCGCCAGCACGTGTATACTTGATAGCGTTGCTTACAATATTCAAAAGAATCTGGTGGAACTTGACCTTATCAACATTCACGCAACGAGTCTTAATATTTCTCGAAACTTGCAGCATGACATTCTTTTGTCTTGCGCTCTGTTCGAAAGTCGTAATCAGGTCTTCGCTCAACGCAGCCGTAAGCACCGGACGTTCTTCAAGCTTTTCATAACCCGATTCAATCGTCGTAAGGCACAAGACTGAATTGATCATGTCGAGCAACAAAGTACCTGCAGACTGAATGCAACCCAAGTAATAATTCAACAGCGACGTTTCTGCTTCGGGGAAGTTCTTGTTCAGCAAGTACTTCTGGGCAAGCGAACTATAGCCAAGCACCGCATTCATCGGAGTACGGAGGTCATGGCTGATATTAAACAAGAAATTCGACTTTGCCTTATCTGCACGTTGAGCACGATCCAGAGCCTTCACAAGCGCCACGCGCTGTTCGTTCAGTTCCTTACGCTTTTCAAGTTCGGCATTCATGGATTCATCGATAACCTTAATACCCATGACAATTTCGGGGCGATCCTTAGAAGGCTTTACATAATGAATCTGCATGTAATGGATAACGCCGCCTCTTGAAATTCGATAAATGTATTCAAAGCGGTTATGCTTCAAAAATTCACGATTCAGGCGTTCCAAGGTGACTACACGGTCAAATAGAGAACGATCATCGAGCAGCACCATACGATTCACGTACAAAGACATGAACTGGTCATAAAGCGGAGCCTTGTCAAAAGCATCTTGCATGTAACGCGACACATACTGATCAATGCAATAACATTCACTCTGCCCCGTCTTGGAATCAATCACGAATGCACTGCCGTAAGAATCCGTAAGCGCATTAATCACGTTCAAGTGCTTGCCTTCCATTTCATTACGCAAGCGACGATTGGTACGGTAAACGGAATGGACATATATGATAAAGAACAACAGCACAAACAAAAGTGCAAAGAGAGCTTTAAATGCAATCACCTTGGTCGCATTAGAAAGTACATGATACGGTACCATTTGCACCACGAACCAACCCAGTTCGTTAGTCGGCATCACACAAGCAATAGATGTTCCATAAACCGTCGAGAACCTAAACGCCTTAGGTTCCTTGATTACCGCATTCTTTTTAAACTGGTCAAATATTTCTGGCGGAAAGAATTCCTGGGCACGTTTTTCAAAAGAGGCGCCATAATCGTTATCAACGATATTTGATGCAATAATATTCAATTGGTGATCGCAAAGGAGAACAACAGTCCGTTCCCCACCTACCGTATAATTGAGCATCGGCAAAATGTCTTTTTTGCCACCCAAAATTCCCGAAATCACACCAATGACGTTTTTACCGTAATACAACGGAGTATAGACGTTGATTCTAGATTCATTATAAGCTTTTGTCTTATAATCAATCCATATACCCGATTTCCCCGTCATTCCCAAGCGGAAAAATTCGCTTTCAGAAACATCGACCGGTTCTTCGTCGTAAGAGAGTTTCAGGCCGTCTTTACGGATATAATCGATTCTCGAAAAAGGAACTTCATCCATCATCGCCAAAAAAATCGATTCCGAGCGACGCAATTCGGGACCATCCATTTTCTTTGAAACCGACTGAGACACCAATTTAACACTGCTCTTGGCATAATTCATTGTGCTCGTGATTTCCGAAGCGATACGCTTTGTTTCTTGCGCTATCGATTCTTCGACTTGTTTAAAATAAGATTCACGAGCCATGACAGCATAAACAAAAACTAGAACCACAACAGCGATTGCAACCACTACAATAGCAGGGCTCAAAGGCATCCAGCGTTTTAACTTAATCTTTTTCATAGCAATTCAAAATATATAGTGCAATTATAACAAAAAGTTTTCTAATATGTAGCTCGTATGAAGGATTTGACCATAGAACACAAGCCCCAAAAGGAGCGCTGCATTCTCGTAGGAATTTCAACGCCGAAAGTGCGCCCCTGGCTTGCCACCGAACAACTTGCAGAACTCGGTAGACTTGCTGAGACTGCAGGTGCCGAAGTCGTACAGAGTTTTTTGCAGCGCGTACAGAATTTTAGCCCCGCAACCCTCATTGGCGAAGGCAAGGTAAACGAAGTCAAGCACGCCCTTGCTGAACTCGATGCCAAGATGGTCGTATTCGACGACGACCTTTCGGGCTCTCAGGTTCGCAACTTGGAACAGCGACTCCCGGGAATCAAGGTTTTGGACCGCACAGGTCTTATTCTCGACATTTTTGCAAAGCATGCCGTAACGGCAGAAAGCCGCCTGATGGTCGAAGTGGCGCAGCTCCAATACATGATGCCGCGCCTGACCGGTGCGTGGACCCACCTTTGCCGCCAGCACAATGGCGGTATCGGCACCAAGGGCCCGGGCGAAACCCAGCTCGAAACGGACCGTCGCATGATCCGCAAACGCATCCAGGAACTCAAAAAGAAGCTCGAAAAGATTGAAGATGCCCGCGAAAGCCAGGCTGAAAACCGAAACGACATATTCCATATCGGTATTGTAGGTTATACCAACGCCGGCAAGTCTACGCTCACAAACCGCCTGACAGGCGCCGATGTGTATGTCGAAGACAAACTGTTCGCAACGCTCGATAGCACCACCCGAAAGCTCTATCTGGACGGCGAAAACATCATTCTATCCGACACCGTTGGTTTTATCCGTAAACTTCCGCACAACTTAATTGAGACCTTCAAGAGCACTCTCGGGGTCGCCTCGCATGCAGACTGCATTTTAGAGGTGGTCGACGGTTCTGCCCCCGACTACCGCGAACACTTGGAAGTCACCCACCGCACACTCGAAGGCATTATCAGCCCCGAAACGCCGAGAATTCGCGTTTTCAACAAGGCCGAAGTCTGCGACGAAGCCCGCCGCACGGAACTTCTCGAAAATTACCCCGAAGCTATCCAGGTGAGCGCCCGCGAAAACATCGGCATGGAACGCCTGAAGGAAGCCTTCAAGGAACAGCTTGCTGCCTGGCATAAAAAACGCGAAGCCCACGAGCAAAAACAAAAAGAACGCAGCGAAGCGCCGTGGAAAGAATAGGCCATATTGCGCATTATCACGTTTATATGACTTTTCGTCGAAAAAACGCAAAATCCGTAACACGAATTTTACGGATTTTCTAAATTTGGCCCAAATGGAAGGAAAACTGATTACACTCCCCGCCGCTCTTACGGCCGCAAACAGCAAAGATTTGTTGCGGGAGTGCAGGCGCACGCTCCGAAACGAGCCGCTTTGTCTCGACGGATCCGCGTTACAGCGCATGGATTACAGCGCAGACGCCTTTTTCGCCCTTTTGGCAGACATCAGCGAAACCTCTGGGAATAAACTCACGCTTTTACACTTCAATGATGAAGTCAAAGCACACCTTCAAGGCCTCAAAAAGCAGAAAATTCCGGCAAATGACCACCTCAGAAAGGTCGGTTTTGTTGAAAAAATGGGCGATATCGGCTACCGATTCGGAAAAAGTGTGGCCGAAGTGTTCGTTTTGCTGAACATGGCCATTTATTGGAGCGTTTGCGGTCCCTTCGATAAGGGCAGATCTAAATTCGGCGGTACCGCCAAGCAAATCAACCGCCTCGGAAGCGAAGCGACCGGAATCTGCTTCTTGATGGTCGCCCTCATCTGCTTTACCATGGCTCTCCAGAGTTCCTTTATGCTCAAGGCCGTCGGTGGCGGATCATACCTGGCTTCTGGACTTGGTTACCTGATTTTCGCCGAAATCAGCCCGCTCCTTACGACAATTATTCTAGCAGGCCGCTCTGGCAGTGCTATTGCGGCCGAAATTGCGAACATGTCCGTTTGCGAAGAAATCAAGGCCATCAAGACCATGGCGATTTCTCCGGTGCAGTACCTGGTGGTCCCCCGCTTTATCGCCATGTCGCTTTGCACTCCGCTTCTTTCGTTCTGCGCCTCGATTGCAGGATGCCTTGCCGGTTTCTTGATTGCCTACTTCTTCTTCGACATTTCGTTCTGGAACTATTTCCAGTCCATTCGCGATGGAATTCCGCCTATACTCTTCCTCAAGAGTACCGTCAAATCGATTGTCTTTGGTTGGCTCGTGACGCTCATAGCCTGTAACGAAGGCTTGAATGCGACTGGCGGCGCCGAAGCCGTGGGACACGCGACCACCTCGAGCGTTGTGACTTCTATTTCTGCAATCATTATCACTGACTGCGCGTTCAGTTTCATTTTCTACTAGGAGAACAAATGGAAGATCCTGTCTTGAAAGTGGAACACCTGAAAGCCGGCTACGACGGAAAGCTCATTCTGGACGACATCTCGTTCGATGTCCGCAAGGGCGAAATCCGCATGATTCTCGGAAGTTCCGGCTGCGGTAAGTCGACGCTCCTGAACAACATTCTAAAGCTTGCCAAGTCCGAAAGCGGGACTATTTCCTACTTCGGGCAGAAATTCGACGCCCGCGAAGGCCTCGACAGCGAAATTCGTATGCGTACAGGAGTGCTGTTCCAGAATGGAGCACTTCTGTCTGACTTAACCGTTGCAGAAAACGCCATGCTCCCGCTGATTCGAAGCATGCCTTACATGCCCAAGAGCCAGATGGAAGCCATTGTGGCCGACCGACTTGAAAAAGTCCACCTATTGCATGCCTTCCACAAGTATCCTTCGGAACTTTCGGGCGGTATGCAGAGGCGTGCAGCGCTTGCCCGCGCCATCGCGTTAAAACCGGAACTTTTGTTCTGCGACGAACCGTCCACAGGTCTTGACCCGGTAACGGCACGTTCGCTCGACGAACTTTTGCTTGAACTTCGCGACACGCTCAAAGTTTCGATGCTCATTGTGAGCCACGAACTTGAAAGCATCAAGATTATTTGCGATCGATTTATTTATCTTAAAGATGCGCGAATCTTGATGGACGGGACCTTGCAACAAGGGCTCGAAAGCGAAGACCCGATACTCAAGCATTTCTTCAACAGGCAATGCCCCAAAGAAGAAGACAACAATGAATATTACCATTTTGATTTTAAAGACTGATTTGGAGTAACTATGGAAACAACACGCTCCGAACGAATAAAGATTGGCGCATTCATGCTCTTTTGCGGGGTTCTTATCCTCGTATTCTTGGGCTATGTTCTTTCGCGCTACTTGACTCGTGAATATGACAGCTATTACACCATCTTTAACGAATCCGTGATAGGCCTTTACAACGAGGCTCAGGTCAAGCTGAACGGTATCGATGTCGGTAACGTGACCGGAATCGAAATCGATTCTTCGAACCTGAACCAGGTGATTGTCCGTTTCCGCGTGAACAAGGGCACGCCTATTAAGATTGGTACCCGCGCCGGCATGACACACGGCATTTCGCTGACGGGCGAAAAGCAGATTGTGCTTTCGGGCGGACGCTTCGACGAGCCCGACGTTCAAGATGGCGGCTTCGTTCCGGCCGAAAAGACGGCTTTTGACGCCATGGCGAACAAGGCCACAGACATTATCGGTCACATCGATTCCCTTTTGACCAACATCAACAAGATTTTCTCGTCTGAAAACGCCGACAATATCAGCAGCGCCATCAAGAATTTTGAAGGGGCCACCAGGAATCTGAACAACATGACTCAGAACCTGAACAAGCCTATCAATAACATTTCGAATGCCGCCGCCTCCATGAAAAACGTCCTCTCCGAAATCGAAGAAGCTAAAATTGCGGCAAAGACCAGCGAAAACATGGACTTGGTCAAGGAAAAGCTTGAAGCCATCGACACTAAGAGCATGAACGAAAACATCACGCAGACTTTGGAATCGATCAACCAGCTTTCCAAGCGCCTCGACCAGATGGTTTACAAGAATCAGGATCAGGTCGGCGACGCTGTGGTGGAACTCAACGCCGTGCTTGAAAACCTCGAAGAATTCTCGCAAAAGATTAAGAATAACCCGTCGGTGCTGATTCACGCCGAAAACAAGTCTAGAAGGAAGTGATAAATGTTCAAGAAATTCATTCTCTTATCGGCAATCGCACTTTCTTTGACCGCCTGCCTGGGCGGCGGTTCCAGCGAACCCACCCGCTATTACACCATTGCGGTCGAAAACATTCAATCCCCCGCCGCCGGCGCATACGCCGACAAGCGCCTGCAGGTGCGCAAGTTCACGATTGAACCTGCCTACCAGCGCACAAACATTGTTTACCGCGAATCGGCCTACGACTTCATGTTCTATGATTTGGATTTGTGGGCCAGCCGCCCCGAGCACATGATGGCCCAGGTTGCAGGCGAATACATCGCCAAAAGTGGACTTTTCAAGACCGTAGAAACCAAGCCCACAGGCAAGCCCGACTTTGAACTTTTGGGCAATATTGTCGCCATCGAAGAAATTGACGAAGGCAGCAACCAATACGCCCGCCTTGCTGTGCAGCTGACTTTCCGCAAGACCGAAAGCGACCAGGCCATTTGGGAAAAGAGCTTCGACGAAAAAATGAGCATGAATGACCGCGAGCCGAGAACGACCGCCGAAACCATCTCCAAGCTCTTCGGCAAGTTCATGGAAGAAGCTCTCCAAGGAATTTCGTCCCAGAACTAGTAATAAAAACAATTGAGACTCTAGAAAAGTGCCCCCAAAAGGCACTTTTTTTCGTTTATTTTGTCAAGATCTAATTACATTGTTAAATTTCGAAAAGATTAACCTTCATAAAGGTGGGAAAATGAAATCCATGAAACTCTCCGCCATCGTGCTCGGCCTTGCCGCCGCAAGCGCATTTGCACAGGCAGCCCCAACAGCGGCTCCTGCAGCTCAACCCGCAGACTCCGCTAAGACCGAAGCAGCCCAGCCTGCGGAACAACCCGCAGAACAGCCGGCCGCAGCACCTGCAACCGATTCCGCAACCGTAGCCGCCCCGAAGGCCGAAGAGCCGAAAACAGAAGAGGTGACCGAGGCCAAGGCTGAAGAACCCAAAGCAGAAGAGAAGGTAGAAGCTCCTGCTGAAGAGGCAAAAACGGAAGAAGTCGCCAAAGCGGACGAGTCCAAACCTGCCGAAGCCTCGCTCATTGACCGCCTGAATATTTCTAAGGCCGACCCCGCTCCGGAAAGCAAGAAGGCCATGGAATTCAAGATATCCGGTCAGGCTGAATTCGACACCTACGTCAACTGGAAAAACGACAGCGAGCAGGATTTCTATCACACATTCTGGTCAACCGTTGATCTCGATTTCCAGGTCAAGTTTAACGACCAGTGGTCAGCACAGGTCGAAATCGAAGCCGACGGAGAAGGCTCCATGCCGTCACTTCACTACAATGGTGCATTCATTCAATTCCAGCCAAATGAAAATTTAGCCTTCAAGCTCGGTGACCTGACTTATTCCGAAGGCGCATTCAACTACTATGGTTATATCGATCCGGCTGAGAACGCCGCCGGCATGGTCGAGCATGACGTTCGCGGTCTCGAAATCAACTTCTACGGCCTGCAATTTGGCATCGGTTTAACCCGAAGTGAGTCTGATTATACCTGCGACCACCAAAACTATGACATGAACGGCAATCCCTATCCGAAAGATAACGTATGCCGAAGCTTCGATATCCATGGGGCCTACCAGTTCGACATTGCCGGCCAGATGCTCCGCCCGTACGTTCATTACCAGAACTGGCAAGAAGGTGAAGAAAACGAATTCCACGCCGGTTTGGACGCCGCGCTCGAATTCGGTCCGTTCGCTATTCATGCCGTATACGGTTTGCATAAAGACAACATCACCAATAGCCAGCCGGATATGACCCACACCTTCTTGGCTGAGCCCACCTTCAAGGTTGCAAACGTAAGCATCAAGGGAGGATTCTTCTACGCATACATCAACGAAGATGATGGCAATCCGACCATACACGCACCCGAAATTCCTGAATACATGTTCGCCTACGGTGAAGGCGACATTAAGTTCAACGACATCATTACCCTTGGTCTTGTTGGCGAATTGCACACAAACTCCCTCTCCGAAAACACCGACCTCGGTACTTTGAACTTCGGCCTGCGTTCCTACTTCACTCCGGTTGACGGTCTCGAAGTCACCGCCTTCGCCATGGGCATTCTCCCCATGGGTGACGACTGGGAAAAAGAAGACCACGCCTTCAATGTTTCGACCGAAGACTATGGCGAAGATCTGAACCTTAAATTCGGTATCGAAGCCGTGTTCAGCTTCTAATCGAACATTTTTGCCCCTTTGTGCAGTAGTGTCAATTTTTTGACACTACTTTTTTTTATATTGTGTCCGTACGTTGAAATTTAAGCCTTAAAACGCATTTTTTGAATATGAGCGAAGAAATTAAAGATTCGACCCTTGGACTTTCGAACGTTAACCACCTTGAAAAACTCTACGACGGGTGGTTCCTGGACTACGCCAGCTACGTGATTTTGGACCGCGCCGTTCCGTACTACGAAGACGGACTTAAGCCGGTGCAGCGCCGCATTTTGCACTCCCTTTTCGAAAACCACGACGGCCGCTACCAGAAGGTGGCCACCATCGTCGGTCGAACCATGGCCTACCACCCGCACGGCGACGCTTCCATTGGCGACGCACTCGTTGGCCTCGGCCAGAAGAATCTGCTGATTGACACCCAGGGTAACTGGGGCAACCCCTTCACCGGCGACCGTGCTGCAGCCCCCCGTTATATCGAAGGCCGCCTCACGCCGTTCGCAGTCGATGTCGTATTCAACCCCGAAACCACCGAATGGATCCCTAGCTACGATGGCCGTAGCCAGGAACCGGTGACGCTCCCGGTCAAGTTCCCGCTGCTTTTGGCGCAGGGTGTCGATGGTATCGCCGTGGGTCTTTCCACCTCGATCCTCCCCCACAACTTCAGGGAACTCTGCGAAGCAAGTATCGCCATCCTCAAGGGCAAGAAGTTTACGCTGTACCCGGATTTCTTTACCGGCGGCATTATTGATGTGAGCGACTACAACGACGGCCAGCGCGGCGGTAAGGTCCGCGTGCGCGCCAAGATTGAAAAGGTCGACAACAAGACGCTCGCCATCCGCGAAATCCCGTACGGCACCACCACCGTAAGCCTGATCGAAAGCATCGTGAAGGCAAACGACAAGGGTAAAATCAAGATTAAGCACGTCGACGACAACACGAGTAAAGAAGTTGAAATTCTCGTGCATCTGCAGCCGGGCACCGACCCGCAGGTCGCCATCGACGCCCTCTACACCTTTACCGACTGCGAAAAGTCCATTTCTCCCTGCACCTGCGTGATTGTCGACAAGCACCCGAAATTCCTCGGCGTCTCCGACATTCTGCGCATGAATACGGAGCACACGGTCAAGCTCCTGGAATGGGAACTGGCCAACGAACTCAAGCACCTCGAAGACAAGTGGCACATGACCACGCTCGAAAAGATCTTCATCGAAAAAGAAGTCTACGAGGTCATCAAGAAGGCGAAGGACCGCGAACAGATTATCAACTTCGTACGCGAAGGCCTTATGCCGTACGTGAAGCGCCTGCACCGCAAGGAAGTCACGGACGAAGAAATCGGCAAGCTCATCGAAATTCCGATCCGCCGCATCAGCCATTACGACCGCGAAAAGGCCGACCAGCTCTTGAAGGAACTGGAAGAAAGCATTGCGACCTGCAAATACAACCAGGAGCACATTACCGACTACACCATCGAGCACTTCAAGAACATTCTCAAGAAGTATGGCGAAGGCAAGGAACGCCGCACGCAGATTGCCGAATTCGGCAAGGTCGAAGCCGTGCACGTGGCTCTTGCCAACCAGAAGCTCTATGTGAACCGCAAGGAAGGCTTTGTGGGCACCGGCATGAAGAAGGAAGAATACCTCTTCGACGTGTCCGAATACGACGACTTGATTGTGTTCAAGGCCGACGGCAGTTTCAAGGTCGTTAAAGTCAGCGACAAGGACTTCGTGGGCAAGAACATCTTGCTCGTGGAAAAGTTCAAGAAGGACGACGACCGCCACATTTACAACGTGATTCACCAGGACGGCAAGGACGGCGCTTACTACATCAAGCGATTCAACGTGGGTGGCGTTACCCGCGACAAGGATTACTTTATGGGTAAGGGCAAGCCCGGCAGCAAGATTCTTTATATGTCGAGCAACCTGAATGGTGAAGCCGAAGTCGTGGAAGTCACGCTGAAGCCGCGTCCGCGTACCAAGCTCAACTTCGAGGTAGATTTCAGCTCTATCGACGTGAAGGGCCGTGGCGCCATGGGTAACATTGTGACCAAGTACCCGGTCAAGAGCATCAAGCGCGTCCGTAAGGGCGTGAGCACCTTGGGCGCCCGCGTACTCTACTTTGACGCCCTCGCCGGCATCATCAGCACCCAGAAGAAGGGCGACCGCATCGGCGAATTCGGCGAAAAGGACAAGATTCTCATTGTCAAGGAAAACGGCACGGCCCGCGTCCACGACATGGCCGACCCGATTCTCGTGGGTACTGGCATCAAGTATGTCCACAAGTTCGATCCGGAACAAGTCTTTACGATTCTCTACTTCGAAGGCGGCAACTTCAACTACATGGTCAAGCGTTTCAACTTGGAAGGCTGCCCCATGACGACCGAATTCAGCCTCGTGTCTGACCACAAGAACACGCAGATGATTGAATTCTTCGCGACCGAAGACGCCCGCGAACTCATGGAATACCAGGTAGGCCGCGAAGTCCAGAAGGAAGAACTTGATCTGACCGAAGTCGCCGAAGTCAAGGGCTACAAGGCCCTGGGTAGCAAGTTCACCGCCAAGAAGGTGAAGCGCGCTACCCGAATCACTCCGCCCGACAGTTTCGACGACGGCTCTAGCGAAGACGAAGGCTCCGACGAATCCGACCCGGAACTCTTCGACTAAGCCTTTAATCAAGCCCGCGAAAGCGGGCTTTTCTTTTTTGTTTATATTTAAGGCATGACCGATAAGATGAAAAATAGGCTATATACGTGGTTAGTCTTTACAGGACTTTACCTTGTACTCGCGCTATTTCTTTTTCTTATAAGTGCCGATTATTTTGCGTTCATTCTATTTATCATTATGACCGCAATCTCCGCAATAACTAGCTTAGTTTTCGGATTCATCCCCGGTAGGGGCAATTCATTTTATATAGATGAATATTTTAACGATGAACCCGTAGATTATCGTGATTCATCCGATATCTTTGACGAAGCTTTAGGTCTAAAGAAGCCTGAAGAACGCGAAAAAACGTTTGACGAGCTTATTGCTAAGAAGCCTACATCCAATCGCTGAAGCTTGAATCACTGGGCATGCGCCAGTCGGCGCGGGGCGACAGGGAAATCGTACCGACCTTCGGGCCGTCAGGAATGCAGCTGCGTTTGAACTGCTGCGTAAAGAATCTGCGCACGAATACGGCTAAAGCCTTTTCCAATTCTTCGTCGCTGAACTTGCCGGCAAAGGCGTACTTCGCAAGGAACAGGAGCTTTTGCGGAGCGGCACCATACTTTGCAAAGTGGTACAGATAGAAGTCGTGGATTTCGTAAGCGCCCAAGATACTTTCGGTCTTCTGTGCAATCTGGCCGTTCGCATCGGCGGGCAAAAGTTCCGGCGACACCGGCGTGTCCAAGATATCGCGAAGCACGTCGGCAAGTTCTTTCGCCGTCTTCTTGTCGGCGGTAAAGCTTTCGGCATGGTCGGCATACCAGCCCACCACATGGCGCACCAGCGTTTTCGGAATATCGCAGTTCACTGCATACATGGACATGTGGTCGGCATTATAAGTGCTCCAGCCGAGAGCGATTTCAGAAAGGTCACCCGTACCGATAACGATTCCGCCTACACTGTTGGCAATGTCCATCAGAATCTGCGTGCGTTCGCGGGCCTGAACATTCTCGTAAGTCACATTGAGCGTTTTCGGGTCGTGACCGATGTCGGCAAAATGCTGCAGGCAAGCCTTTTGGATGTCGACCGTGCGCAGTTCCACGCCCAAGAGTTCCGCCATCGTGACAGCGTTATTCTTGGTGCGCTTGGTCGTTCCGAATCCAGGCATCGTGAGCACGAGGATTTCAGAAGCAGGGCGTTTCAAGAGTTTGAATGTTTCTGCGACCACAAGCAAGGCAAGCGTAGAATCCAAGCCGCCCGAAAGGCCAATCACCGCGCGCTTCGAATGCGACGCTTCGAGTCGCTTCGCAAGTCCTGCGCATTGGATATTGAAGATCTCGGTGCAGGACTTGTCGCGAGTTTCGATGTTGCCCGGCACAAACGGCATCGGCGCCACAAAGCGGTACTTAAGGCTATCAATCGAACGCAGGCCATCGAAACTCGCCGCGCGCGCATAGAAGCTCCGGCTGTCGAAATCCTGGAACGAGCCTTCGCTCAAGCGTTGCATGTTCAGGCGTTCAACATCGATGTCAGCATAAATAATTTCAGATTCGCGGCTAAACGGCTTGCTTTCGGCAATCATGCTGCCGTTCTCGGCAATCATCAAGTGACCGCTAAAGACCATGTCCGTCGTAGATTCATGCACGCCCGCCGACGAATAAACATAGGCAGCCATGCAGCGAGCAGACTGGTTCATCACCAGATTACGGCGATAATCACGCTTGCCGACCAAGGCATCGCTTGCCGACAGGTTCACAATCACATTCGCGCCAGCCAGGGCAAGTTCGCCGCTCGGCGGCACCGCCGTCCACAAGTCTTCGCAAAGTTCCACGCCCACGCGAACTTCAGCACCAGACTTTCCGGCAACCGTAAAGAAGTTCGTCACCGGCACATCGCCAAAGCCCTCGACTGGGCAAGTCGTCGGAGCGCGAAGCAAGTCGCGACCGCTCGAAAAGTGACGTTTTTCATAAAATTCACGCTGGTTCGGCAAATGAATCTTGGGCGTCACCGCCACAAGTTTACCCTTCTGCACAAAGGCAGCGCAGTTGTAAAGGCAACCGAAGATTCGCAGCGGGAGTCCCACCGCAATCACCGTATCGCTCGTTGCAAACGCTTCTGCAATCTTCGAAAGCGATTCTACGCTCTTCTTAAGCAACAGTTCCTGATGGAACAGATCACTACAGGTATACCCCGCAATGCAAAGCTCCGGGAACACCACGAAGGCAGCGTCATTTTGGATAGCCTCGGTTGCACAGCGGATAATCTCAGCTGTATTGTAGGCGGTATCGGCGACTTTCAGCGTCGGGCAAACAGATGCGAATCGGTAAAATCCAAACATAACCTAAATATAGATTAGTTTGGCCCTTGTCAACGCCCGGACTTGATGCCGAGTTTATTCATACGGTAATTCATCATGCGCGGAGACACACCCAAATCGCGGCCTGCGGCAGAAAGGTTACCGTTATTGCGCTTGATTGCCTCGGTAATGATTTCACGTTCGTAATTGTTCATCATCACTTCGAGCGGAGCGGTCTTGGTTGTCACGGCACCAGAAGGTCCGACGCTCAGGCTTGTCTGCAGCGAAGGCGGCAAGTTGTAGCTGTGAATGCAGTCGTCGCTTGCGGTAAGCACCGCGCGTTCCATGCAGTTTTCCAATTCACGCACGTTACCCGGCCAGTGGTAGCTCATGAGCAAGTTGATCGCCGTCGTCGAAAGGCGGGCCACCTTCTTGTTGTAGCGCAGATTCATCTTTTCAATGAAGTGCTCCGCCAGCAAGATAATGTCGGACTTGCGCTTTGCCAAATCGGGCATGGTAATCGGGAAAATGTTCAAGCGGTAGAACAAGTCTTCGCGGAACTTGCCCTGCGCAATCAGCTCTTCCAAGTTACGGCTCGTAGCAGCCAAGAATCTCACATCGGAATGGAGTTCTTCGTTACTGCCCACGCGGCTAAAGGTACGTTCCTGCAAGAATCGCAGGAGCTTCACTTGAGTCTGCATGGTAAGGTCGCCAATTTCGTCGAGGAAGAGTGTACCCCCGTCGGCAGCTTCGGCACGACCAATACGGCGATTCACCGCACCCGTAAACGCACCCTTTTCGTGACCGAACAATTCGCTTTCCACCAGGTTCTCGGGCAGAGCCGCGCAGTTCAGCGTAATGAAAGGCTTGTCCTTTCTTTCAGACAAATTCACAATTGCACGGGCAATCATTTCCTTACCCGTACCGCTACCGCCACGAATCAGAACCGTCGCATCGCTCGGAGCCACCTGACGCACCTGTTCGTAAATCTGCTGCATTTCGCGGCAGTTACCCACCAGTTCGCCGGGGTTGCTCGAAAGCATGTCGCGAAGCTTGCGGTTTTCTTCGAGCATTGCTTCGTGTTCGTTATGCAGTTCAATGCATTCGTTAGCGGCATCACCCGTGATGTTTGCAATGATTTCAAGCAAAGCCACATCGCGGTCTAAATCAGTAGCGCCATCCACCGGGCGGTCAATCGAAAGCGTTCCGATCACCTGACCGTCGTGAATCAAAGGCACACAAATAAAAGCCACCTGGGAGTCATAATGGCGGCTACCCGTACGGTTCAAGAAGCGGGAGTCTTTGCGCAGGTCAGGAATCACATGGCTCACGCCGCGTTCAGCGACATGGCCCGTAATACCTTCACCCATGCGGTACAAACCGCGCTGTTTTTCGGATTCATCCAGTCCGCGAGACGCTTCAATCTTAAGCGTATCGCCAAAAAGCAACGCGAAAGTTCCGCGAAGCATGCCGAGTTCGGATTCCAGAATGTCGAGCACATTCTCGAGCAACTTTTCAACGTTGCGTTCGTGAATGATCGCAACACTGATCTTCTGGACGACCGAGATTTCTGAACCTATTGGAGAGGGCATGGACATAAGATAGTAAAAGAGGTTTGAGGTTAGAGTTTTTCCCTGATTCTCCTAAGGGCTTCACAGGTGCGTTCGTAGTCACCGAAGGCGGTCAGGCGGAAGTATCCTTCGCCGCAAGGGCCAAAGCCGCTACCCGGAGTACCCACGACTTCGCAGGTAGCAAGCAGGCGGTCAAAGAAGTCGAATGATTTTTCACCATCCGCGATTTTCCACCAGATGTACGGGGCATGTTCGCCACCGAACACCGTGTAACCCGCGGCAGTCAGTTCCTTGCGGATAACGCCCGCCGTGCGCATGTAACCGGCAATGACATCCTTGGTCTGCTGCCAACCAATCGGGCTGTAAATCGCCTCGGCGGCACGCTGCGTCACGTAGCTTACACCGTTGAACTTGGTGCACTGTCTGCGGTTCCACATAGCACGGAGTTTCGAAAGTTCGTGCGGGATCACCGTGTAGGCACAACGCACGCCCGTAAAGCCGGCAGTCTTACTGAAGCTGCGGAATTCAATGGCGCAAGTGCGTGCACCCGGAATTTCGAAGATGGAATGCGGCAGCGATTCATCCTGAATGTAGCAGTTGTAGGCGCCATCGAACAGGATCAATGCACCATTTTCGTTGGCGTAGTTGACGAACTTCTGCAAGGTTTCGCGGCTGAGTACCGTACCGGTCGGGTTGTTCGGGCTACAAAGGTAGATCAGCTGCACCGCTTCCTTGGGCAAATCCGGCTGGAAATTGTTTTCGGCGGTCGAAGCAAGGTAGGTCACCTTAGAAAAATGTCCGTCACTTTGCAACACGCCTGCACGACCAGCCATCACATTGGAGTCCAAATAGACCGGGTAAACCGGGTCCGGAATTGCAATCTTTACATTTTCTGTAAAAAGCTCCTGAATATTCGCCACATCGCATTTGGAACCATCGCTCACGAAGATATCGTCCGGATCCATTTCGATGCCGCGGGCGGTGTATTCGCCACGAACGATTGCTTCGCGCACGAAATCGTAGCCCTGTTCGGGGCCGTAACCGCGAAAGGTCCCCTTTTCGGACATTTCGTCTACGGCCTTGTGCATGGCCTTGATGACTTCCGGAATCAAGGGCGTGGTCACGTCGCCAATACCCAGGCGGATAATGTCAGCATCGGGTTTCTTCGCCTGATATTCCTTAATTTTCTGGGCGATAGTCGAGAAAAGGTAGCTGCCAGGCAGCAAGTCGTAGTTTGTATTGATGATAGATGAATTCATAATTTGGTTTTTAGATGTGTGATGTGGAATGTGGGATGTGGGATTATTCATTTGTCATTTCCTCATAGAGGATAACTCTACTAAGGTGCTAAAGCACCAAGTATCGTTTATCACATTACACATTTAAATTACTCCTCTAAATACTTCTTCAGCAGGGCCGGTCATGAGGACGGGGCCACCTTCTTCGTGCTTGATGTGGAGAACGCCGCCATCCAAGATGATGTCGGCTTCTACGCCCACGCGGCCAGTGCGCTGGGCCGCAACGAGGGTTGCGCAACTGCCCGTACCACAAGCCATCGTAACACCGCAACCACGTTCCCAAACCCGCATGCGGATTTGGGTGGGTGTCACCACCTGTGCAAATTCAATGTTGCAGCGATCGGGGAACTGCTTGTCGACTTCCAAGATGCTTCCCCACTTTTCCAGCTGAATCTTTTCGATGTCATCCACGAAAATCACCGCGTGCGGATTTCCCATGGAAACCGTCTCGGCAGTAAAGTCGAAGCTGTCGGCCGTGAGCTTGATGGAGCCCAAGAAATTCCTCGGGAGTCCCATGTCCACGCACACGCGACCGTCATCCAAAAGGGTGGGCTTCACCAAGCCGCTCTTGGTGTGCAGATTAAACACTTTAGTATTGGCGTCTTTTGCAAGACCGCGACTGCGGATGTACTTTGCCACGCAGCGAGTCGCATTACCGCACATGGCCGCTTCAGAACCATCGGCATTAAAAATGCGCATTTCGAAATCAACACCATTTGCAACAGGCTTTGCCAGAGGGCCTTCGCTAATCTTGTCGATTACCAGGCAACCATCGTTATCCAACGGCGTCACAATCACCACGCCATCGGCACCGATACCGAAACGGCGGTCGCAAAGCTGAATGACACGTTGTTCGAAATTATCGCTATAATCTAGCGTCACGCCCGGTTCCAGCAACACGAAATCGTTGCCCAACCCGGTCCATTTTGAAAAATTAATTGGCATAATTCAGTTCTCTTTATAATTTTCCACGCCCCCATTTGCAAAAAATGTGCCAACTTTACAAAAATTGTTAAATCACGCTAAAAACGCCAATTTTATCCAAATTTCACGGAAAACAAAATTTTGAAATATTACAAATTCTGTAAATCTAATAAACAAACTTTACATTTTATGTAAATAATTTCAGTCGATTGCAGAATCGAAATACGTACAGCAAAAAAAATCTTATTCATCAAAAAGGGGCAAAATCAGACACTATTTTCAAAAGTGGCGTATTAATATAAAGATAGGGGCGGTTCTCTATTCGCGAAAACCGGCGCGTTCCGGTTGTGAGAAAAAATGGAAAATAAACGCACGCCTTTTGAACAACTCCCCATTACAGACCGATTCATGTTTGCTATGGTGTTTAGTCATAAGGAGATAGCCAAACCCTTCCTCGAAGCGGTTCTCGGCATCAAGATTCACGAACTTAGGGATCCCGAGCCAGAAAAGACTGTTGAGGTAAGCCCTTTCTACAAGGGAATCCGCTACGACGTCTTTGTGAAGGAAACTGGTCCGGACGGAGAGACTCTCCGCAGTTTCGATATCGAGATGCAAATGGAAGACACCAAGGAAATCCCCAAGCGAACCCGTTATTACCAGGCGATGTGCGATAGCGAGGCACTGAACAAGGGTGAAGTATATTACAATTTGAAAGAACTCTACATCGTGTTCCTGTGTCCCGAAGATATATTCGGGCAGGGACGCGCCGTGTACATGTTCAAGAATCTCGAAGTCGACAACCCGAAAATTGAATTGGGGGACCTTTGTTTCAAGAACTTTTATATATTTAACAAGTACCGAGACATCGCTGAAAAATCGATTAGAGAATATATGGAATACTTTGCAACAAGGAAGCCGAGTTCTCCAGAAACAGAAAACATCGATCGCTTGGTGAAGTGGTATCAGACGGACAACGAAACGAGGAAACGCTATATGACTTGGCAACAGGAAATCGACATCGCCGTAGACCTTGAACGACAGCGTGCAAATGATGCTGAACGGCGCTATTTCGAGGCGAAGGACCGTGCTGATGATGCTGAAAAGCGTTTTTTCGAGGCGAAGGACCGTGCTGATGATGCTGAAAAGCATTTTTTCGAGGCGAAGGACCGTGCTGATGAAATCCAGAAGCAGGCTGATGCAGCGGAAGCCCGTGCAAACGAAGAAAAGGCTCGCGCTGACGAAGCGGAATCTCGTGCCAACAAGTACGAAAAAATGCTTCGCGAACTCGGCAAGTTGTAGTTATTTTTTTAAGCACTCGTTTCTTGCAAAACGCCCCAAAGTTCCCTATTTTGGGAACTTTTTACTATTTTTAGGTTCTAGGAGGTCTTCTGTGAAATATTTTGCTGTGTTGTTGTTTTCTGCGGTTTTGTTCGTTGCTTGCGGCGATGAATCGAGTAGCTCTGCGCCCGCTCCGGACCCGAGTGGAGAATCGTCTTCGACAGTCGAAATGGCGAAGGAATCTAGTTCCTCGGCAGCAACCAAGAATTCTTCTAGCTCCGTTGATGGCGATAAGAGCAGTTCTTCTGTCAAAAAAGAAGATTCTAGCAGCAGCGTTGTGAATGAGTCTTCTTCCAGTGCCACGCCGAAGTCGAGCAGCAGTGAAGAAGTGAAACAGTCTTCTTCGAGTGTTGTGGCTTCGAGCAGTAGTGAAGAGGAAGAATTGAGCAGTAGTTCTTATGATAGAACCATTGCTTTTAAAGGGGTCCTTTGGCGAGCTGGTGATTATATCAAGTTTGTTGATCCGCGAAACAGTCGCGAATATTATTACATCCAAATTGATGGTAAGGACACTGCTGGTAAGGCTGCCTCTATCAAGGTGATGGCTGAGAATTTAGATATAGGTGAATTTGTTTGGGGCTTTGAAGATCAAGAAGATGATTCTAAAATTGAAAAGTATTGCTACAAAAATGACACGGCTAATTGCAATAACTACGGTGGTTTATACCAGTGGGCCGAAATGATGCAGTTGCCGAGTCGATGCAACACTGAAAGTTGCGCTGATTTAATCAAACCCAATCACCAGGGAATTTGCCCTGATGGCTGGAGACTGTTGACATATAATGACTACTATATCGCCGTGCATGCTAATAACAATAAGGATGGCGTGAAGGGAACTCGTTCTGCGTACGGTTTTGGAGGCAGTAATGATAGCGGTTTTAGCCTTATTGGTGCAGGAAGTAGTTGGAATCATAGTTTTAGTGGCTTAAATGACAATACTTATTGGTTTTATCCAGTGGAGTCTTCTGTTGGTGGTGATCAATTTGTTCATGCTTCATTTCAGTATTCTACGGCAAAAGGAAATCCTGATGAAGAAGTATACAAAATCCATGGTTTTTCTGTCCGTTGTGTAATGGTTGAATAACCATCTTTTGGCTCGGACGGGGAATGCTGATGCTGACCTTCGTCAGCATGACAACTGGCGGAATAGGGGCAACGCGACAGCAGAAGAGAAATTACTAAGGAAAGCGGAGGCGAGTGCCTGACCGCAAAGCGAACATTCCGGAACGGCCATGTGAGCGTGCGGTGCAGGCCGAGACGGAGCGTTCTTTTTTTTGGCAGATAAATGTTTTGGGGTTTTAGGGGCTAAGCCCCTAGGCGAGAGGGTAGCAAAAGACGGGGCTTTTGCGAGGGGGAAGCCTCCCCCTTTGGCACAAATATTGCTATATTTCCCCGCGAAAAATTATCTTCAAGGATACAACCATGAAACGTACACATAACTGCGGCCAGCTTCGCAAGGAAGATGTTGGCCAGACCGTAACACTCGCCGGTTGGGTGGATCGCCGCCGTGACCATGGTGGTGTGATTTTCGTTGACCTCCGCGACAAGTATGGCAAGACCCAGATCGTTTTCAACCCGGACTACAACGCCGACGTGTTGAAGACCGCCGAACAGCTCCGTAACGAATACGTTATTTACGTGACTGGTAAGGTCTACGCCCGCGAAGAAGGCAACACCAACGAAAAGCTCGCCACGGGTGAAATCGAAGTCAAGGCCGACAAGCTCGAAATCCTGAACGCCGCCCTCACCTCTCCGCTCGCCATTAACGACCCGAACGAAGAATGCAAGGAAAACGACGACCTCCGCTTGCAGTACCGCTACCTGGACCTCCGCCGTCCGTGGATCCAGAAGAAGCTTCTCCTCAAGAGCCGCTTCCTCAAGGCCGTGTACGACTTCTTCTATGCCAACGGTTTTGAAAACATTGAAACTCCGTGCCTTTGCAAGTCCACTCCGGAAGGCGCACGTGACTACCTCGTGCCGTCCCGCGTGAACCCGGGCAAGTTCTACGCCCTCCCGCAGTCTCCGCAGCAGTACAAGCAGCTCTTGATGATTGCCGGTATGGACCGCTACTTCCAGATTGCCAAGTGCTTCCGCGACGAAGACCTCCGCGCTGACCGTCAGCCGGAATTCACGCAGATCGACGTCGAAATGTCTTTCGTCAACCAGGACGAAGTCATGGAAATGTTCGACAAGTTCGTGACCGAAGTTCTCGGTAAGGTTTGGGACTTCGAACCGCCCAAGAAGATTCGCCGTATGAAGTGGGCAGAAGCCATGCTCAAGTACGGTTCCGACAAGCCGGACCTCCGCTTCGACCTCGAAATCCACGACGTGTCTGAAATCGGTGCAAAGTCCGAATTCGGCGTGTTCAAGAACTGCGTTGCCGCTGGTGGCAAGATCCGCGGTATCGCAGCCAAGGGTTGCGTTGACTTTACTCGTAAGCAGATCGACGAACTCACCGCTTACGTTGCCAAGTACGGTTCTAAGGGCCTCGTGTGGATGCGCGTCAAGGAAAATGACGAAGTCGAAACTCAGGTCGGCAAGTTCTTTACTACCGAACAACTTAACGAACTCCGCGACGCTGTTGGCGCTAAGTGCGGCGACATGATGTTCTTCATCGCAGGCCCCGAAAAGGTTGCTGCAACCGCTATGGGTCAGCTCCGCTTGGAAGTCGCCCGTATCAAGGGTCTCCGCGATCCGAAGAAGCGTGAATTTGTGTGGATTACCGAATTCCCGATGTTCGAATACAGCGACACCGAAGGCCGCTACATGGCTATGCACCACCCGTTCACCAACCCGCTTCCGGAACACCTGGATATGATGCTCGGTGGCAACCTCAAGGATTGCAACGCCGAAGCTTATGACCTTGTTCTTAACGGCGTGGAAATCGGCGGTGGTTCTATCCGTATTCACAACCCTGAAGTCCAGGAAAAGGTGTTCCGCCTGCTCGGCCTTACCGAAGAACAGGTTCGCACCAAGTTCGGCTTCTTCGTTGACGCCTTCAAGTACGGCGCTCCTCCGCACGGTGGTCTCGCCTTCGGTCTCGACCGCGTTGTCGCTACCATGGAAGGTGAAGAATCTATCCGTGACTACATCGCATTCCCGAAGAACACGAGTGCTTCTAGCCCGATGGACCAGTGCCCGAGCGAAGTGGATCTGCAGCAGCTGCAGGACATTCACATCTCCGTGCAGATGCCGAAGGCTGCTGCCAAGTAATAAAGGCTAAAAAACTTTACAGAGCCCCGCGGTTTTTCGCGGGGTCTTTTTGTTATATTCAACAAAGACTCTTAACCCCAATATGGAGAAAATTCAAATGAAACTTTCTACTCGCGCTATTGCCGAAGCTATCGGCACCTTCTGGCTTGTGTTTGGCGGCTGCGGTGCAGCCGTGCTCGCTTGCGGCGTTCCCACCACCGGTATCGGTTACGTGGGCGTATCGCTGGCATTCGGCCTTACGGTGCTCACCATGGCATACGCCATCGGTCACATTTCGGGCTGCCACCTGAACCCGGCTGTCACACTCGGTCAGGTTGCCGGCGGTCGCTTCCCCGCTAAGGATGCCCCAGCCTACATCGTCGCCCAGGTTATTGGCGGTATCATCGCAGCAGCGCTCCTTTACGTGATTGCATACCCCGACCTCACTAACGCAGGCATCGGCGCATTCGCTACTAACGGCTGGTCCGATTCCCTCAAGGACGGCCTGAACGCCTTTGGCGGCAAGACCTCTGGCATGCTTTCTGCATTCCTGATTGAAACTGTGCTCACGGCCATCTTCCTGTTCGTGATCATGGGCGCTACCGACGGTCGCGCTCCGGCAGGCTTCGCCCCGATCGCCATCGGCCTCTGCCTCACACTTATCCACCTTATCTCTATCCCGGTGACCAACACGTCTGTGAACCCGGCCCGCTCTACCGCTATGGCTGTATTCGTTGGCGGCGCTGCCATCAAGCAGCTCTGGCTCTTCTGGGTAGCCCCGATTCTCGGTGGCGTAATCGGCGGCATCGCTTACAAGTGCATCGCCGAATGCAAGTGCGCAAAAAAGTAATCAGACAGCTCAATTTTCATACTCACTTTGAATGCCCGAACCCCCGCGTTCGGGCATTTATTTTTACACAAAAACCTGCGAAATTTTTACAAAAACAAAAATTCGGGACATTTCACCCCATGTAAAACTTAAACACCCGCAAAACGTGCCAAACCCACCCAAAATAGCTGTAAATAATACCTTAACAAAGGGCTTTTTCACCTTAAAACATTATAGTTTATAGCTTGGTGTATAAGGGTTGTAATACAAGGGGCAAATTATGCAAAAAAAAGCACTATTACTATCGGTTGTCGCAGGCGCGTTGCTGATTGGTTGTTCAGACGATCCTAAAGACACAAACCCGATTACTGAAACACCATCCGGCGAACTTGGCAACGATCCCAACGCCCCGTATATTGACCCCGTCACAGGCGATTATGTCGACCCCAATACAGGTGTAATCACCCCCACTGTTCCGTATGTAGACCCCAGTACGGGCGATACTGTTCCCGCCATTGAAGTGGTAGACCCGAGCACGGGTGAAACTGTCACGGTTCCCGTGGTCGTTACCGATCCTGTTCCCGAAAGCAGCGCCACAATTCCTGTAAGTTCAAGTTCTGTAGCAACCGTTTACAGTTCCTCTGACCCCAACAGCTCAGTTGTCCCCCCTCAACCAGGCGTTTCTAGCTCTTCTACCGGAGACATCTACATTCCGGTAGCCTCTTCTTCGAGTGGACTCAAGGAATACGACGATAACCACAAACCCAAAGAAAGTTTCTTGCCGAAGGCCGGTTTCTACAAGAGCCTGACCATTGACCCTCCGACCCCGAAAAAAGGTGGCCAGATCAAGTGTACTTTTGACGGCTCCTTCCCCACCCAGAATTCCGAATCGATCACGCAGTCAAAGCAGATTACCCAAAATACCGTTATCCGCTGCTCTGAATTCGTAAACGGTCAGCCCGCCGATACCACGACTCAGACCTACTTCATCAACGAAAACGTCTCGATGCCGGTGGTTGCCCTTACCGTGAATCATCACGACATGTTCGACTCCAGTGCAGGCCTTTACGCAACTGGTGATTTGAACGGTGGCGGCATGGGCGGTATGCCCGGCGGCATGAACTTTGGCGGAGGCAACGTCTCGGACAACAGCAACCCGAAATGCACCGAGCCCTGCCAACAGGCAAACTTCTGGCGCGATGACGAACTCCCCGTGCACGTGGAATACTTCGAAAAAGGAAGTGCTACGACTGAAAAAACGTGGGAAATTGACGCAGGCATTTCGATTATCGGAAACTGGAGTCGCTACAAACCCAAAAAGAGTGTCGCCATCAAGATGGACAACGACAACTACGGCGACAAGGTTCTCAAGTATTCATTCTTCTCGACCCGCCCCGAAGCCAAGAAAATGAAGAGCTTCAACCTCCGCAACAACGGTAACCGATTCTGGACCGACTATTTCGGCGACCCGATGCTTGTAAGCCTTATGGAAGGTACCGATGTGGACTACCAGCGCAGCCTGCAAGTAGTCGTATTCTACAACGGCGAATACTTCGGCATTCACGACTTGCGCGAACGCCTGAACAGAAGTTTTGTAGAAACAAATTATGGCATTGATTCTAAATCCATTAACGTCGTCAAGAACTGCAGCAACGGAGACAACGGCTGCATGAACGGATGGGCGCCCAGCGGCACCAACGGAGCCTCTAGCGCAGAATTTGGCCAGCTGACCAACTCGATTACCAGCGGAAACTTCGAAGGCGAAAACAACCAACAATACGCGCAACTCAAAGAAAAAATGAACGTCAACAGTTTCGCCCAGTACATGATTGCCGAAATGTATATCCATAACGGCGACTGGCCAAATAACAACATTCGTGCTTGGGGCAGCCCTCAGAACGGAATCCCGTTCAAGTTCATGATTTTCGACGTGGACCACGGCTACGGATTCTCTCCGGGCATTTCAGGATTCGATACCGAAAGCCAGAATATGTTCCAATGGGTGCTAGGTAGCGCCACCATGGATAACGGCCAAGGAAATGGTCAACAGCCTGGCGGACAAGACCCCGGACAAGGACAATGGCCTGGCATGGGCGGCGGCATTGGTGGCGGCATCGGCGGCGGCTGGGGCTTCGGTGGCGGCGCAAATACCACCATCGGTAACATGCTGAAAAAGCTCCTTGCAAACCCCGAATTCAAGCACTTGTTCATCAACCAGGGTTGCATTCTCCTGAACGACTACCTGACCTATGAAAAAGTCCAGAAGGCCGTGCAGAAAATGAGTGCGATGATTCCCTCTTCCGAACAGTCTCGCGACCAACAGCGCTGGCCGCGCAATCAGTCGGCATTCAACTGGTCTCCCAGCGGTAGCGATCTCTTAAAATTCGCACAAAACCGCACGCAGACTTTCAGACAGGAATTGGCGAACTACTTTGGTCTCCAAGGCGAAACCACCGTCAGCATCACCGCAAACGGAAACGGCACGATTCTTGCTGACGGCATGAGACTCCCGAGCAGCAATTATCAGGGCAAGTTCTTTACTGGCGTAGACATGGTGCTTACAGCCGTTCCTGAACCGGGCCGTGTATTCTCTGGTTGGTCTGACGGTTCTACCGAAAATCCGAGAAAAGTTCAATTGACAAACGGCGCAAACTTTACTGCTGTGTTCAAATAATTAAAGCTAACTCTCCCATAAAATACCCAAAAGTGGAAACTCAACGTTTCCACTTTTTTTGTGCAATAAGTTTGAAATGCAAAAACTAGTTTTCTATATTTGCATACGTAATTTTTAACCCGAAAACCGATGTGCGTCGCAACATGCGAGCCGTCGAAAAATCAAAAGGAAGAAACAATGGCTGACAATCTGTCCGTCCTCGGCAAGGCCCGCAAGGCCTACCAGCCGAAACTCCCCGCCGCTCTCCGCGACGGCGCTCTCAAGGTCTCTCTCAACAAGGGTAAGGCTACCGAATCTGTGCGCGACCAGGCCAAGATCAAGGCTCTGTTCCCGAACACCTACGGTGCTCCCTACATTTCCATGAAGAAGGCTACCAAGGCTCAAGCCGGTAAGGCCCTCAACGTGGGCGTGGTGCTCTCCGGTGGCCAGGCTCCTGGTGGACACAACGTGATTGCAGGTATCTTCGACGGTATCAAGAGCATCAGCAAGAATTCCAAGCTCCTCGGCTTCCTCGGCGGTCCGTCCGGCCTCGAAAACGGCAAGTTCATCGTGATCAACGAAAAGATCATGGACTCCTACCGCAACACCGGTGGATTCGACATCATCCAGTCCGGCCGTACCAAGCTCGAAACTGAAGAACAGTTCAAGAAGTGCATGGCTGTTGCCAAGGCCCAGAAGCTTGACGCTATCGTGATCATCGGTGGTGACGACTCCAACACGAACGCTGCTGTTCTCGGTGAATACTTCCAGGCCAACGGCGCAAGCTGCGTGGTTTGCGGCTGCCCGAAGACCATCGACGGCGACCTCAAGAACGAATACATCGAAACCTCCTTCGGTTTCGACACCGCCGTGAAGACCTACTCCGAACTCATCGGCAACATCATGCGCGATGCCAACTCCGCTCAGAAGTACTGGCACTTCATCAAGCTCATGGGCCGTAGCGCTTCCCACATTGCTCTCGAAGCCGCTCTCCAGACCCATCCGAACATCTGCTTGATCTCTGAAGAAGTCAAGGCCAAGAAGATGAAGCTCAAGCAGGTCATCAAGTACGTTGCAGACATCGTCGCTGCCCGTGCTGCTGACGGCAAGAACTTCGGCGTCTGCCTGATTCCGGAAGGCCTCCTCGAATTCATCCCGGATGTCGGCGTGCTCATTTCCGAACTCTCTGAAGCCCTCGCCCACCACGAAAAGGAAGTCGAAGGCCTCGACACCGCCGCCAAGGTTGAAAAGCTCTGCAACTGGATCTCTAAGGCTTCCGCCGAAGTCCTCAAGAGCCTCCCCTCCACCACTCAGGGCCAGCTGATGCTCGACCGCGACAGCCACGGCAACGTGCAGGTTTCCCTCATCGAAACCGAAAAGCTCGTCATCGAAATGGTGAAGAAGGAACTCAAGAGCCGCAAGAACTTCAAGGGCAAGTTCTCTGCCCTCAACCACTTCTTCGGTTACGAAGGCCGCTGCGCCGCTCCGTCGAACTTCGACGCCGACTACTGCTACAGCCTCGGTTACACCGCTTCTGTGCTCGCCTTCAACAAGATGAACGGCTACATGAGCTCTGTGCGTGACCTGACCAAGGGTATCGAAAAGTGGACTGCCGGTGGCATTCCTATCACCATGATGATGAACATCGAACGTCGTCACGGTGCCGACAAGCCGGTGATCCAGAAGGCTCTCGTTGAACTCGACGGCGCTCCGTTCAAGTTCTTCGCCAAGAACCGCGAAGTTTGGGCCAAGACTGAATCCTACACCTATCCGGGTCCGATCCAGTACTGGGGTCCGAGCGAAGTTTGCGACGTGACCAACTTTACGATTAAGTTGGAACGCGGCGCCATTAAAGTCAAGTAAGCGATAAACATCGTCTTGAATTTCGATCCCTGCAGTTCTCTGCAGGGATTTTTTATGTTTACTGAAAAGGAGCTACACTATGGCCTGTGCAAATTGCAAATTCCGCGCTCAGTATGACAAGAATCCCAAATCGCTTATCGGGCGCTTCTGGCGGTTCCACATCAACTTCTGCCCCGGCTGGCGCTCGTACTTGAAGAGCCTTTCCGACGAAGAGCGCATCGCCCTCAAGGAAAAGTACAACTTGAAGTAAAAGAAAAATGGCGGGCAATAGCCCGCCACTTTCAACATCCTACTGCTAACGGCCAACTGCAATCTGTCTACTACTTCTGCCCTTCGCTTGTACTCAGCAGGTACGCGTTGATGAACGGCTTGATTTTGCCGTCGAGCACGCCTGCGGTATCCGAGGTTTCGACGCCAGTGCGCAGGTCCTTCACCAACTGGTAAGGCTGCAACACGTAGCTACGAATCTGGCTACCCCATTCGACCTTTTTCTTTTCGGCCATGCGAGCATCGCGCTTGGCTTCTTCTTCCAAGCGGTAATGTTCAGCGACCATGGTCTTGAGCATCTTGTAGCAGGTTTCGCGGTTTTGGATTTGGCTACGTTCGGTCTGGCAGCTTGCCATAATTCCTGTCGGCAAGTGGGTCATACGCACGGCGGAGTCCGTCTTGTTAATGTACTGGCCACCGGCACCGCTACTGCGGTAAGTATCCACGCGCACGTCAGCCATATCCAAATCGAATTCGATGTCTTCGTGTTCGGGGTACAGGTACACGGCGGTAAAGCTCGTGTGGCGGCGGGCGTTTGCATCGAACGGGCTGATGCGCACCAGGCGGTGCACGCCGATTTCCGAACGGAGCAAGCCGTAAGCGTTTTCACAAGTGACTTCGATGGTCGCGCTCTTGAGGCCGGCGTCTTCCGCTTCCTGGAAGTCGACCACCTTGAAGTCCATGTTTTCGCGTTCGAAGAAGTGCGTATACATGCGGAAGAGCATCAAAGCCCAGTCCTGCGACTCGGTGCCGCCTGCGCCCGGGTGAATGGAAAGCAGGCATGCGCAAGCATCATCCGGACCATTCAGCATCTTCTTGAATTCCATCGCCTCAATCTTCGACTTGAGTTCAGCGATATCGGAATCAATCGATGCAGTCAGGTCAGCGGATTCTTCCGCCTTGCTCATTTCATAAAGTTCGGCCAAGTCATCGCAACTCTGCGAAACTTCTTTCCACGAGTCCAGCAGGGCTCGCAGATTGCCGATTTTTTTCATCATGGACTGCGCCTTTTCCTGGTCATTCCACAGGTTCGGGTCGGCGGAGTCCTTTTCCAAAACGTAAAGTTCTTCGGTCTTGGCCTCTAAGTCAAAGATACCCCCAGAGCTTATCGATGCGCGTACGCAAATCGATTAGCCCGGTGTGAGTTGTCTGAAAAGCCATTACTTAGAAGCTCCGATAGCCTGCGGCGGAGTGTACTTAGCGTCGAGGTACTGAACCTTGTAAGCCTTTCCAAGACCATCGAGGTAAGCCTTCAGCTGAGCCTGACGTTCCTGTTCGGCCTGCATACGCAGAATGTAGTCGATCTGGTGCTTGTAGCTTTCGTACTTACCATCGTTACGTTCAGTCAACATAAAGATGGCAACGCCGTCCTTATCGGTATAAACTTCGGTGATTTCGCCCACCTTAATCTTGTTCACGGCCTTCACAAAAGCATCACCCTTAGACTTGGCAACGAACTTAGCCATCACGCCGCCAGTCTTCTTGGCGGTCTGGTCGTCGCTGTACATGGCAGCGAGCTGAGCAAACGTAGCCTTCTTGCTGCGCACCTGAGCGGCGAGGCCCTTCAGCATGTCCTTAGCGTCTTCGATTTCCTGTTTGGACTTGCCCTTGGTGTAAATCACGATGCGGGCACCGCTAATGGAGTCGTTAACTTGCACCTTAGTCTTGTTGAGTTCCCAGAAAGCTTCCTTCTGCTTTTCGGTCGGATCCTTCGGATACGGCACCTTCTTTTCAAGGATTGCTTCGCTCTTCAGCTGGTCTTCAATCTTTTCCTTGAACTGAGCCATGGTGGTGTTAGACTTCTTGAGTTCCTTCTGGAAGGCGTCTTCGCTCGGGAACTGAGCCTTGAAGAGCTTGGTCAAACTATCGACCTTACCCTGAGAAACCTTGATACCCAACTTCTTGGCTTCGAGCTTAATGAGTTCCTGACCCACCAAGTTATCGATAACGGCATAACGGAGCTGAGTCATGGTCTTATCATCAATCTTCTTGCCACGGAACTGCTGTTCGCCGAGCATTTTAGCAAGGCTATCAATCTTACCGGCAGAAATACCGACCTTTTCGACGCGAATCACGTCCAGGCTCTTGGAATTCAACAACTGAGCAGAGGCGATACCGGCAGCCAAAGCGACCGTCAAAATACCGCGAGAAACAAATTTAAAAGAACGCATTTTTATTCCTTTTTAAAATTTTCCGGTGTAAATATAGAAAAAGGCGAGAGCCGCGACAAAAACATTATGTTTTTGGCATGGCCGAGCCATACTATATGCACTCCGAAGGAGTGCCATATAGTAAAATAGCCTTTTTAAGACCCGTTATCTAGCATTCAATGAAGGCATCAAAATTGCCAATTATATTTCTTCTGCGAATTCGCTCATGGGCTTACGCACGGGGTGTCTCGGCGAGGGGCCGCCTTCGGCAGGATCAGCGTAGCCTACATCCAAGAAACACGCGAGTTTCAGGTTTGCCGGGAAGTCGAAGGCCTTTTCGATTTCAGAAGCGTTGAAGCCACGAGCCCACAAGGTGGCAAGGCCGAGGTCGGTCGCCTGCATCATCATCGAAGTCGTCACGATGCTCGAATCCATATCGCCACTCACAAAATCGTCGTGGTAGGTCACGGGAGAATAGCACTTGTCCTTGTCGTAGCAGACCATGAGCACCACGGGGGCGTTGTAGGCCATGCGGGTAATGCCGCGGAGCTTGGCAAGAGCGGCCTCCGACTTGAGCACTTTCACCGTCACCGGCTGGCCATTCACGGCCGTCGGAGAAAGGCGTCCTGCTTCGAGCACGAGGGAGAGTTTTTCGGGTTCCACAGCCTTGTCGCTGAATTTGCGGCAGCTGTAACGATTTTGAGCGAGTTTAATGAATTCCATAGCATAATTTTAGCATTTTATTTTTTCCTATTCCGCCATTTTCAGTATAGATTTATATAGAAATCCGCCCCAAAAACGGTATCAAAGGAGTCTTTTATGGAAACATTCAGCATTCCTGTTTTTTGGTACACTGTTCCGGCAGCGTCAATTCTCGCCCTCGTAGCGGCATTCCTATTCTTCAAATCCATGATGAAAATGGATGAAGGAACGCCGCGCATGATAGAGATTGCGGGTTATGTCCGCGAAGGGGCACTCGCCTACCTCAAGCGCCAATACAGGACCGTCTCGGTCGTATTCGCCATTCTGTTCCTCATTTTCGTGATTCTCGCATTCCTCGGAATCCAGAATCCCTTTGTTCCGGTCGCATTCCTCACCGGCGGTTTCTTTAGCGGGCTCTGCGGATTCTTAGGCATGAAAACGGCAACGCAGGCAAGTTCAAGAACTGCCGCGGGCGCAAGCAAGAGCCTGAACCAAGGCCTCGTCACGGCATTCCGTTCTGGCGCGGTCATGGGACTGATTGTCGTCGGCTTTGGCCTGCTCGATATTTCCATCTGGTTCTACCTTCTGAACTTCATTTACGACCATAATATTTTCGGCATGGGCGCTACCCTTGCAAGCAAAATTTCGATGGACTTTTCGGACGGTTTGATTACGAATCCGGCTTTCGGTCACGCCAAGATGGCCGAAGTGACAACCACCATGCTGACCTTTGGCATGGGAGCCTCGCTGCAAGCGCTCTTTGCCCGCGTTGGCGGGGGTATCTACACGAAGGCGGCCGATGTCGGTGCAGACTTGGTCGGTAAAGTCGAAGCGGGAATTCCCGAAGACGATCCGCGAAACCCCGCCACCATCGCCGACAACGTCGGCGATAACGTCGGAGACGTTGCGGGCATGGGTGCAGACCTCTACGAATCTTACTGCGGATCCATCTTGGCGACAGCGGCGCTCGGCGCGGCCCTTCCTGGCATGAGCATGCACCATGTCATCGCCCCGATGCTTGTCGCGGCAATAGGCATCATTCTTTCGATTGTCGGCATTTTCATGGTGCGCACCAAAGATGACGCCAACACCAAGTCGCTCTTGCATTCCCTTCTCGTCGGAACGCTCGGATCTTCGATCCTTATTCTTTTGGCGCTCCTTGTCTTTGTCAAGTTGGGACTCATTTCGTGGGGCATTTTCGGATCTGTCGTCGCAGGCCTTGCCGCTGGCGTCATCATAGGACAGTTTACCGAGTTCTATACCTCCGACGCCTACAAGCCCACCCGCGCTATCGCTTCGCGCACGCAGATGGGCCCCGCCACGACAATCATCGAAGGCATTTCGGTCGGCATGTACTCCACCGCCCTCCCGGTGATTACCATCGTTCTCGGCATTCTCGCCTCCTTCGGTTTTGCAGGCGGTTTCAGTAACATTTCGCAGGGGCTTTACGGAGTCGGTTTCGCGGCCGTCGGTATGCTATCGACCCTCGGCATCACGCTTTCAACAGACGCCTTCGGGCCCATTGCCGACAATGCGGGCGGTAACGCCGAAATGGCAGAACTCCCCAAGAAAGTCCGCGAACGCACTGATGAACTCGACATGCTCGGCAATACGACCGCAGCGACAGGCAAGGGTTTTGCCATCGGGTCTGCAGCCCTTACCGCCATGGCACTCCTCGCCTCCTATGTCGAAGAAATCAAGCTCTGGCTCGGCAAATTCGCCCACGACGGCGCATTCGAATTCGGCAACGTCACCTTCTTCAGCAGTTCTACCGCGCTCACCTCTGGAGCAGCTACAAACAATTCGCATTGGCAAATTCTAGAAGGCGGCATCAAGGCCATCGCAAACGACGGTTCGCTCGCAGCGCTCTCTATTGCAGACGCTTCGTTCGGCGATTTCATGAACGCTTTCAACCTGAACCTGATGAACCCCATGCTTCTTGGCGGTCTCTTTATCGGCTGCATGATGACCTTCGTCTTCTGCGCCATGACCATCAAGGCGGTCGGCCGTGCAGCATCATCCATGGTCAAGGAAGTCCGCCGCCAGTTCAAGGAAATTCCCGGCATTATGGAAGGAACAGGCAAGCCGGACTACGCCAAATGCGTCGAAATTTCGACTCACGGAGCCCAGCGCGAAATGCTTCTGCCTTCGCTTCTCGCCGTCATTGTTCCGGTGGTTGTAGGCTTGTTCATGGGAATCGCAGGCGTATTCGGCCTGCTCGCCGGTGGGCTCGCTTGCGGATTCTCGCTCGCCTGCATGCTCAACAACGCAGGCGGTGCTTGGGACAACGCCAAGAAATATATCGAAAAAGGAAACTTCGGCGGGAAAGGCTCCGAATGTCACAAGGCAGGCGTTGTCGGCGATACCGTAGGCGATCCGTTCAAGGACACCGCGGGCCCCTCGCTGAACATCTTGATTAAATTGATGACGATGGTGAGTCTCGTGTTCGCAGGCGTCATCGTCGCGGTCGGCGGACTCTAGCCAAACGAGCTCAAGCTTTACAGCACATAAAGCGCGAGCACAACAATAATTCCCGCAAAGAGCAGGAATACGGGCAACAGCAGCAAAAGGCAAAGCAGACCGATTTTCAGGTCGTAAAAGAACATGCGCCAGCGACCGCGCTTGGTTTTGCATGTTTCTGCGCGGCAATCCGGACAAATGTTCCCGACCTTGTTCCGAACACGGATTGCAAGGTTGCTTTCCAGCGGGGACATCCCCACCTTATCGTTAAATTCCTTGTTGCAAACAGAACATGTGCACTGCATATCGGCAATTATAGTAAATAGTTGGCAGTGGGTTATTTCTTTACGGCAATCAAAATGGTGGAACAAAGGATCAAGATGATGCCCGCCATAATGCGCGTCGTCAGCGTTTCGGCAAAGACAGTCACGCCTATCGTCACTGCAGTCACAGGCTCCAGAGCGCCCAATATCGCCGTCGGTGTAGAACCCACAATACGCACCGCCTTCACCATGAAAATGAGCGAAAGCACCGTCGGCACAAGGCCCAGCATAAAGCCCCAGCCCCAGGAACTCGCCTGCGTAAAGAGCGGCGGGAGCCCTGAACCGAGCGTCACCGAATAAAGCAACAAGAAGAACATGCAAAAACAGATGGCATAAAAAGTCATCTTGACCGAGCCCATCTGCAAGTTGATGCGGTTCGCCATCACCATATAAATGGCGTAACTTATGGACGACAAGAACACGAGCAGGCAACCCACCGAACTGAGCGTTGCGCCGTCTCCCCCACGATACAAAAGCGCAATGCCCGCCATCGAAATCACAATCGAAAGGACTGTCCAAATTTTGATTCTTTCCTTGAAGAAAATCGCCATGAGCACCGAGACTTCGAGCGGATAAAGGAACAGAAGCGTAGAGGCTAGCCCCGCATCCATGTACTTGAACGAGGCGTAATACGTGAGTGAACTCGCGGCAAACAAGAAGCCGAACGCGACTAGCGCACGGAACTCGCGAAACGAAATTTTAAAGTGCGAGCCCTTGGATAGCATGACGATCATCAGCAACAATGCCGCCGTAAAGAATCGGTAAAAAAGCACCGTCTCGGGCGAATAGTTCTGTGCATACAAGTGGAGCGCACCCAGCGGATTCGTGCCGTAGCAGATAGCCGAAAGGGCTGCAAAAACAAAACCCTTGAGTGCAGACTTCACTAGAGCATGCTGTTTTTTACCTATGGATTCCCGAATAATCATTTTCGATGCATAAATTAGACTAATCCGACTCCAGTTGTAAGGGGTAAAATTGTTTTTTTCATACAAAATGCAAAAAAAGCACAATTGTAAACAAAAATTTCTATTATTGGCGCCAAAAAAAATAAGGAGAATACGGTGTTTATCAAACGCCTTTCAACAGCTGCAATGTGTGCAGCATTCACAATCTTCGTTACATCTTGTAGCAACGAAGAAACTATCACTAACGACAATCTCAGTATCGTCAGTTCCCTAGATCCAGAAGACTGTAACGATAAAACCGAAGGAACCATGAACTTCGTGAAGCCCAAAGCCACGATGTACATCTGTTCCGAAGGCGAATGGGTCGCCATGAGCGATCACGAAGCCATCCAATATCGTTGCGAATCCAAGGAACTGAAAGACAAGTCCGGTTTTGCCATTGTTTGCGACGGCGATACAATTGGCACCGTGAAAAACGGCAAAGACGGCGAAGACGGTGCAGACGGCAAAAAAGGCGCCGACGGCAAGAACGGAACAAACGGCACCAATGGTACGAACGGCACTGACGGTAAGGACGCCGACATGAACAAGATCCAGAAGGATATTGACGCCATGATCAGCAGCGCCTCTACACAAAGTCTGAAGGACATCGAAGACGCCCTCAAGAACTTGAGCTCTGCAACGGACAAGTTCGGCGAAGATATCGACAACAGGTTCAACGACGCCTACAGCAGCTGGAATGCAGAACTTGAAAACAAGTCTTGCGCCATCGATTCAATTGTTCGTAACAACGAAAAGGCAATCATCACCGTGTTCATCAAGTGCGGCGAAGCCGAAACCAAGATGGAAATCCCGTTCACGCCCGTGAACGAGAACCTCGCCAAGGTGTACAAGAAGCATGTTATCGTGCGTTTCCCGGTGCAGGCCAATAAGGAAACAAAAACTGACGACATCTATGAAGAAATCTGGAAGAACCTCAAGGGTGGCGACAATGCAGAACTTACCGTGACGGACCTTGACGAAAAGTTCGCCCCGAGCGGCAAGGTGTTTATGCAGGACTTGTTCGCCTCTGCCAATAAATCCTTTGTGACAATCGAAGAAACTAACGAAAAGACGGTGGAATACAAGGTTGCCCGCCTCGAAGGGGATCTCGACATCACGAACCTTACGACCCCGGTTGTGAAGCTCCGCGTCAAGCTGAACTTGAGTAACAACGCTTTCGGCACCTTTGGCGGATTTGGCTCGAACGCAACGGATGTCATTTACAACGCCTATGCAGACTTGTCCGATGCGTCCGATACGGTTGTCATCGACTTCTTGACCGACTACAAGGCTGCCCGCGTAAAGAAGTTGGTTGACGATGGTAACGGTTTTGGTGTTGCAAACGAGCAGGCAAACAAGGACCTTGCCGGTGCCCTTTATTTGGAAAACAGCGAAGAATATCCGTCTTTTGAACATTATGCCCCCGATCAGATTGGCCTGGCCGAAAACTTCAACAGCATCGTGTGGGTAATGGCCCTCATTGACCAAAAGGACAAGACTCCGGGTTTTAACTCGGTCTATAACGCTTTCCGCAATGTCTTTGCCGAAAACGGCGACTTTAACACCGCCGTCAATACGACTTACGCAGGCAAGGAACACAGCATGTTCTTTGTTGATTACCTCGCTTTGCTTATCGACGCGAACTTCTTCAAGTGGAACCAAATGCAGCATGGCGACTCTACTGCTGAAACGAATGTCTGGAGTGGTACGGATGCCGTCTATTACAAGATTTTGCAGAATGGATTTGTGGAAGCCTATAAGCTTAAAGTCGAAGACGCAAAGGTTTTCAATGATCCGTCTGGCTATAGCAGCAAGGTGTATAAGTCTGATGTCAAAGGGGGATATTTCCATTACTTTGAATATATCGAAAACGAACAAGTTTGGTATCCTATAACACTTTGGGCTGTAGGTGTTGCAACGGTGGAAAAAGGTTGCGATGCTGACGCTGTTAATTCGACCTTCTTCTATAGCTTTGAAGGTCTTGATGACAATGCCGTTTGTGTATGCAACAATGGAGAATGCTACTGGCAAGATACTGAAAATGTATGCTTGGGCCGTAATGAAGGCGATAAGGGATCGGCGTTCTTTGACGGGGAAATTCAAGAGTATGAGTGCGCAGAAGTAGAATGTAATCCATCCGCTTCTTCTTGCGTTGGTTTTGAACTTGGTCCTGTCAGTCCGAACTCTTCGAACTCTGTTGCATCCTCTTCTAGCGCTGCAAGTGGCAAGACTCCAGAAGAACAGGCCAACAATCCGGAATCCAAGCTTTACCTCGGTGAATGCAGCGCTACCGTAAACGAAGGCAAAGAAAAGCTGTTCGACACCAAGAATGCGGAACTTGCCACGACAACGAGCAAAATAACCCTTGTATGTGATGGCTCCAAATGGAGAAAGAAAGATTATCATGACGAGGAATATGGAATATGTACAAAAACCGTGATGGAAAAGGGAGTCGTCAAGGAAGAAAATGGTTCCGAACATTATAAGTGCGATTACCTTGATAAACAGGAAAAATACGAATGGATCCCTGCTGATTGGCAAGAAGTGTATTTAGAAAAGGCTTGCCATTATGGCTATGTCAATGAAAAAGTGGTTACTGAATCCGGTTATGAATATGTTTGTGAAGAAAATTCTGAATATACAGACAACGACGATAACCATATCCATGAATGGCGTGAACTTAGCTTTGAGGATATCTATGGCAAATGCGACGAAGATAAGATGAAGAATCAAACCAAAGTAGCTGTTTACGGAGGGGAAAAATACAAGTGTAACTACATTTCTGGAGGTTCTTCCAGCGGATACTCTTGGGTTAAAGCAAGCGATTTGGATGAAAACGCAACGCTTGGAATTTGCACGAGAAATCGAATAAAAGAAAAAGATGTCGCTATAGTCGGTGACGCATACTATGAATGTCTTAATAATGATAACGTAGAAGGAATCCCCGTAAGTTCTTCCTCCACAGATTGGCTAAAAATTGATGAAAATGAGTACCTTAACGCCAAGCTTGGTAATTGCGATACCGATAGAGGTAATACTAAAAATATTGCAGACATTAAGAGCGAAACCCTCAAGGATGGTAAAAGCCACAGTTTCAAGTGCTCTATAGCTAAAGAAGTCGAAAATGACAATGGTAAGTGGGTTGACGCCTCCACAGACATTGCTCTCGACCAGATTTGCAACAGAGATAACGAAGATGCAACTGTTACCAAAGAAAGCGTAATCTATGTCTGTGCGTACAAGGATGAATCATCCATGTATCAGTGGATTACTTTTGATGAGTACTGCGAAACTAATGGTAAAAATTTGACTTACGGTGGGTATCTTGACAATCCGTCTAGTTCTTCTAATATGTCTCACTGTGGCGAAAGTCATGAATGCCAAAAGGATACCAACAAGAAAATCTGCCATGTCGGTACCGAGTCTTTCGTCAAATTGGATAGCGTGTGGCAATCTGTGGCAGTATATTGCGAAGACCATTCTACAGGTTCCGCCTGTGAATTTGTCAATCATGATGGTAATATAGACGAGCCTTCTCTTAAGTATTACGAACAAACGGAATACTACGTAAATACAGAACAAGGTTATAAGAAAGCAGAAACTGCAGAAGAATATTGCGAAGCGTTTGATCCGGAGCATAAAGGGCTCTGCGTATTTGAATTTGACGTTTATTCTTATTGCGAAAGTTTCGGTGAATGGTACGCTGGGTGGTGCCCGACCCGTGGATAGAATTTGTACTAGAACATGAAAACATCCCCGCAAATGCGGGGATGTTTTTTTTTAGAGAAAAGCTCGGACGAACCGAGCAAAAGATTAAATCGCGAACTTGGTCGCATCAGCCAACTGCACGCTGGCGATGCGAGAAATACCCTTGATTTCCTGGGTCACACCGTAGAGCATGTCGGCTTCGGCCATGGTACGCTTGTTATGCGTCACCACGATGAACAAGGTCTGCTTGCTGAATTCGCGGAGCAGCGCCATGAAACGACCCACGTTAGCGTCATCCAACGGACCGTCGACTTCGTCCAGCACGCAGTACGGCGACGGTTTTTCCATGTAGATGGCAAACAGCAAGGCCGTTGCGGTCAGGGCGTGTTCACCACCGGAAAGCGCCTTGATACCGCGCATTTTCTTACCCGTGGGGCGCACGTTGATTTCGATGTCGGCATCGAGGATATCCATGGGCTTGCCCATTTCGTCTACCTTCTCGACAAGGCTCATCTTGGTTTCGCCGTTCAGGAACAGCTTGCTGAACACGAACTGGAAGTTTTTCTGAATGCGGGCAAACGTATCGAGGTAACGGCTGCGGGCAATATCATCGAGCTTGGTGATGGTGCGGTCCAGCGAGGCGCGGGCACGGTCCAAGTCGTCGAACTGCGCTTCGACTTCCAGAAGACGCTTCTTTTCGTCTTCGTAGTCTTCCATCACGTTCACGTTGATGGGGCCCAGTTCCTTAATCTTACCGCGGAGTTCGCGGATTTCACGGTCGGCTTCGGGCTGGCTATATTCCACACGCTCGATGTCGTCGGGGTTCGCAAGGTCTACACTGTATTCGTTTGTAATACGTTCGGTAAGGCGGTCGAGGTTTGCCTGCAAGGCTTCCTGCCTGCGGCCCACATCGTTCAATTCCTTCATTTTCTCGATCATGTCGTCGCGGAGGCGGTTGACTTCGCTGCGCCATTCTTCGAGGTCGCCCGAAACAAGTTCGTACTTTTCGCGGGCCAAGTCGCGCTGATTTTCCAGTTCGCGCAGAGCAGAATCCTTGCTCTGCACCTGGTCGGCGACTCCCTTGCCGTCTTCCTCGTTCTTCTGGATGGCGGCCAGATTCTTTTCCATTTCTTCTTTACGCGTGCGAACCGCATTTTCCAAGAAATCCACCTGTTCGGCGATGTAATTCAAGCGGTTCGTATTCTGCGTGAGCTTTGCAGTCTTGTCCTGAGCGCTGCGTTCCAGTTCGCGAACGTCTTCTTCTTTTTCGCGGAAGAGCGTATCCTGTTCGCTCAACTCGTCGTTCACGCGGGAATATTCTTCTTCGATCTTTTCAAGAGAAGCCTGAGCGTCCATGAGTTCCTGGTCGCTGTTCTTGGAGGCTTCTGCCGCCTGAATCTTGGATTCGGCGTTTTGCATTTCGCCCTGCAACTGAGCAAGTCTGCGGTCGCAACCGGCGATAATGTTATTCTGGATCGAAATGCCGGCGTTTCCGCCGCGCTTCATATCTTCTTTTTCGCGGATTTCGTCGACCAACGAGGCAAGCATTTGTGTGTCTTCGTCGACCAAATCCTGCAAGCGACCAATTTCTTCTTCGGCCTGAGAAACTTCAAGGTTCACGCCTTCCAACAGGCTGTTCGCTTCGGCAATTTCGTTCTTGCGGCTAAGCGTTCCAGACGTTGCCGTACCGCTGCTCATGAGGCCGCTCGTACGCACAATGCCTTCAGGAGCCACAAAGCAAAGGTCTTCACCACGCATGGCTCGCGCAAGGCGCACCGCGGTCGAGAGAGAATCTACGACAAAGTAACGAGAAAGCAGCGCCTTGAGCCAGCCTGCAATCTGTTCGTCGGCAGTCACATAATCCTTGAGGCAACCTACAACGCCATCGCCCTGGAGCGTGCCGGAATAGGGCTCAGCACCGGCACCCACCAGCGCGAGCACCGCCTTGCCTACGTTTTCGCCCTTCATGGCATCCACCGCGGCAATCGCCGCATCGTCCGAGGCTACAACCACGGCATCCATCAAGTCACCGAGGGCGGCCTCCACTTGAGCGGCGTATTCGGGAGCGGCTTCGATACGTTCCGACAGGAGCCCGCCCACCAGGTCCGCCTTATGCTCCATGAGCCAGCGGCTAGCGTCGGTGCCCTCGTTGGCAACGCTCTGTAAAACGTCAATTCGAGAGGTGAGCCTTGCCACCTCGTTCTTCAGTTCCTGCAGTTTCTTCTGGGCTTCGAGCAAGTCGGCGCGTTCGGCATCGAGTCGCTCTTCGCGCGTCGAGCGTTGCTCGGTCAAGCGCTCCAGGTCGGCATCGGCGGCTTCGAGGCCAGCGTTAATGTCAGCCAAGGCCGATTCGGCGCTCGCCTTCTGCGACTGCACCTGTTCCATTTCGCCGCGCCACTTGGCAAGGTTCGCCTGCAACAGTCCCGATTCGGCATCCATACGCTCGAAACGGCTCTTGAGGGCGTTCACCTGATTAGTCTTCTGCAGGCGTTCGTTCGAAAGTTCCCTTGACTGGGTACGCAGGTCGTCCACCTTGTCGCGCATGACCTGCAAAATTTCACGTTCACGCTCCAGCAGGGCGTTCATTTCGTCTACGTCGCTGTCGGAACTGAGTACCGCATTTTCTTCTTCGAGGCGGGCGCGTTCTTCCAAGAGTTCCTGGACCTTGCCCGTGTTGCGGTCAATTTCTTCTTGGGACTTTTCGTTCGCTGCTTCCAAGTTGGAAATCACGTCGCGAATACGGCCCATGCTGTTGTTCAAGTCGTTGAGTTCGATAGTCGCCTTCTGCACTTCGCGTTCTAGGTCGCGGTAGGCATTTTCATCTTCGGAAATCAACAACTTCTTTTCGTCAATCTTTGCCTGCAACACCGTCGCATTCGTCTTCGAATTTTCCACATCGTGATTCAGACGGCGAGTCGCAGTATCGAGGGTCGTTAACCCCTCTTTCATGTCTTCAAACTTGTCGATACTGACCGAGAGGTCCAGTTCACGCAGGCGCTTGCTCAAGCGCTTGAACTCGTTCACCTTTTCGGCCTGGGTTTCGTACAGCTTTACGGAACGGCGCACGCTGCGCAGGTTGTCTTCCACGCGTTCCATGTCCATCTGAACGCGTTCCAACTGGCGGCGGGTTTCCTTACGCTGCTGTTTGTACTTGCTCACGCCGGCGGCTTCTTCGAACAGCACGCGGCGGTCGTCGGCCTTGTCGCTCAAAACCGCCTTGATCATGTCGGCGTTCATCTGCGAATAAGTGCTAGAACCGAGGCCCGAGTCAAAAAGCAGGGCATGCACGTCGCGCAGACGGCATTCCTGGTTGTTGATCAGGTACTCGCCCGACCCGTCACGGTGCACGCGGCGGGTCACAATCACTTCGGAATATTCAGAATTCAGCGTTCCATCGCTGTTATCGATCACAATGGAAACTTCGGCAAGGCTCATGGCGGCACGCTCTTCGGTACCGCTAAAAATCACGTCCTGCATCTTGCTCATACGCAAGGATGCTGCCTTCTGTTCACCCAGAACCCAGCGGATAGCGTCGGTAATGTTCGACTTGCCGCACCCGTTCGGACCCACCACGGCGGTGAGACCCTTCGTCGGGAAGTTGATTTCGGTCCTCTGGGCAAAGGACTTAAAGCCAAAAATCTTTAGTTTTGTAATCTGCACTTCAAGGCGAAAGATAAAAATGATTTCTCTACAAAAATGCCCAAAACAAGTAAAAAAGCCCAAAAACCGCTTACAGGGTCAAAGTTATTCCAATTTGGAGTAAGTTTTTTGTAAAAAATGAAAAATTTACCCCAGTAATAGATATATTATGTTATTGAGAAGGACATTTTATTCATGAGACTGATTTTTGCAATCATCTATTCCGTGCTAATTATCCTTTTGGTGCTATGCGGAATGATATCGCGACGTTCCAAAAGGACCGTCGCCACTTCAGTCTCATATCTCGAATTCTCATTTATCGTTCCCATTGTCGGAAACCTGATTCTAGTCCTTTCTCAAAACGAACTCCTGTCCACCCTCGGTAGCTACACCTACTTTATCGGCATGGACCTGATGGCATTTAGCCTGTTCGACTTCACGCTGTCCTACTGCAACATTCCATGGCGAGCACACCGCAAGAAGTGCTATGTCATATACGCGATTCTCACCCTGGACATTATCCAGTACTTCTTCAACCCGTTCTTCGGGCAAGCCTTTGGCATGGAAGCCATAACGGTAGACGGTTCGCCCTACTACAGACTCGTTCCCTATTTCGGCCAGACCTGCCACCGTATCGCCGTCTATTTTGCATTCTTCACCTCCTTGGGGATTTTCCTGTTAAAGGCCATACGAGTTCCCCGTATTTATGCCGAAAAATACTACGTCATCCTCTTTACCATGATTTTTGCCGGTTTTTGGCAGTCCTACTACATTTTCTCCAGAACCCCCATCGACCGTTCGATGGTCGCGCTGGCCGTTTGCGCCTTACTCATCTTCTATTTTTCACTTTTCTACAGGCCGTTCAGACTTTTGGACCGCATGTTGGCAAACATCGCGTCAAAGATTCCTGAATCCGTCTTTTTCTTCGACGCCAACGACAGATGCATCTGGATTAACCGGAACGCAGAAAAACTGGTAGAGCTTCAATCCGACAATCTTGATCGCGTCCAGCATCGTCTGCAAGCCATGTTCGACGACCTAGGCGAAGGCGAAGACAACTGGTCTACCAAGCAGCAAGTCGGTTCCGGCAAGAACGCCCGGTTCTACTCGCTCGAAAGGCACTTCGTGACCGATTCGAGAAGCAAGAAAATCGGTTCGTTCCTAAACATACACGACCACACCGAAGACATTTTAAATCACCAGCGCGAAATGTACGAAGCCACCCATGATAAACTCACGGGGTTGTTTACCAAAGAGCATCTATTCAACGTCATCAAGCATAGAATTGCCATTGACAAGGACACGTCATATTCCATCGCCTACTTTGACATCAAAGATTTCAAAATGGTCAACGATATCTTTGGTAACACCGCTGGCGACAATGTCCTTGTAAGAGTCGCAAACTGGATCAAGGAAAACTCTCGTGACAACTGGAGCTACGGACGCATTGGCGGCGACGCGTTCGGCGTATGCTTTCCCACAGATACCGTCCGCTTGGCCATTGTCGAAGATAGGCTTTCAAAATTCGTCATTTCCAACGGCACTATCGACCAGCATATTCTATTGCACGTAGGCATCTATCATGTAACCGATACGAGCATAGACGTATCGATCATGTTCGACCGAGCACACCTCGCCCAAACAAGCATCAAGAACGAATACAACATGCATATCGCCATATACGACGACAAAATGCGCGACCAGGTGCTATGGGGTCAAAAGATATCGGCAGAACTCGAAGCCGCAATTGACCAGCGTCAAATCGTTCCCTACCTGCAACCCATTGTAGACAACAAGGGCACTATTATCGGGGCAGAAGCATTGGTCCGTTGGCTCCACCCCAAAGAAGGGTTCCTTCCGCCCTTCACCTTTATTCCTACTTTCGAAAAGAACGGCATGATTGCCGATGTGGACCTGTACATTTGGCGTTGCGCCTGCGAAATCCTCGCCTCTTGGACCGGCGAAAAAGAAAAACTCTTCATTTCGGTCAACATTTCGCCCAAGGACTTCTACTTCATGGATGTCTTTGCCGAAATCGATAAGCTGGTCAATGAATTCAAGATTAACCCGAACCGTTTGCGTATTGAAATTACGGAAACCGTCATGATGACCGACGCCGAAAGCCGTATGGCCATGTTGAAACGCTTCCGTGAGAACGGATACATTGTCGAAATGGACGACTTCGGAAGCGGGTATTCTTCGTTGAACCAACTCAAGGACATGCCTCTCGACGTTCTGAAAATAGACATGAAGTTCCTGAGCAAGGCCGAGGACAACATGAAAGCCGAAACCATTCTCCGGAATGTACTCCGACTTTCAAGCGATCTTGGACTATTCTCGCTCACCGAAGGAGTCGAAACCGAGGACCAGTACAACATGTTGAGCCAAATGGGTTGTAACTTGTTCCAAGGTTACTACTTTGCAAAGCCCATGTCGGTAAACGACTATGAAAAGCTTTGGTCCGAGCAGAACGAAAGCAAAAAGCACTCTCCTTGGGCTTAAAAACGCCCATTTTGCTCTAAAAACAAATAAAGTAATCTTTTGAACAGAAATTTGTAACAAACGAATTTCGTTAATTTGCCTATATTCACCATATAGAACGTATATAAAACTTATACAATGGGATTGTGGGCAAATGAGAGACATTTTTTCGATTATATTTATATTTTTAGCGGTATTGCTAGCTATTTGCGGAATAATAGCCCTCAGATCCAATAAATCTATCGGAAAATCAGTCGCAAATCTCTCTTTTGCCACATTTTTACCGGTTATCGGCAACCTAATTCTTCTCGTGTCCGAAAGCGAAACGCTTTCTATTATAGGGTGCTACACTTATTTTGTCGGCATGACCCTGATGGCACTCACCCTAATCAATTTCTCGTTTACGTACTGCGATATTGATTGGAAATACCACTGGGTACAAAGAATCATCTACGCCGCCCTCGCTATCGATGTCATTCAATTCGCCTTCAATCCGATATTCGGACAAGCCTTTAGCGTAGAACCCATCACCGTCGAAAACGCCATTTATTATAGACTTGTCCCCTATATCGGACAAATTTACCACCGAATGGCCGTATACACCGCTTTATTTATATCTCTCGCCATTTTCTTTGTCAAAAGCATTCGCGTTCCAAGAATTTATGCCGAAAAGTATTACGTCATCTTCTTGACCATGTTGCTTGCGGGCGCATGGCAGACTTACGCTATTTCGTCGAGATTGCCCATTAACCATTCCATGATTGGACTGAGCGTATTCGTATTCTTGCTGTTCTATTTTTCGATTATCTACCGTTCGTTCCAGCTCTTGGACAGAATGCTTGCAAACATTGCCGCCAACATGTCCGAATCTCTGTTCTTCTTTGACATGAACGACCGCTGCATTTGGGCAAACAGCTACGGCATGAAATTCCTGCAGCTAAGCCCGAAAAGAATGGATTTGGCCCCCTTGATGCTCGCAAACCTGTTCGATGACTTTCTTGATCCAGAACCCGAATGGAAATCAAAGCAAGTTCTCGGCACCGGAATCGACGCCAAATACTATTCCCTCGAAAAGAGAATCTTAAAAGACCTCAAAGGAAACCAGGTCGGATCGTTCTTTAGCGTAAAAGACATCACCAAAGATGAATTGCACCATTTGCAAGAAATCTATAACGCCACTCACGACAAATTGACTGGCCTTTTCACCAAGGAAACCTTGTTCAAGAAAATCAGGGACTTGGTTGACGAGAGAAAAAACACCCAATATTGGATTGCCTATTTTGACATCAAGGATTTCAAAATCGTAAACGACATCTTTGGAAACGCCATGGGCGACAGCGTATTAAGAAATGTGGCACAATGGCTCCGGGAAAATTCCACCAAGGAATGGGTTTACGGGCGCTTAGGCGGAGACGACTTTGGAATCTGTTTCCCCGCAGGAGACGCAAACCTGAAACAGCTCGAACGCAAGTTCTCTCGCCACGTCATTTCGAACGGATCTATTGAACACCGCATTTTAATGCACATGGGAATCTACAAGATTACGGAGCGCGACATCGATATCGCTATCATGTTCGACCGCGCACAGCTCGCCCTGACCTCAATCAAGAACGAATACAACAAGCATATCGCCTTCTACGACGACGACATGCGCGACCAGGTTCTTTGGGACCAAATGATTTCGGCCCAGCTTGAAAAGGCCCTCGAAGAAAAGCAATTACAGCCTTACTTGCAGCCCATTGTCGACAACAACGGAATCATTATCGGAGCCGAAGCGCTTATCCGCTGGGATCACCCGAGAGAAGGGTTCCTTCAGCCAGACACCTTTATTCCGACTTTCGAAAAGAACGGCATGATTGCCGATATAGACAAGTACGTTTGGCGTGCGGCATGCGAGATTCTTTCGACTTGGACAGGCGAAAAATCCCACATGTTCATTTCAATCAATATTTCGCCCAAAGACTTTTTGTTTATGGATGTCTTCGCCGAAATTTGCTCCCTGATCGAAGAATTCAAGGTCGACCCGTCTCGCTTGCGTATCGAAATCACGGAAACCTCGATGATGACCGATATTGAAAGCCGAATGTCGATTTTGAACAAATTCCGTGAAAGCGGATTCATTGTCGAAATGGATGACTTTGGCAGCGGTTATTCGTCGCTAAACCAGCTCAAGGATATGCCGCTTGACGTTTTGAAAATCGACATGAAGTTCCTGAGCAGTTCCAAGAACAGCCGAAAAGCAGAAATCATTTTGCGCAACGTGCTCAAGCTTTCGGGAGATCTCGGACTTTCTTCGCTCACCGAAGGCGTCGAAACCGAAGCCCAGTACAACATGCTGAACAAAATGGGTTGCAACCTGTTCCAAGGCTACTACTTCGCAAAGCCCATGACCGTGGGCGAATTCGAAAAAGTATGCGACACTAAGGTCGCTTAAAAAAGCCGTAAAGCTATTTGAATTCGTAGTGCAGCGAACCGTTTGCACTATCTGAAAGCACCATGTATTCGCTTCCGCCTTCGAACTTCAGGTCTTCGATTTCATAATCCGAATCGAGAGTTTTGATTTTCAAGCGGAATGTTCCGACCCAGTCTTCTTCGTAGACACGGCTTTTTTCACCCGTGCGAATTGTATCTTGAATCCACACTTTATAGTCAGAACCGTCGTCAGCAAGAATACCAACTTCGACAACGGTCTTGCTCGATTTATTTTCAATCTGGAGTCTTGTCGACGAATCAATAAACCAATGCGTTAAACAGCCCGAAAGCGTAAGGCAACAAGCAAGCAATACGGCAAAGATCGAAACTTTTTTCATTGCACCATTCATCAGTTGCCTCCTTCTGTACTACCCGTAGAGCCACCCACCTTTTCGTAGCGGATACCCTTGGCCTCTATTGTCTTGGGAGCCGAGTTTGCATTCAACGGAGTTATTTCGCTATACTTATTCTTGTCGAACGGTTTCACGACACCTGTTTCCATCGGAGCACTGCGGGCAGCGCCGCGATTAAACAGCCAACCATCGATAGAAGCAAGGTTAAATTTGAATTCCAAAAGGAAGGTTCCCTTGGCACCAAAGAAGTTGTCGTAATCGTAGGCGGCATTGTATGCAATGCGGGCAAACAGCAAATCGATTGCACCACCCCACAACCAGTCATCTTCTACAAACACTCCATCTCCTTCAACCGTCCTCTTGTCACGACGCAAGCATGTTGCCTCAAAACCAATCATGCGCGAAGCATCTGGGTAAAACTTGAGGGCTGCGCTATGGAACCAGTTATCGCTCAAGTCCACTGCGACTTCGGCATAAAGCTGCTGGTTATAAAGATTCTGTTCCCAAGTGACGCGCATAGAATCAATATCGCCTTCGTCGTCGGCATTGTACAAGGCAAGCGACACATTCGGCAAATAAGTCAGCAGGCCCGATTTTTTACCGCCATAAACGGCACGACTTTCTAAGTCAAGCGAAAAGCGGAACAAGCGCCAATCGGTGCGATAGAAATTCGCCTGAGCGCTGAACTTGCTCCAGCGCAAATGAGCCCAGCTGTACGCCAAAGAATCGTCTTCGTGCGGGTAAATCTTGCCGCGGTGTTCCAGATTCTGGTGCTGCATACCAGCCGCAATCGTCCAATCCAAATTGGCATCGGTAAAGGTCAAGCCCCAAGTGACAACAGAACGCTGGAGAGAAAATTCATTGTACTGCGGGAAGAATAAAAAGTCTTCGCCATCCCAACCGGAGCGGTCATACCAAAGGAGAGCGCCCATATGGCGGTTCTTGCCCACTTCGCCGGCACCAAAGCCAGCAAAATGATGATTGAACGCAAAGCCGTCATGTTCGCCATACTTGCTGTCTAACGGCAACTGGCTAGAAGTCGGCGTGTAATAAAAGCCGAAATCAATGTAACCACCTCGCCCACCACGCATAATATCGCGGATTTCAGTCAAGTGGCGATCGCGAGTCACCGCACCGTCTTTTGCAAGGGCTTCGGGCTTAATGCCGTCGGCCAAAGCATATCCGACAAGCGCAAGCGAAATCAAGACAGACTTCAATACAAACTGCATGCTGGAAATGTAGTTTTTTAGACGAGAGGCGAGAGACGAAATAAACGAAACTTGGAGCTTTATAGCTCCTTAGTTGAGTTATCCTCTATGAGGAGACGAGAGAACTTATAAATAATTCGCCATTTTGAACCTGCAACCAGCTATAGTTCTAGACTATAACGAGGATTACTATATTTGGCGGCATGAATGAACAGGAAAAAGCTTTAATAGCTGCGTGGAGCAGCCACCCGCGTGAATGGGAAAAAAACACCTGGGTATACCCGGTCATTAGCCGGCGTGCAGGCGGTCTTTCGCTTGGTGTAAATTTAAACCCCGACCACCACTGTTCTTTTTCGTGCGCATACTGCCAAAGCGGTCCGCAAGAAGGTCACAAACGCATTCCCGTCGACATCGATGCGGTTGAACGCGAACTGCGCGAATTTCTCGTTTTTTATGAATCCGGCGAATTTGCCAAGTGCAAAGCATTCGAAAATGTTCCTGCCCAAAACAAGCTCTTGAAAGACATTTGCCTTTCGGGCGACGGCGAATCCACTATTGTCAAGGAATTCCCGGAAATCTGCCAGCGCATGCGTGAAATTCAAAAGGAATTCACGCCGAAACTTGGTGATTTTAAGTTGCGCCTCATCACAAACGCTAGCCACCTCGAAAGCCCTGCGGTAGAACTTGGGCTTTCTCGACTGCTGGAAAGTGACGGCGAAATCTGGGCAAAGCTTGACTCCGGCACCGAAGATTGGTTCAAAAAAATGAACCGCTCTCCCCTGCATCTCGCCAAGATTCTAGACAACCTAACTAAAGCGATCAAGATTTATCCGATTTGCATTCAGACCATGCTCTGCAACTTGCAAGGCGAAATCCCGAGCGACCAGGAAATTGAACGCTATATCGAAAACTTGGCAGCCATCCATTCTGCAAGTCCGAACCACCTTGTCGAAGTCCAGCTGTACACGGTCATCCGTGACCCATTGCTTAAGGGCGTAGAAGCTCTCCCCAAAGAGTTCCTGGAAAGCGTAAAAACAAAAATCACCGACGCTCTGCCGGTGAAAGTAAGATGCTTTTAAACGAAAATCGCCGCTAAAAAGCGGCGTTTTTTTTAAATCAGCTCTTCAGGCGGTAAGTGGTCAACGCTTTCCGGTTCCTGGTAGCAAGTTTCAGGCACCTGAACCTGCATCTGGAAGTAAGCCTTGTGTGCCGCAATCACCTTTTCGCGAGCAAAGGCAGCATTCTGCCATTCACCAATCTGAACGTCCTTGCCTTCCAGTTCCTTGTAGTTCTGGAAGAAGTTACGCGTAATGCGCAAGAACATCTGGTCCACATCAGAAATGTCCTTGATGGGGCGCGGATTAAAAACGGGAACGCCCAGAACCTTATAGTCCTTGCGGCCACCGTCAGTCATGTCGAGTGCACCAATCACGCGGCAGGTGCAAACCGTACCCGTCTGCATCGAGGCGGGGCTGTAAATCAGCATATCGATAGCGTCACCATCGTCAGCCTTGGTGCTCGGGATAAAGCCGTAAGTACAGGGGTAGCTCATGGAGCTCAGCAGGCAGCGGTCCAGGCGGAACACGTGCAGGCGTTCGTCATATTCGTACTTGAGGTTGGTGTCTTTACCGATTTCCACGACGCAGTCCACTTCGAACGGGTACTTGCGACCAATCGGAAGATCCAGATAGTTAATTGCCATTTATACTCCAAAAGGCCCACTTTGAGCCATATTATCTTTTTGTTATAAATATAAGTCCTAATTTAGTATTTATCCAAAATTTGTAAAGGGCTGTTTACTTTATTTGGTTCTCTATTGGCTATCTGCTGCGCCAACGAGACGTCGACACCTTTTCAATCATGCCAAAGAAGAACTTGGGTTCACCCCTATCGGGGCTATATCCCACTTCAAAGCGCAAGCGGTCAACCGCGGGCACCACTAGATGGACGCCGCCATAGATGGCACCTTCGTAGTCATCCCAACCGGGGCGACCCGAGCTCCAAAGCAAGCTGCCGTCGAGACCTGCCACCAGTTGCACGCCATAGAAGAAATTCACGCCCAAGATGCTTGCCGGCTGACGGTCGAGCAGGATAAAGCGTTCTTCCAAATTGAGCAAGGCTTCGTGCGCTCCCAAGCGTTTCGAATCGCCATAACGGCCTCGGTAGGAATTCACGCCCCCATGCGAAAAGTAATCGTAGAATTTGACATCGCCCGGGCGGTAGCGAACTAGCGCCGTCGCACCGGTCACAAAACGACTTACGGAATAGTAGGCACGAGCATCGGTCAAAAGTTCCCAATAGTTTTCGCCACCCATTCCTTCGCAACTTTCGCCGTCAGACACATCGCAATCGGAATCTTGATTGTCTCCGGCGCCCACATGAGTCATCATGTATTCGTAATAAATGCCCTTGCGAGTATCAATCTTGCTGTCGCGGTAATCAAAGGCAAAGCCCGCACCAAATTCAGGCAAGAAGGCCGCATTCTTCAGGTTCCTACCCACAAGCGTTCCCAGAATGTACAGGTGAGGCATGAATTTGTAGTCCAAGTCCAAATCCCAAAGCCAGCTGTTGTCATAATAGCCGCGAATGTCATCGTAACTATCGGTGTGCGAAAATTCAAAATTCCAACCCAGCGGAGTCCCGAACAGATAAGGAGAACTTGCGTAGAAAGCATACTCGTTGTTGTCGAGGAAATGCCTAGTCGATGTACGGAACTGGACTTCGGCACGAATATCTTCGCCAAGCACATTCAAGTTCGCAAGAGCAAGGCCAAGCATAAGCCCGTCGCGCTCGGTCGTTTTGCCAGCAGGAGCCGGAATCCAGCGGAAGATTTCCTTGAAATGATACGTGAGATTTCCGCCTTCACACCCCGCCGAGATCTCGGTAAACAAGTCCAAGTCTTGCAGACGGCGTTTTTCTAGTTCGAACTTTTCTGCAGAGAACGGCGAGCCCGCCTTATTCAAGAGTTCGCGTTCCACCACGCGAGACTTGGTATGCTCTAGGCCCTCGAACTGGATCGAGGAAATAACCGTTTCTTCGGGGCAAGCACTCGTTTCAGCAAAAGCGAATTCAGAAAAACCCGCAGTTACAACACATGTAAAAACAATTCTTTTCAGAAAATCTAACACAATTATGAATATAGAAAAAGCTTGATATTTCCTAATCACCAACGGACTTCGTCCTACTGTTTACTGTCTACTTCCTACAGTCCACTCAGCTTTTTTCTATATTTGCGTGCGTAAAACAGATCCCCCTGAGGTTTTTATGTTAGATTTTCTCGCCAACTACTGGCCATTCCTTATTGCCTTATTTGTCATCGTATTGGGTGTTTTCGCATTCCGCGGTGTCCGCAAAGCCCTCAAAGAAGGCGGTGGTGCATTCAGTCTTGAAACAATCAAGAAGAACACCGAACCCAACTTTGCCGCTCTCAAGCAGAAGTCTCGCGCCCTGCTGGCCGATGCCGATATGATTTGCGAAGTCAAGGAAGGTTCTCACCTCGTGGTGCCCAAGAAAGAAGACCTCAAGTTCTTCCGCCGCGCTGTGTCTCAGAAGTACAAGCTCGCCATGTTCCTGGTGCCCGGCACCAACAAGGTCGCCTACTTCTTCTGCAAGACCGAACAGGGCCTGCGTCGCCGTATCGACAACCTGGTAATCAACCAGAAGTTCCACGAAGGCAAGAAGCCTTACAACGACGTTGCCACCGGCGAAAAGCTGAAGTTCCCGCGCTAGTTATTGATCTTTAATCAATAGACTTTAGTGAATTACAAAGATTTAGCACTCGCCGAAGAAGAAGGCAAACTGGAAGCCGCGATAGCGGCTTCTCGCAATTTATTGATTGAAGCGCCGACCGGCTCGGGCAAGTCGCTATTTATCCCCTACTTTTTAAGCAAGCATTGCAAAGGCCGCGTGGTCGTATTGCAGCCACGCCGTATTGCAGCACTCGCGCTGGCGCAGTTCTCGGCAAAACTCCACGGAGAAAGCTGCGGCAAGACCGTCGGCTACCAGTTCAGGCAAGACAGTTGCAAGAGCGCAGACACGCGCATACTCTTTCAGACCTACGGTAACTTTCTGCAAGAGTTGCTACACGGCAAGCTGGACGCCGAATGGATTGTCTTTGACGAATACCACGAACGCAAGGCTGACATGGACTTGCTGTTCGCGTATTTTCTTAGACGAGAGACAAAAGACGAGGGACGAGAGTGGCCACGTATAGCAGTGATGTCGGCGGCGTTGAACCGTTCCGAACTCGAAACGGTTCTCGGCGTCAAGTGCCTGAGCCTCGGCCACCCGCTCTACCCCGTCCAGATTATCAACCAGACTCCGGCCACGGGGACATCGCTTGTTTCGGGCGTTGGACTTGACGCCGAAGTGGTGCGGGCGCTCCGCACACTCTACCGCAACAACATCTGGCAGACCACGCTGGTATTCTTACCGGGCAAAGCCGAAATCGCCCGCTGCCACACCGCCGCCGCCGAAGCCCTCGGGCAGAACTGCGCCGAATTTCTGGAGCTCTACGGCGGACAGGACCGCGAAACGCAAGACCGCATTTTTGAAGTCACTGAACGCCCGCGCGTCATTTTCACCACAAACATTGCAGAAACATCTATCACTGTTCCGAATGTAACAGGCGTTGTCGACAGCGGCATTGAACGCGTGAGTTTGTATGATGACAGCGAAAAGGTGAATGTTCTGCGCACACTTCCGATTTCGATGCAGAACGCAATTCAGCGTTCGGGCCGTAGCGGTCGTACGCAGAACGGATGCGCCATTCGCCTGTGGAGCGAAGAATCCGAAAAGCGCATGCCCCAAGGAATCGTGCCCGAAGTCCTGCAAATCGAGCCCTCGGAATTGCTATTGCAGAAGGCGGCATTAGAGACTCTCGGCGGGGAAAGGAGATCCCGGAACGAGTCCGGGATGACAGAAGGAATAGTACTTCCGACTGCGATTCCGGAAGCACGCGAAAAGACGGCGACGGCACTCCTCGAAAAATTCGGGATGCTCCAAGACGGAGCCATCACCGCACTCGGGCTCAAAGCAATCCGCACGCCCGTTTCTAGTATTCCGCTCGCGCTGCTCCTCGCGTCGGCCCAAAGCAAAGCGGACCTACCCGACTTGCTCCTCGCCGCGCTCGCCTGGATTCACTCCGGCACAGAGTTCTTACAGAAAGCAAAAGTCGCCTACGACATTCTGACTCTCGCAAGCGATACTTTGTCCAAGAACAGGGATGTTCCGCGAGAAGTTTCGTTCACACTCCGGCAGTTGCGCGACTACCGCGACGGATTAAAGCAAGATCCTTCGACTGCGCAACAACGTTGCTCCGCTCAGGATGACACTGTTCGCAGCCTCTTAAAAGCTTTCCCGGACAGGCTCGCGACTCCAAGCGGAAACGCCTACAAACTCGCCAACCAGAATGTGATTCGCCTGCAAGTTACAGAACCGCCTTACGCGATTCTCGCACTCAGCATGCTCCGTACCGGCACCACCAAGTCCGAACTCAAGGTCAACCTTTACGCGCCCATTTCGCAAGACATGCTCGGCGGCAGCAACGCCAAGACCCGCTACGAGCTCTTGTGGCGCAGCGGACAAGAAAGATTCATCGGAGTCGAAATCAGCGAATCTGAAAACGCCGACGGTTCCACCACCGAACTTTCCCGCAAAGAAATTCTCACGCAAGATGCATCACCCAAGGTTCTCGAAGAACTCAAGAAGCTCACCGTCGACGCCTGGCGCGAAAAAATCGAGAAAGAAAACTGGAGCGGCAAATTTCTGACCGAAGCCGTTCAGACGCAACTCATCAAAATGCGCCTTGCCGCCAAACTCTACCCCGAATACGGCCTCCCCGAATTCAACGAAGAAGACATGGAACTTATCTTCGATGAATTCGCAAACGGCAAGTTCCTGCTCCGTGACATTAACGAAGACCGTTACCGCAGTATCGTCGAAGATTATTTCGGCAAGTCCATGTTGCAGTGGCTGGGCAAGACATTCCCCGACCATTACATGCTCCCGAACGGCAAGCGCGCTCGCTACAGCTACCAAGAAGTCGCCGTCAGCGATGACGGAAAATCCGTGCAAAGCATCGAAGGCGTTCTCGTCGAAATCTCGGCCCGAATTGAAGACTTGATGCAACTCCGCGGCGAGCACAAGATTGCCGACGGCAAATTAAAAGTCCGGTACGACATTCTCGCACCGAACTTCCGCACAATTCAAAAAACTTGGGACTTAACCGGATTCTGGCAGAACACCTACGCCGAGGTGCGCAAGGAATTGCGCGGCCGCTATCCCAAGCACCCCTGGCCCGAATCCGTTATTTAATCGTATAAATCGTCAGGGTCTTGCTGTATTCATAGCCGACAACGAGTAATGCCTGGCCTGCAATCGGGCTCTTGTCAGCCGGAATGAAAAGGATTCCCTCGGGGCCGCGGTCTAGCGGATCCAAGTAGTAATCCACCAGTTTCGGGGCTTCCGGGTCCGTAATATCGAACACCGCAACACCGCTCGTACGTTCCAAGCCCGCAAAAGCATAGCGACGTCTACCGACCTCGCCCACGGTCACGTTTTCGGGTTCGCAGCCTTTATCGCTGCTGCGCTTGTCCATTTTCGCCTTGCCTTTCTTGGAATTCCAGTTGAAGTATTCCGGCGCAATCTTAGCCAAAACACGTTCGAACATTTCGCCAGAATCCCAGAGCAATTTACCCGTTTCGCCATCAAAAATGCTCACGGAGCGAGAACCGAATGTATAAGCGTAAGGACACTTGCCGTTGTGGGTACGGTACTTGCCCTCATCGCAGCGTTCCAGCGAACTGACCGAAAGATCTTTCAAATCCGTAGTCATCTTTTCCGTAAACACGCTTTCATCCAAACGGCCTTGCGCCACAAGTTCCGGCACCGTCGTTACATCGGTCCAAACCTTGTAATCGTTTACAGGAGCGCCTTCGTTCGCGGTCATCACAAAGTGCCTATCCCCCGCCATAAAAGCGGCAATGCCATCGGGCTGGCGCAAGCCACGCAGCGGGTAGTAATTCTTGATATCAATCTTTCCATCGCTCACGGCATCAATTGCAAAACCATTTCTGGAATGGTCCACAAAGCCCAGCGAAAACACCTTCTTGATTTTCTTTGCCGGCACATCAATGATTGCCATGGCGTTATTTTCTTGCAGGCTCACCCATGCCAATTTGGAATCATCGGACACGGTAATGTATTCCGGTTCCAACGACTTTAAAAAGCCCTGATTTCCGGGAGCGCGAACACCCGACTTCTTAAGCGCATTCGTATCGAGCTTATCAAAGCCCAAAATCGACAATTCTGCATTTTTCCACGATTCAGCATTTGCCTTAGCAACCGACAAGAACGCAATACCACCTTCGGGGTCTACCGCAAAATCCTGACTAGGCGAACCTTCGCAAGCCACCAGCAAGTTCTTGCCATCGGGCGTAAACTTAATCATATCTGGCTGGCTACAAACCTTGTATACACCAAGCACTTCCAAGCTGTCGGCATAGCGCATCACCTGCACCTGTCCGTCGCGCCATTCCTCTATTTCAAGCATGCTCACCGCGACCAAGTCACCATGGACTGTCACGCTAGAAGCATTTCCCGGAATCTCTACTTCAGAAATCTTTTTAGCTTCGCTTGGATTGCTCAAGTCTACTACTTCGACAATATTAGCATCGCCCACAACAAACAGTTTTTTCTTGGCAGGCATATACGCCGAAATTTCGGCCGTAGCCATTTTAATTGTCGTAAGCGGAGCAAGTGTATGCCCCCACTGGAAAGGCCCTGCAGGCACCGCATTTTTTGCAAAACAAAAGCCTGCGCACAAAAGCAGGCTTGCACTCAAAAGAACTTTATTCATTTACTCCTCGATACGAGTCCAATTACTTCATGATCAGCCACATAATCAATAGGCCGATACCCACACCACCCAAGAACGAAGACGACGTAGCCATGGCTGCAGCCCTGCGGTCATTGTCTTCTTTTTCTTTCTTTTTTTCGTTCACTCCGATAGATGTGCTTAACATTTGGGCGCAAGTTTCATTATCCTTTTTAACGGTATTGTAACTCTTTTCCCAATTTTCACTTTTCGCTTTTTCCGTTTCAATCACGGAGCGCAGGGAATCTTTTTCGAGCGTACAAGCGTCACCCTGCACCTGCATCACGCTATCGCGTACGGCAAGTTCCTGTTTGAGTTCCGCTTCTGCAGACGATTCTTGAGCCAAGGCAATGGAACTGCAAAGCGCAAGAGATATCGCGAGAATTCTAATCAAACACATCATGGTTCAAATATACAAAAAAAGGCGAATCCCCGGTTAAAATAGCCGGGGACTCGCTGTAAAAGAATTTTAGGTGATTAAAATCTTACGGCAATTCGACTTGCTTTTTCCAACGACCGTCCACACCCTTCACGTAATACACGCCTGGCACAAGAGCTTCGCCAGCCTTGATTTTGGAACCGTCAAGTCTGCGAATTTCGCGAGCCTTGAATGCACGCGGCGAGCTCACCAAGCGGCCAATCGCAGTCGTTCCCTGAGAAGAACTCGATTCTTCCACAGACGAACTAGAAGCTTCGCTGCTAGAGGACTGTTCTACCGACGAAGACGATGCTACGCTACTAGAGGAAGCTGTTTCACTCGACGAAGATGCCACGCTGCTAGACGATGCGGCTTCGCTCGAAGACGACGCCACAGAAGAAGACGAGGCAACCTCTTTCTTATTCGGATCCGTCAAGACCACATGGAATTGATGAATCTGGATTTTTGAAATAGAATCCGGAATATCTAGACTTTTGAGCGCGTTAGTCAAAGACGAGAGAGAATCCAGCCCATAAGATGCAGTCATTTTCCATTTTATAGACGTAGTAGATACAACCGTATAAGCTGTATACGTATACCACCAGTCAAATTGGAACTCGAAAGTCCTTGACACCATCAGATCTTCTGCCTTATAAGACCCATCTTGAGGGAGCGAGCCCTTTCTGAAAGCCAAGATATTGTACGAATTCGATGCATTGTAACCAGGGAATTCAACCATGTTCACATCCATGATATAGGTCGCATAGTCATCGTTATCCGCATTCAAGTCCCAAGACAAACTCGACTCATTCCACTGTGCAATCTTGTACAGATTATACTGTGTTTCTGCACAAGATGCCGTTATTGAATAAGGCAAAGAAAGCGAGATTTTTTTGTCTCGGAATGGTTTGATTGATTCGTAACTCTTATAACGCTTAACGGACGAAGAATCCTTCTTGGAAAGATCCTTCGAACCATACCACTGGCCTACATCCACATAGGCCATTTTGAGTTCAACCAACGGTGTTGCAGAATTGGGCAACGTATCGCAGATATTGCGAATGTAGGTTTCGGTCTCTTCTTGGGCAAAAGAGAGTGCAGCGGCAATAAAGCCGATCAAGCAGATTTTTTTAAACATACTATTCTCCTTACCCCTTAAATATATATAAAAATTTACGAAAGCGTGGCTAAAATTCGCTTCCAGCCGTCTTCCGGAATCTGGGCGCCCATCACCTGGACCACTTCATTCGAGACAACACTGCCCAAATTGCCCGATTTTTCCATATCCCAGCCGTTCATATAGCCGAAAAGGAATCCCGATGCCCACAAGTCGCCTGCACCGGTTGTATCGATAGCCTTGGCAGCACCTGCCTGAACGCGAGTCACCTTGCCGTCCTTGGCAATCAGGGCACCACGCTTGCCGATTTTCACGACAGCGACCTTCGCCTTCTTAGCAAGAACTTCGAGGGCGGCTTCTTCCTTAACGCCAGCATAGGCGAAAGCTTCGTCTTCGTTTGCGATAATGATGTCAATCATTTTTTCGGCAAAGAGTTCGTCAAACAGTTTGCGGCAAGCGTCAACCACGCCAAAGCTGCTAAAATCGAGAGCGGTTTCTACACCCAGGCTGCGGGCCAAGGTGAACGACTTTTTAAAGCAATCCGCATTGAATGCACGATAGCCTTCGGCATACAACAGGCCCACGCCATCGTAAAGGGCGGGTTCAAAGTCTTCGCTAGCAAGAAAATCAGAAGCGCCGAGGTAAGTCCACATAGAACGCTGGGCATCGGGCGTCACCGCAGAGAAAACGCAACCGGTAGCAGCATCCGAAAGACCGACCTTGGATTCAACACCGTTGTCCTGCAAGTGCTTCTTGAAAATGTTGCCCAGTTCATCGTTTCCGACCTTCGAAATAAAGGCAGCCTTGCCACCCAGGCGAGAAAGTCCGACCATGGTATTGCAGGTAGAACCACCCGGCACGCGAAGCGGGTTCTTGAGCGAGCCCAGGAACTTTTCCATCTGCGGCCAGTCGACCATGTTCATGCCGCCCTTCTGCACACCCTGTGCTGCAATCCAAGCGTCATCTACGTTGGCCAAAATATCAACAAGGGCAGCGCCCATACCTAAAACTTTCTTCATTAGAAGCCTCCTCTGCGGCGGCGCAACTTTTCGCTCGCCTTAAGTAAAAATTGACGTTCGGTTTCGTTCAGCGAATTGATTCCCTCGCGGTTGACTTTAGCAAGGATTTCATCCATTCGCTTGTTTTCGTCTACATAAAAAACTTCGCCTTCAATAGCATCGTCCGGTTCTCTACTCGATTCCTTACGAGATTCGCTTTCGGCGCGGCCACCCGGATGCACCGTAAACTTCGGGCCATGCATTTTTGCGAACGCCTTGCCGAGGTTACCGAAGCCGCGTTCATAAAAGTACATGTAAAGGAATCCGCCTACGACACCACCCAAGTGGGCAAAGTGCGCAATGCCATCACTCGAATGCGCCATAAACACATCGACCGCGACCATGAACCACATGGCATACTTGATTCGCATCGGGAAAAAGAAGAACATCAAGAGCATACGATTCGGGAAGAACTTGTAGTACGCCACAAAGATTCCCATCAAGGCACCCGACGCTCCGATAATCGGGGCGTTCGTCATACCGAGCCAATACATAGCCAGGCTAAACACCGCAGCAAAAATTCCGCAGAAGAAATACATTCCGGTAAAATGCTTGGTGCCCATCATGTCGGCAACTTCGCTACCGAACATCCAGAGCATGAGCATGTTGAACAAGAAATGCATAAAGTCCACATGCACGAACATGTAGGTCACAAAACGCCAAGCCTGTTCCGGCGCAAACGGCCAGAAGGCGCCAAAGTAGGCCACGTATTCACGAATGCTACCAGCACCAACACCGGGCAAGTTCAATTGCAAACCAAGCAAGCCTCCGATAAAGGCCAATCCAAAAACAACGGCATTGCTAATCAGCAACACTCGCAAAACTTTAGGTAAAAATCTGAAAGGTCTCATAGGTAGTAGACAGTGATTAGTGGTTAGAAAATGTCATCCTGAGCGAAACGAAGTGAAGTCGAAGGATCTCTAGTTGAAGGTTAATAAAGGGATTACTTCAGCGGGGACGTATTTAGCGAGAATTTCGTTTCCGTCGGATTTCTTTGCGATGCCAACCTTCAAGAGTTCGCGAACGACGGTACTAGACACCATCAAATGTTCCGGTACGCTCGACAGGAATATCGTTTCGCATTCCGGGTAAAGATTCTTGTTATTCCAGGCCACCGTCTGTTCGTATTCCACATCGGCGCTGCCACGGATTCCGCGCACCAGGAACTTCGCCCCGACACGCTTCATAAATTCCACCGTGAGTCCGTCAAAAGATTCCACCATGACATTCGGAATATTTTCAACTGACTTTTTCACGATTTCGATTCTTGCCGATTCCGAAAGCGAATACTTCTTAGATGCGTTCACCGCCAACAGCACGTACAATTCGTCAAACAACGCTGCGGCGCGTTTCACGATATCAAGGTGCCCTAAGGTAAACGGATCGAAAGATCCTGCGAATACGGCAATTTTCTTCATGCGACAAATATAGAAAATTCGCATTCATAAAAAGCCGATGCCATGCCCGGCATGACATCAAGCGTTATAGTCTGTAAATCACTAATGAAGATTCGCCGTAGCGGCGGACTTGCACAGTTTCCGCCTCGTCGGCTTCCTTGACCCATGCTGGCAGATTGCGGCTCGGTGCTTCGAACACGGCAACGCCACCCGGATTCAACCACTCCCAATACGGGCGCAAGTCCGGGTAATCCATATCCTTGAACGGAGGGTCCGCGTAAATCAGGTCAAAGCCTTCACTTGCACACAAGGATTCCTTGTCTAACGTCAAGGCATTCTTTTCTAACAAAGTAAGTTTCGATTCCAGCGACAAGGCTTTGTACGCTTGCAACACAAGTCGCGCCTGGGCATGCGCCATTTCGACCGCCACGACGCTTGCAGCGCCTCGGCTCAAAGCCTCGATACCCATAATGCCCGAACCTGCGAACAAGTCGAGCATGCGGAAGTTTTCGACACCTTGTAAAATGTTGAACAAGGCCTCCCTTGTACGGGAAGCCGTTGGCCTAGTCTTCATGGTATCCGGAGAAGGAACATTCCTTCCCCGCATAAGTCCACCAGTAATGCGAATGGGCATTGATGATTACTTTATCACAAACATTTCAAAAAGGATTGTCGTGAACATATCCTTCTTGGCGAGTTTCATTTCGATATTGCGAATACCGATACGAGACGGCGAGTTCACAAACGCGGTGATAAAGCCGTTCAATTCGGCAAAGTCAGCCGTTGTCGTAGCCTTGATCGTGTAACGCTTGTACACACCGAATTCTTCAATCAGCGGCTTATCCAGCCCAGCAAGCTGAACCTTCTGGTTCGTGGCCAGAGCCTTCATAGACTTGATTTCGTTGTTGGCTTCGGCAGTAGGAACAAACGAAGAAACGGAACCCAAGTTCACGTTGCTCACGTTGTACATACCGAAGGCGGTAATGTCGGTGGCCGGAGCGTTTTCGGGCAGCGGCGGAGTTCTGAAGTCAGAGCTGACCGCGCGAATACGATCGAGGAAAGCCTTCTGAGAAGCCGGATTGGCAGCGACACCGCGAACGTAGAAGAAGTTCGGAGCCTGATAAATACAGTCAGAGAAGCCAACGTCGTCGGGCGTTGCCGTATTCAAGAAGGCAAGGAACTGGCCGACAGAAGCCTTCTGGTAAGAAAGCTTTTCGAGCGGCAAGTAGCTGTTGTAATCGTTGCGCTTGTTGTTGAACAAGGCCTGCGGGTTGATTTCGCCAACGACCTGCTTGACCGTCACGTTTTCACGTTTACGAATCATTGCACTAGCTGCAGCGGCTTCCGCTTCGAGCGAACCACCGGCGGAGGTCTTTTGTCCAATACCGATTGCAAGAGCCGAACGAGTCGGGTCTTCGGCACCAATCAAATCCAAATACGGTGTCGGCAGCAAGCCATGCAACTGCTTGGGAACGCCAGCGACGCTCAAGAAGCAGCTAAAGGCAGCAAACACAAACAGAGCGGCAACCAGAACCGTCAAGACCTTCTTGCGAGACTTATTCTGCAGATCCTTAACGTTGGTGACATGCACCGGAGCCACAGTTTCGGACTCGACCAGGCGTTCAGCCGCGTCAATCAAGTTCAAGTGAATCATACACCCTCCATCACATTCAAGGCAGCGCCGATAGCACCTGCGCAAGAAAGCACAGCCTCAGCATCAGCTTCTTCGGTCGGGAGCCTCAAGTTAGAGAAAGAATCCATCAATTGCAGCTGGCAATCGGGCAACTTGGCACGAAGGCCTTCCACAAAAGGCATATCGGCAGCCATTTCACCGCACAGGCGAATCGTCTTGGTCACGACCGATGCGTTTTCATCGTGGGCAACCTTGATCTGTTCGGCAATGCCGTCTGCCAAAATCTGGTAAGCTTCTTCCTTGGTCTTGTTAACCAGCGGAAGAGTCGACACGCAGCGGAGCGCATGCAGGTTATCCTTGGTGAGCCAAAGGAGCGTCACACCGGCATAGTCAGCCTTGACTATGCATGTCAGTTCGGACACCTTTTCGGCATAGTCCATCAAGTTCATGAGCGAAAGCACATCCACATCCATGGCCTTAGGTGCTAAAGCCTTGCTACGGAAGCCTTTACGTAAATTATCGACCCACTGTTCACGCACGGCAATCAGCATAATCGTGTAGCCGAGGTCCGGGTCACCGCTCATGATTTTGTAATCAATTATATACGCACTGGCGTCGGCGTTGGTAATCAGCGATACATACCACTTGACATAATCATCGATGTTCTTGGCCGCTTCTGCCGGAACAAAGATCTGGCGAATAATCGACCTGAATGCCGGAATAGCCACCGAAATGGCCTCGACGGATTCAATCTGGTTGAAATCCATCCAACCCTGGAGGGCTGTTTCAAAAGCATAGACATCGTCTAGAGGGGCGGTTTCTGTTTCGAGGACAGCCGTCTTCAAAACACGGCGTTCAGTCGCGTCCAAAAGGGCGACTTTCAGAGAAGCGTCCCCCGCTTCTATACCCATGTAAATCTTCGTATCACTCATATTATCAACGACTTATGAAAAAAACTACACTCTAAAACTAATCAAAAATTACCCCAGGAAGTAGCTTTTCCAATTTTTTCTTGCCGATTCCGGGCACTTTTTGTAAATCTTCGCCCGTTTTGAAGGGTCCAAAGGCGTTTTTTGCCTCCAAAATCTTCTCAGCGAGCTTCGGACCGACCCCATTTAGGGCACAAAGTTCATCGATCGATGCCGAATTAATGTGTACCGGAAGGGTCACTTTTTTGACCGATTTTCGCTCCTTTTTCGGTTTGCTTTCAAAATTATTGTCAAATTTCGACACCAAACTATCATTCGTGGCAATGGAGTCCCGAGCAACAGTTAAGGGAGTATCGTTCCCTACAATGAACGACTCGCCCACCTCGAATGTTTCGATAGATGGAAGTCCCCACGGGAGAACTCGGACAATGATTCCAATGACCAAAAGGCAGAGCGCCAATCGGACTACGTTTTTTTCTGGTGCATTCATAAGGATAACCTCCGTTGGTTACCCTCGACCTTAGTGATTTTTAAGAGTGTCCTCCACCGCATTCACGTCTGAAGGGACATCGACCGAAATCGAAGGATACTTGCTCTGGACAATGCGAATCGGGCGCTTGCCCAAAATGCGCAACTGTTCCAGCGAGCGTTCTCGCTCCGCTTCTGTCTGTGGCAAAGACGAAAATTCGTCGCGGCACACCCTGGAATAAGCGTAGATTCCCTGGTGCTGGAACCAGCGGGCAGCGTCCTCATTCGCTACCGACCGGCTAAAGTCCACCGCGTAATCGTCTTTCACCAATACCTTGACCACCGTCTTAAGACCCGCCTCAGCCGGATTCAAAGGGCACGCTACCGTCACCCATTCGTCCGGGTGTTTTTCAAGCGTTGCCGCCACATCGCACAGCACAGAAGGCTCTACCAGCGGTTCGTCGCCCTGCAAGTTCACCACCAAGTCCAAATCGAGAGCGCGAGCCGCAAAGGCAACGCGGTCAGAACCTGTGGCAGCAGGGCCTGTCAAGATAAATTCAAATCCCGCACGCGATACGACATCTGCAATTTCTTCGGAATCGGTCGCACACACAATGCGGTCAAAACATTCGGCAAGTTGCGCCCTTTCCAGGGTACGCACAATCATCGGCTTGCCAATGTTGTCTTTACCAAAAATTTTTACCAGGGGCTTCCCCGGAAAGCGGCTTGAGCCCATGCGGGCAGGAACTATGCAATGCACAGCCATAAAATTCCACACCCCAAAGCAGTTTACGAATTAACCGCCGATCACCTTCGGAATGGCGAAGTGGTCGTTTTCCACTGCCGGAGCATTCATGAAGGCCTTTTCGAGCGAGAAACCCTGCACGGGCACATCTTCGCGGAGAATCGTAGCGCCGTTTTCGACAGCGGTCATCGGTTCCACATCGGAAAGGTTCAGGGCCTTGAGGGCTTCGAGATGGTTCAACATCTTGTCCAAGTGACCCTTCACAGATTCGATATCTTCTTCGGCAACTTCGAGCCTAGAAAGCTTCGCGAGTTTCAAAACTTCTTCACGTTCGAGCATAAAACCTCTTTTCTTACAGAACGCAATATAGCAAATTAGCCCACGATTTGTAGCGCGGCATACTTCAAGATAATGGTACGAACCGTCGGATCGCTACCGAAACGCACGTCCACACGGGCATTGTCGCCAGAACCGTAGCACTTGACAATCGTGCCCACACCATATTTCATATGGCGCACGCGTACGCCCGGATGGTACGGATTCTCGCTGTATTCATCGTAAACCACACGCGGGCCCGAAGGTTCCACCGGCTTTACAGGGGCAGCAACCTTAACCGGATTGCGGTAAACGATGTGCTTGTCATTTTTCTTGACGGAATTCGGAATCGCCGAGGGACGGTTGTAACCATAAGAGCCAAAGTTGCTCGGGCGAGACGAACCTCCGCCATAGCCGCCGCCAAAGCTTCCGGACGGTCTACGCGGATAAGACGGTATGTTCGGGCGCGGCGGACGCGAAAATCCCGACGAGCCGCCGGCAAAATCCTGATTAAAATCGAATCCCGAGCCGCCGAAACCAGAATCGGTGCAAGGCGTAAAGTCAACAACCGACGGGTCCAATTCCTTCAGGAAGCGGGACGGCGCAAACGGGCGAATGTTTCCTTGGAAGAAGCGGCGTTCCGCGTGGTACAAGTACAGTTTCTTTTCTGCGCGGGTACAGCCCACATAGAACAAGCGGCGTTCTTCTTCCATCTGTTCGTTCATCTCGGCGCCAGACATAGCAGCCGATGCACGAATCAGCGGGAAGATTTCTTCGTCACAGCCCGCGATGTGTACGGTATTGAATTCCAAGCCCTTCGCCATGTGAATCGTCATGAGCGTCACCTGGCCCTTGGAATTATCCACCTTCTTGTCAGCATCGGTCAAAAGCGAAATATCCTGCAAGAACGCATCGAGCGTTGCGCCCGGATGTTCTTCGTCGAATTCGCGGATGGCATTCACCATTTCGTCCAAGTTACCGATGCGTTCGTCTGCAGTGAGTTCGTCTTCTTTGCGCAAGAATTCCTTGTAGCCCACATCGGTAATAATCTTTTCTGCCAAAATCGGAAGCGGAGTTTCGCCTGCGGCAAGCAAAGCCTTCCAGCTCTGCACCAAGTCCGTAAAGCCCTTAAGCTTGATGGCTGAGCGGCTTCCGCTGTTGACTTCGGCGAGCAAGTTATCCCAGAAGGAGCCTTCGCCGTTGCGTTCACGTTCAAGAATGTTTTCGACGGTTGTCTTACCGATGGCGCGAGGCGGAGTATTAATCACGCGCAGGTAGGCGGCATCGTCTTTTTCGTTAGCCAGCAGGCGCAAGTATGCGAGCACATCCTTGATTTCTTTGCGGTCCCAGAATCGCATGCCGCCAAAAATGACCGACGGTATACGGCGGTCATTCAGCGCCTTTTCCAAGGCACGGGACTGCGCGTTGGTGCGGTAGAACACAGCCGTCTTGGCATAAAAATCTTCGCCCGCCTTTGCAATCACATCGGCAATCGCCGAGGCTTCGGAACGGTCATCCATAAAGTGACGCACGTGAATGAGTTCGCCAGCATCTTCTTTAGAGAATACGTTCTTTTGCATTTCTTGCGGACGAATGTTGTGCGCAATCACGGAACCCGCACCCTTCACAATATTTGCGGTCGAGCGGTAGTTACGTTCGAGTTTGACAATCGTCACCGGAGCAAAGTCGCGGTGGAAGTTGCGGATAATCTTGATGTTTGCACCACGCCAGCCGTAAATACTCTGGTCGTCATCACCCACCACCGTCACGTTCTTATTGTCGTTAATGAGCAACTTCAAGAGTTCATACTGAACATCGTTCGTATCTTGGTATTCGTCCACCACCACATAGCGGAAACGCGCTTTCAGTTGTTCCACAAGCGTCGGCAACTTCTGCAGCATATAGACCGTGTTGAACAACAGGTCATCAAAGTCCATCGCGTTGGATTCCTTGAGGCGCTTCTGGTATTCGGCATACATCTTTGCGCGAAGAACTTCATCCGGGAAATTCGCCAATTCCTGCACCACATCGGGTGTCTGCAACTGAGCAACCTTACCGCGATACAGAATCGTGTTCTTGTATTTTGAAATGGCACCATGCAATTTCTTGACTTCTGACGGTTCAAAATTATCGCCCAATTGCTCCTTCATGATTTCTTTCAGGAGCCTTTTCTGGTCGTCATCATCGTAAATCGAGAAGTTGCCGTCGTACCACTTGCCGCCCAAAGCGTCAAGCACAGACTGCTTTGAAAGACAAAGCTTCAAAAGGCGCAAGCACACGGAATGGAACGTTCCCATCCAGGCAAAATTCATGTTGCAATCGAGCAACTTCTGGATACGCGACTTCATTTCGCGAGCAGCCTTGTTCGTAAAAGTCACCGCCAGAATGCGGTCAGGCTCCACATTATACTGCGAAACAAGGTGAGCAATCTTATAGGTAATGCAACGCGTCTTTCCCGAGCCAGCACCTGCCAAAATCAGCATCGGTCCATCAATCTTTTTAGCCGCAGCGGCCTGTTCCGGGTTCAGTTCTTTATCTAAAACACTTCCATCAACAATGTTGGCCATCAAATACTCCAAATTCTACACAAATGTGCAATGTAGTAAAAAAAGAAAGACGCCCTTACCGAGCATCTTTCTTTTTTATTTAAAAGCGATTCAAACTAGTCATCCGACGTAGATGCGCCGATGGCCTGTTCGAGAGTCGTGTGTCCGTCGAGAGCCTTCTGGATACCATCCATACGCAGCGTAATCATGCCGCATTCCTGCATGGCAGCGCGCTTAATCACGTCGCCCGAAGAACGCTTGATAATCAGGTTACGCACGGTTTCGTTCGGCACCAAGAATTCGTAAATACCGCAACGGCCCTTGTAGCCCGAACCATCGCACTTTTCGCAACCCTTACCATGGTAGAACTGCATGTCGGGGCTCAAGTGGAATTCGTCGCGCATGGCCTGCGAAATTTCGACAGGTTCCTTACAATACTTACAAATGCGGCGTACAAGACGTTGTGCCAGCACGCCCTTGATAGCGGTAGACACAAGGAACGGTTCCAGACCCATTTCGAGCAAACGCGGGAATGCACCGGCAGCATCGTTGGTATGGAGCGTACTGAAGACCAAGTGACCCGTCAAAGCAGCTTCGATAGCCATGGACGAAGTTTCTTGGTCACGCATTTCACCGATCATAATCACATCCGGGTCCTGACGCAACAGGGCGCGAATGCCCGCCGCAAAGGTAAAGCCTGCGGCGTTGTTAATTTGTCCTTGGTTCACACCATCAATATTCAATTCCACCGGGTCTTCCATCGTAGAGATGTTGATCGTGGAATCCAAAATTTCTCGAATAGAAGCATAAAGCGTGGTAGACTTACCGGAACCGGTAGGACCGGTCACCAGCACAATACCGTTAGGAGCATTAATCGCATCAATAAACTGCTTGAGCACGCGCGGGTCGAACCCCATATCCTTCAGCGGGAACTGACCGGAGTTCGGGTTCAAAATACGCATAACGATCTTTTCGCAAACACCACGCTTACGGAGCGAAATCGGGAACGAGCTCACACGAAGGTCAACTTCGGAGCCCTTGTAACGCACGGTAAAGCGGCCGTCCAACGGTTTACGTTTTTCGGCAATATCCATCTTAGAAAGGAGCTTAATACGCGAAAGAATCTGCGGCATCAAACGTGCCGGAATCGGGGACATCACCTGCAGGTCACCGTCAATACGGTAACGCAGCTTCAGGAAGGTTTCCTGCGGTTCAAGGTGAATATCAGATGCCTTACGGGCTATGGCTTCGTGAATCAGCGTGGTCACGATTTTCACCACCTGGCGACCTTCTTCGTCAGAAAGTTCAGGTTCATCGTTACCGCCCTGACCGCGTTCCACGGTTTCAAGTTCTTCACCGTCCTTAGATTCACTGATAAGTTCGGCCAAGGATTCTTCGGTAGGACCGTGACCCGCAAACACGCGTTCAATAGCCTTCGCCACATCGGCGTCAGAGGCCATGACCACGTCCACATCCATACGCACCTTGAACTTCACGATGCTGATCGTGCGCATGTTGGTCGGGTCGGTCATTGCAATGGTCATCACAGAACGCACCTGACGGCGTTCGTCTTCGCCCTTCTGCACGAACAGGGGAACCACCCTGTACTGCTTACACATGTCTTCGGGCAAATAGGTATAGGCGTTCGGGTCGATATTGAAGTTATCGAGCTTCACGTACGGAACTTCGAACTGCCTCGAAAGAATTTCAATAAGGCGTTCTTCGGGCATGTAGCCCAAGTCCACCAAGGTACGACCCAGGCGCTTGCCCGAGGTCTTTTGCGTCTCAAGAGCCTTGTCCAACTGCTCTTGGGTAATATAGCCCTGAGCAAGGAGCATTTCACCGATACGCATCTTGGTCGAAGATTGCATTTGCGAACCAAGAATGTTCGTCAAAGTTTCTTCGCTCACCATTCCCAAGCGAACCAAGATCTTACTGAGCATAAGACCGGTACGCTTGTGTTCGGCCATGGCATGGGCTAACTGGTCTTCGTCCAATACACCTTGGCGAAGCAGCAACTGGCCCAAGTTCATCTTATTGTTGTTTATCATAAATGCGACCATGCCCGCGGTTGAACGGGCAAAATTTCTCCATTTTTGCAAAGCATGCTTACAGGATCACCAACGGACTTTTCCGTCGCATTTCCAATTTTACACACCTCACCTAATTGGGTATTTTCAATAAATATACTTTCTAGGCACGAATTTGCAAATAGCAAGTGATATTCCTCACCCCCATTTAATGCAAAATTTAGGGGATTTTGACCAAATTTTGCGCACATTCGCAAAACTTCGGGATCTATGGGGAGCTTTTGCTCGTCAATTTGCAAGCTCACGTTCGAAGATAGCGCCAAATGGTTCAGTTCCGACGAAAGCCCATCGCTAATGTCCATACACGCCCCAAAGGCCCCCAAACGCAAAAGTTCCGCCCCCGCCCGTTCGCAAATCTTGGGCGACAGGTGGTATTCCACCAGCGTCGGGAATTCGTCTTTGGCTTCGGGGTGGTTCATCAACAGCCAAAGGCCCGCATCTGACTTACCGAGCGTCCCGTTCACATACAATGTATCACCCGGTTTTACAGCCGAGCGCAAAAGCGGTTTCGAATTTTCACCTTCGAGCGCCCCCAAGAGCGTTGTCGAAAACATGCCTACATCGCCCACCACGGTATCGCCGCCAATCAAGGCAATTCCGCGCCTAGCAAAGCCTTGCGAAAGAGCCGCCTGCACGCGGTTGCGGGTTTCTACAGACCAATTCTTGTTTATGCATAGCCCGAGAACCGCAAAACGCGGGACACCGCCCATGGCAGAAATGTCCGACACATTCGAAACGATATGCTTTTCGACCGCCTGTTCCGGCGTCGACCAATCCAGCCTAAAATGCGTATTTTCGACCGACAAATCCTTGGTCACGAGCCAGCCGTCGAATTGGGCGCAATCGTCGCCCACGCCGAGCCAGCCCCTAGATGCAGGGGGTTCTTTTTTAAAGTCGGCGGAACCCTTCAAAAGGGCCTGAATAAAATTGAATTCGCCTAGGTTAGGAAACATATTCCAAATTTATAAATCTTCAAAAAAACTCATTTATTATCAACACCGCGCGCCCGCTTCAACCATTCTAAAAATTTCAAACAAAACAATTTGGCGGTAAGTTGTTGATAAAATGAACACAACTATTGGACAAAAAATATTTTTTGAAAAAGGCGAAAAAATCTATCCACAATTTGGGAGAATTACCTATCTTTTAGGCCATGGGACACATTTTCTTCATCGCTCCGTCCTCCCCCGGTAGCTTAGACCGCCTCAGTCAATGGACATTCCGTTGGCTTTTGGAGCACGGCGATTTGGCAGAAGATTCCACCATGTACACTTGCAATTCGATCGAAGACGCAACGAACCTTCTGGAATCGGCCTTGATTATCGGACAGTCCCCCGCACTTATCATTCTCGACCACGCAGACCGCCCGCACGAACAGAACCTCAAGTTCAGCAAGCTCTTGCACGACGGAATTCCTGAATCGTGGATTGTGGAACTGGTGCCCGACAATATGCCGCTCCCCCAGTGCGACGAAAATTATTACTGGGTCCGCAAACCCGTGAGCGAAGACGAATGGTATAGCACCCTGGAACAGGTGTTGCTCAAGAGCGGATCGCCCCAATGGGCAAATAACTAGTGCCTGCGGCACAGTTGGTAGAACTTAGACATTTTCAAAGTTCTAAGCTCTAAGCTCTAAATTCTAAATACTACATTACTCACTATGATTAAAGGCGTAAGTTATTTTGGCGTGCGTTCGCCTAAGCATGTTCTTGCCGATATGCAAGACATCAAGGCAGCGGGTTTTAATGCGGTGCTCCACACCTGGAGCGAAGAAGACCAACAATATTACTACGGCACCATGAAAGACATCGTGGACCAGTCTGCAGAGCTCGGTCTGACAGTCTACGTGAACCCGTGGGGTGTCGGCCGCGTGTTTGGCGGCGAGGCTTATTCGGAACTCACCGCAAGGAACCATGACTTATGCCAGGTAGCGCTGGACGGCAAGCCCAAGGTGGCCGCCTGTCCGAACCATCCGGAATTCCGCGCCTACATGCACAAGTGGATTGAATCTGTTTGCGCCACGAAGGTGAGCACGATTTTTTGGGACGAGCCGCATTTCTATTTCGAAAAGGGCGGTCTTAGCAATTGGAGCTGTCGTTGCGAAAAATGCCAAGCCAAGTTCCGTAAGCAATTCGGGTACAACATGCCCGCCGAGCTCACCAACGACGTGAAAAAATTCCGCGAGGACTCGCTTATCGACTTCCTGAAAGAAATGACCGAGGACGTGCACGCCCGCGGCAAGCGCAACTGCGTGTGCATGCTCCCGCCTTGGTTCCCCGCAGGCCTCGATGACTGGGGCCGCGTGGCAAGCCTCGAAAGCGTCGATGAAGTCGCATCTGACCCGTACTGGGAAAAGGGCGCCACCGAAGAATGGGTCCGCGAAAAATACGCCGAGACCGCTAAGAAACTTGTGGATGTCGCCAGCCAATACGGAAAGGCCGTGCAGATGTGGATCAAGGCGTACCAGATAGAGGCGGGCCGCGAGAACGACCTAGCCATCGCCGTCGAGGAAAGCCGCAAAGCAGGCATCGACAACATCTTCGCATGGAGCTACCGCGGCACCGAGACGCTCAGCTGGCTCAAAAGCGACAACCCGGACGAAGTCGCAAAAGTATTTAGGGCTGCCATAAAATAAGTCAAAAAAGGTAAATCCTTGATGAAGAAAATTATTTCGGCATTATTGCTATCTGCGTTTTATGTTTTTGCGCAATCAAGCTCTAATTCAAATGAGAATGACGAATACTACCACGCCCACAAAGGATTTTACTTTTCCGTAAACACGGGAATCGTCCTTGCTAATTTGAGTCAGAAAACAACTTCTTTCCCAGACAAAAACGTTGAAAAAGAAAAGGAGAATTATTCCGGCTATCTTGGATACGACGAATTTCGTCTCGGAGGTTCAATCGCCAATGTAGCCTCCATTTATGGCGCGCTCGGATGGGGCTACGGTTCCGGCCGCTACGAAGACGAAATCGAACGCACCGGAACTCAACTGCACAGAGAAGGCTCTTTTGAAGAAGATGGGGACGATGACTTCAGATTTCTTCTCGGTATTGGCGGAGAATTCTACCCCTTCCAAGACAAAGAAAGTCCTTTCTACGGCCTGTTCCTTGGAATCTGTCCTGGTCTAATAATAGACATCGTCACCATCACAGACCACTATTACAACAGTATTTACGATAATACCATAACAGTCTCGTTTGCCAACATCTTTTGTCGATTTGAAATTGGCAAGGACTTTTGGATTAGCAGACGTTGGAGCTTAGGTTTCGCTTTAAACTACACCATCGGCGGCCTAGAAGAAGAAACTGGAGTTGAATATCTAAACGAAATAGAACACGAATCCAACTCAAGCTACTCTATCGGACTGATGATAAGGATATCTCACTAGCAAACGATTACTTCGTCACGCGGATTGTTGCGGAGCCTTTCTTTGACTTCACGTAATACGAGCCGCCGGTTTTCACGAGGGTTTTCGCGCTGGCACGGAGTTCCTGCATTCCAGAGGCCCGCACCGTTCCAAGGTAGTTGCCATTCATGTCGAACATGCGGTAACTTTCGGTTCCGGTCGCATGCGATAGCGCAGGCCTTACAAAGTCTGTGCATCTGTCAACGCAAACGATTTCGTCTTCTCCGAACACAAAGTAATCCACGTCCATCCAGGAACCGGTCACCGTAAAGCGCAATATGTGTTCGCCCGCAGGGAGGTTCACTGCCGCCTGCACCTTGTTGTAGTCGTCGTAGTTGTCCTCGCCTTCGTTTTTCGGGACAGAGATTACTTCCGTGATGTTCTTGCCGTCAAGCGACATCTGGAAACCGGAAGTCTCGTTTGCGGACGCAACCGCCGCCAAGAAAGCGTACTCGCCCGCTTCCTTGACATTCACGCTGTATTCGAGCCATTCGCCTTCCTGGTTGTAACCCACGATGTACCCCGTCGCCTTCTTGTAAATGTCGACGCCCGTCCCTTCGCGGTAATTGCTGCCGCCGTGGTCTTCGGAATCGTTTTCCTTGTAGGAGTCGTTGCCCGAGCCGACACCCGGAATGTCGAAGTCTTCGGCCTCGATCTTGCCGGGAATTTCAAACGATTTGTCCTTGAACGGCTTCTGCGGTTCGGGAACTACCGGAGCGCGGTTGATTGCCTTCAGCATCTGTTCGGCATAGCGTTTGCCGAACGTCACGTAGGCATCGTGACCGAAGTGGTAGCGGTCCACGCCGTTGCCGTCAAGGCCTTCGGACGACGCGTAATAGGTATTGTCCATCGAATTCGGGAGTTTCGACACGCGGTCGGAATAGCAGCAGCCCGAACGCAGGAGCTCGCCCGCCACGAACGGCACCGTGTCGGAACTCATGTCGAGCGCCTTGAGAATGTCGTCGCGAGTCTTCTTCACGATTTTCGGCCAGTCCGGGTAGCCGCCATCGGTTTCACCCTGATGGAAAATGAATCCCTTAATGACGCCCTTTTCCTGCGCCTTCTTTGCGATATCGATAATCGTCTTTGTCACGTTACCATCGCTCGCATATTCCTTCGCATAGTTCTGGAGCCAGCTTTCTGCCGTCGAAAGGTAGCTTGCGTACTGGTCCTGGTCAAAGAGCTTGATGCTTGCGCCACCCACCGCAACTGGAATAATCCCGACTGTTACATCGGGCATGCTGTCAGCCATCGTACGCCCGAACCAGTCGGCAATGGAAATCGTGTTGCCGCAGTTAAAGAGCGAAGGCACCGCCGGGTATACCTCGCCCAGCGTGTTGCGGCCCTTGCCCGAGCACTTTTGCGTCGCAAAAATCTTGAAACGCGGATTTTCGGCCTTGTCGGCACTCTGAGCATCTGCAGTGCCGCCCATATTGGACTGCCCGTACGCGATGTAAATGTGGAAATTCGGATCCGGAGCGGCATTCGCCTGAATTGCACCGAACGACATCAAGCCCGCAGCAACGCATGCTGCAGGCACGAAACCAGAGAATTTGTTAAAAAATCTCATGACAACCCTTCTTTTTCAAACATCCATCTTAAAATTATCCTGAAATTAGCAAAAAAGGCGACACCGGCGCCCTTATTTTATAGACAGATTGTCAATGGATGACCTATGGTTCATTCTTGATGCAACGAACAGAAAAACCGAGGCTTTTCTCCCAACCAACCAGATACACGTTCTCGATACTATAGTTCATGCTCAAGCGGTCTGCTTCTTCTTGAATTTTATAATACCTAGCTTGAGATGCGCTCCAAAATAAGCCCATGTAGCCACCTAAGGTAAATTTGAAATAAGAGTCATCCGGGTCATATTCGCCAGCAGGCAACGCAGAGAAGCCAAAATCATCCGTACCATTGCCACCGTGAACCCATCCCGTTTGCGACTTCAACATCTTGCCAGCCGTTGAATCTCCGCCTACTGTGGCAATCAAAGTTTTCCATTCTGTATCATTAGGCAGGTGCCAACCCGATGGGCAAATTCCATACACCGTGTCGGGCAGGGAACAATCTATACCATAACCACATTCCACGCCATTGCCATCGTCATATAACCCGACCGAATCAATCGCTGCAGCCCAAGTATAAAGGCGACCCGTAACCTCGCATTTTTTCGGGTCATTGTCATAGCACCAACTGATACCATCGAGAGTTTCATCGAAGTAGTTCAAGTTCTCTGCCATCCACACTTGATCACCAATTTTCACCGTCTTGTAGACTTTATTGTCGCGAGAGTCTATTATGGAGTCGTAGGAAATGTCCGGATTCAAGCGACTCTCCTTCGGAACATCCCAACTCCACCCATACCAATCGTCACTCTCCAAAACTGCCGAACTGCTACTAAACACAGTAGAACTGCTAGACACTTCTTGGGATACACTACTGGAACTCGACTCCGGCGTGACACTAGAGGATGACTTCACCGAACTGCCGCCGGACTTGGCCGAAGACGAGGATACGTTGTTGGACTCAACACTAGATGAAGATAAGTCTTCATCCAAAACAGGTGCTGATGCGGAACTGCTAGAATCATCACCGCACGCAACGAACAAAACTGCAGAAACCAATAATGCAGCAAAACGTTTCATAAAGGCCCTCCTGATAAGTCAAGGATTCAATAAAGCAAATGTAGTTTATTGTCACACAGATTCAGTGAGGCTCTCGTACAAAAAAGGCGCCACCGGCGCCCTTATTCTACAAACAGATGGTTAGGGATTGTCCTGGAGGCAACGAACCGAGAACCCGTAGTACTTACTGCAGTAGTACAGGCGCGCATCGTCGAGGTTGTAGACCAAGTACATGTAGGACGCGCCGAGGCTATTGCCCTCCGTAGAACTCCAGAACTTCGCGCAGTAGCCCTCGTAGCTGTAATCCCCAGTGTCGTACCTTTCGCCAGCAGGGAGCGCCGAGAACCCGCCGGCCGTCGATTGTCCGCCGACTGCGTTGAACAAAGTTTCCCATTCGGCCGTGCTCGGCAAGTGCCAACCGCTCGGGCATACACCCTGGATGTTTCCTGACGGCAAGGAACATGTTTTGCCATAGCCGCATTCACTCTCCGATTTACCTACCGCAGCAGCCCACCTGTAAAGCCTTCCGTACTTGGCGCAGTTGCTTTCCTCGTTGTTGTAGCAGAAACTAGAATCCGTTTCAAAGTTCAGGTTCTCCGCCATCCATACCTGGTCGCCGATTTTAACAATCCTGTAAGTTTGACCATCACGGTCATCCTTAATGCAGTTCTCATCTATTTCAACTTTGCACTGAGCCCTATTACTGTTGCTGGACTTGACCGAAGAAGATGTTTTCCCGTTCGAAGCTGGTGCAATGGGATCACCAGATTCACCACTGCACGCAACGAACAAAACTGCAGAAAACAACAACGTGGCAAAATACTTCAAAGAAAGCCTCCTAGACCCGCGAAAGAATCGTTTTTGTCAAATTTATAATATTAAAACAGGAATCACGTTAGTGATTTCGAATCAGTGTGGCTCCATTGAGGGTTTTAGGGGGCGGAGCCCCTTAGGAGAGGAGGTAGCGGAAAACGCCAAGGGCGGTTGCAGCGAGGGGGACTCTTCCCCCTACATACAAAGAAAGCTCCCAGCCGGAGCCAGGAGCGTTTCGAATTTCTAGATCCTTCGACTTCGCCCTTACGGGCTTCTACCCAAAGGGCATAACTCAACTAGAGAACTAAAGTTCTAAGTTTCGTATAGCTCAGGATGACAAAGTGAAAATTACTTTGCGCGTTCGAGGTAAGAACCGTCGCGGGTATCCACGCGGATCTTGGTGTTGTTTTCGATGAAGAGCGGGATCATCACCTTAGCGCCGGTTTCGACGGTGCATTCACGCATCACGTTACCGCTGGTGTTGCCCTGGACTGCCGGAGGAGCGTCGATGATCATGAGATCAACGAAGGTAGGCGGAATCACTTCGATCGGAAGCGTTGCCTGAGTCTTCGGGTCCTTCCACCAAGTGACTTCGACAGTAGCGCCATCGAGGAGCCAAACTTCGCAGCCATTGAGGGCTTCCTTAGCGATTTCTTCGGTTTCCTGAGTTTCGTTGTTCAGGAAGTACCAAGTAGAACCGTCGTTGTAGAGGTAAGTCATTTCGGTGAAGGTCACGTCGGCTTCTTCAACCGTATCGCCACTCTTCCAGGTGCGTTCGAGGGTGCGGCCAGTCACCAAGTTCTTGATGCGAACGCGGTTAAAGGCCTGACCCTTACCCGGCTTCACGAACTGGTTTTCAATGATTTCGTACGGCTGACCATCAACCATGATTTTAAGTTTCTTGCGGAATTCGTTGGTGCTTACAGTACCCATATTATCCTCTTGTTGATTTTGATTCTAAATTTAGCAATATAATGGACGACTCCTCAAAAGTTTTCACGCAAATCCCTGACTTTTTGGACTATTTGGGATCCGATTTGGCGACAACTATCGCCAAAACGACCGCACTTGCCGATCTTGACCTGAATCCGAAGTTTCCGTTTCTTTGTTCTAGGCATTATGCCGACCTAATCAAGAAGGCGAGCGACCCTGCCGCCCTGTTGCGCGAAATTTTGCCGACCAAAGACGAACTCAAGAAGGTCGATGGATTTGTAGATGACCCCGTGGGCGATTTACCGGCCGGAAAATCCGACTGCGTGATTCAGAAATACGACCAGCGAGCCTTGATTGTCTCGACCGCCACCTGCGGTGCCCGTTGCCGTTTCTGTTTCCGTAAGAACTACCCTTTCCAGAACACTCCTGATGTTGCGCGCCAGGTGAGCCACTGGCTCGACACCCACACCGACATTTGGGAAGTGATTCTTTCGGGCGGCGACCCGCTGACTCTCGGTCCCGGCGCCTTCCGCGAACTGATTGAAGCGATTGCGATGCACCCCTCGGTCACCACGCTCAGAATCCACACGCGCCTCCCCGTGATGCGCCCGGACTTGGTGATGCAGCATTTTGAATTGTTGCGCGAACTACCGGCAAGGTTTAGCTGTGTGTTGGTATCTCATGTGGACCACGCCGACGAACTCGACGAAAAATCGGCAACCGTATTTGCACAGCTGCGCTTTAGTGGTTGGACGCTCTTGAACCAGAGCGTGTTGCTGCGGGGAATCAGCGATGAAGCAATCAAGCTCACCGCCTTGTGCCGCAAACTTTTCGAGCAGGGAGTGCTCCCCTACTACTTGCACCAGCTGGACCATGCGAACGGAGTCGCCCACTTCGAAGTCGGCGATGACGAAGCCCGCAAGCTGATTGCAGAAATCCGCACCAAGTTGCCAGGCTACCTGGTGCCGAAACTCGTACGAGAAATCGCCGGCGAGAAGAGTAAAACTCCCGTTTAATTCGGGCAATAAACTCTATTGGTGTCACACGAATTCGAAATGCCTAACGGCATTTCAGAAAAATATATTCAAATCAGATTTTACGTTAGTAAAATCGAATCAGTGTGACAATCTTTAAGAACTTGATCGTCAACCTTTTTTAGAACAAGGTCTTTAGTCCGAAGCCGATGATGCCGTCGAGGTAATTCTCGCCGTTGCGGAGGGCATAGTACAGGTTCACGCTCCAGTTGCCGCGGTACTGCGTAAAAGCCACACCGTAATCATGCTCGCGTTTCCAGCCACGGTCAGGGCGGCTGAAGGCGCGGTAAAGCCCCGGCTGATAGAAAGCTTCAATGCTCAAGTCGTAACCATCTTGCCACAAGAGCGCGAATTCGGAATACCCGTAAGCGCGGGTCCGCATAAAGCGCACATCCATGCCCTTGAAGCTATCCATGCCGCCCAACGCAAAATAGTCGAAGCGGTCCAAGTCCGCATCCGTCGGGAAGATTCCGCCGGCGGCCCCGCTAAAGCGCGTAATCCAATTGCCGAACAAAGGAATATACCGCGAGAATTTGGCCGAGGCCTTCAGGTAATTGTCCAAGGAATCGGGACGAGCCATATTCCAAACAATCGAGCCGTTGAAGCGCGTGCCCGAGCGCGGCAGCACAAATCGATCAAGCGACACGTAAGAGAGCTCAAGCGAAGATGTCTTGCGATTGCTCCCGATGCCAACGAACACACCCATACTAAAATCAAAGCCGATATCGCGTGAAATTCCGATTTCGCCGTAGGCATCGCGTTCCGAAGAATCTTCGTCGAAGTAGCCGCGAGCAATTACATTCCATTCGGTGCCGAAAATCCATGGTTCCTTGTACGAACCTTCTAGTCTGCGGGCATCTTCTCCCGTATAGCCTTCTAGAGTCAAGTCGCGGGCGGTTCCGCGAATGTTATAGAGAGCCACATTCACGTTGCCTTCCCACTCGTCGGTTTCGCTAGAATAAGTCAGGAGCGCATACGCCTCGGACACCGAGGCCGCCTGCATGTGGTACACCGGAATAATGCGGTTGCGCACCGGGTCGCGGAACATTTGCGCCGGAGCCGTGCGGTTGTAATAGCCCAAGCTCGCCATTTTCATGTCGGAACGTTCGAGCTCAAGCGGCGACACAAATTTGCCCGGCTCGATTCTCGTTTGCCGACGGAATACTTCGATATCGCTTCCCGAAGAATCCAAATTCTCGGGGTCTGCCCACACCCAAGGAATGCCACGGTCTAAACTGACTGTCAGCACTCCGGCCGAATCTAAATCGCCCATAAGTTTTGCCGACAGGAATCCTCGATTTTCATAATGGCTCACGATGCGGTCTCGCGTGAGCGGCCAGCTTTCGCAAGATTTGCCTACCAGCGCTTGCACTTGGGATTCTTCGTACGATTCGCGCTCGCCCACCCACTGCACCGCCGTAATACGGCAATTCGCCGCAAACACATGCGCACAAGCGAACAACACGAACATCACACATCGCAAATTACACATCAGAAGTACGCCCTCGCTTCGGTGCTAAGCTTCTGGAAGATATTCTCTTCGGCGTCGCCAAACCGCAAAATGTAACTGCAACCCATCGACAAAAAGTCATTCAAATCAACCGAGAGCGAAAATTCAAAACGATACGTACGGCCATCGCTGTAGCCATCCATCACTTGGTACGGGATGATGTCACCATCGCTTTCAACTTGCACCACCGAGAAGTTCGCGTACGAATTCACCTTTTTCTGGCGATTGTAACCAATACGCAAAGCGCCTTCCCAAAGATTTGCTTCAAAATCACCGCTTTCGTAGCCCGAGCCGTCGGAGCCCTCACCCTTGCGGTAACGCCCGAGCGGTTGCACAAAGAATCCCTGCAAAAAGTCAAAGCGGTAACGCAGTGTTCCGTCGTAAACATTCCAGTTCCATTCCTGCATGGCAGAAAGTTCATTTTCTTGCATCAGGAACTTGCCGCCCACAAAGTGGTCTAGATTAATGCGGTAGCCTGCTTCGAACTCATGCGAGTAAGAGGTTTCGTAATAAGAAATCGAAGAAAGCTTTTTATCGAATGAGGCGCCCGGCTTATACGTAAGCGACACGCCCGAAGGGTGTTGCCAATCGACAAGGCCTTCCACCGCCATACGGCCCGATGTCATGCGGTGCAGTTGCGAAGTCGTAATCGGCGGGAAGTATATTTTTTTGCCCGTCGTATCGCTTCCTTCGCCCTCGTACGAACCGCCAAAAGTGACATCGCGCAGGAATCCTTCGCGTACGCCAAAGACAAGCCCCGGATTAAAGCGAAGTTCGATATTGAATGCAGCGTCTGACGAAAGAACTGCGCCCACGGAATCATTACGGCCCATGCCTTCGTACACAAAGTCACCGTTATCTACTCCCTCGATATAGCTTGCCGTCAAGCTATCGTAACGTACATCGCCTGTACCCGGCGCCACCGCCTTGTAAACCGCGGTATAAATCTGTTCTTCAGTCAAGCCCAATTTATACGACACATTACCCTGCCAGCCAAGATCTTCGCCGCCAAAGCGAGAATTCAAATTGGCAAGCCAGCTGTTTTCGCTTTCCGAAGAATCCGTACGCATGCGTTCGTATTGCAGCAAGTGCGACAGCGTAAAGTAGCGACTGTTATAATTCGCCTCTTGCACCCAGGTGGCCGCCCACAAGGAATCAGCCCATTCATCGCCGTATGTATCGCCACGACGCTTGGCCATTCGCCCGCCTACGCTTTCACGTATCTCGCCGCGGTCAAAGTAAATCCCTAAACCGCTTGAAGACTTTCCGTAAATCACGTCATCTTCAATTCCATGCAAATTGATTTTCGTATAGCGCAAATCGCCCGAACCATACGGTCGCACAGTCCCGCGCAAGAATTCCGCATTCAGCGTTCCCTGGTAGCGTTCCATTTCACGCTCTTGCAAGCTCGCCACACGAATCAAAGCGAGTTCGCCCAAGGTATTTCGATTGCGGTGCTGCACGCCCAACTGCACTCGCGAAGAATTCCAGTCTTCGTCGGCATTGCGACGGTAGCCCCACTGCGCAGACCCAAACCATTCTTTTGCAAACCGCGCACGCATCGTGAATTCATCGTGCAACAAGTCATCATTCAAGAAAGCCGAATCGCTATACGCCAAATCCCAACTATCGCGCAAGCCGAAAAGATTCCAGTCCAAATCGCTCCCAGGATTTTTCAGAATATCAAACCCTTGCTGCACGCGGTTGCCGTACACCGACATCGCCACCGGAAAATGCACAAGGTTGCGGGTAGAATCGGTTGTCACAAACCAGCGGAAAGCCTTGCCCTCATTACCGCCAACATGGCTAGAAACAATATTTGTATCGGTGCGATTCATTGCCATTTCAAAGTCGGCATAGAACTGTTGATTCTGTTGCACACGAATGCGGGCGTTCATGCGTTCCGTTCTGTCGGGCCTGTTCAAGGGCGGCAGCGTATCGTCGCGCACAAAATCGCCACCGCGGTCAGCCTTGAGCATGGCGTAATCGTCATCGGTCCAAACGCTACGCTTTAGGCGGTCCACATCATTTTCAAGCCTAAATCCAGAAATATCCAAATACAAGTTCGGATGCCTATAGCTTGCCGCAGCACCCTTAAGCATGTAAATGTTATCGTTTTCGTAGGCGTCATATTCAACGCGAATTTCATCATCGAAACTCGGCAATACCGAGCCCTTAAAATCGAGCATGCCGCCCGCGTAATTCACCAAGTAATCTTTACCGCGAGTAAGCTTAGTCCCATTCAGCCACACGGTTTCGGACTGCGGCACCACGGCAATAAAACTGCCGTAACCATCCAGCGAATAGCCCAACTGCTGGCCACTCACGCCATTAAACGTTCGCGCATAATGTTGCACCTCATCGGTACCAATCACGCCGCGCACCTGCGCATAGCCACCACCAAAATCACCGCGCACACCGGCCATAGCGCCCAAAGACGCACGCGACATTCCGGTAAAGCCCATGGTCGAATCCACCCAAGTCAAATCGCCCAAGTGCAAAAAATAATGCGGCGATTCTACGCGGAAATAAATTTGGTCTACCTCGCGCAACGTTGCCGTAGTCTGGTCGCCCGCACGGCGCCCCACATCACTCAGCAAGGCATCAATATACACGCTGTCGGTAATTTTTCCTGTAATCGACAAGCGGAGTTCCTGATCCACCTGAGTACCGCCATCGCCCACGGTAATTTGCACCGTCTTGTAACCATGGGTTTCCAAAGAATCTTTGCGGGTAGAAGTATCCGCATTTTGAACAAAGGAATTTCCACGCACAAGCATTGCCGGATCCCATACCGGCAAAGAATCCGTATCCATACCCCATGCGAGTACAGAAAGCAAAAGAAGTCCCAACCAGAACTGCCGGGACATGGAACTCACCTTTCGCTAGGTTCTACAATAAACTGGCGGGTCGAAAGCAGTTTGCGTCCTGCCACCAAGTCCACACTCCACTCACCCGGTTTCAAGAGATTCGGCACAATCGTCGTGAGGCAAACATCTTGCGTCATATCGCAAGCAAGCTTCTGCACCGTGTCGGCGCCATTGAACCAGATGTGCTTCAAGGTGTCGTCACCCAGCTGCAAGGCCGACGATACCGTGGAGTAATAATAGAGACGCATGCCCTCTTCGAACACGCTATCGACACCGAACGGAGACCCGTTCACAATATGGCTGCAGACAACGCTTTGCGCCATGGAAAGTTCTGTATCGGCAGAATTCCAAATGGTTTCGGCGCCATGCAAGGCAACCACAATTCGGTGAATCAAAAAACCAAGAAAGACCACCATCACGACAATCGTCGTTTTCCGCAAATTGCGAAGCGGAGGAAGTTTTGTCACAAGGCAGTCCTAAATCAAAAGTTTAACGAACCAGGCGGCTAGTATTCTGCGTAAAGGCAGGAACAGCGTCGACCAGTTTTTCGACCAACAGGCGGTTAAAGTCTTCGATACGGTTCGGAAGTTTGGAGCCGGGGAAAATCTGCACCAACAAGAGCGCCTGGTCTACAGGAGCAATGTAGATGGAACGGTTTTCACCCGAGAAAGACACAGCCTGGAAGTTTTCACCACCAAGCATCATACCCACCTGGCGAGCAGAGTCGAACGATGCGGTGCTAAGCACGGCAAGCGGAGTTGCGTCTATACCCAAAGAGCCAACTTCTGCAATAATCGATCCGTCACGATGGCAAAGAACAATATATTCGGCCTTGACACTCGCCTGGTAGGCAGTCATTAAACGCTGGACTTTGGCGGCATCATCAGAATAAATGGTAAAATCGCTCATTATGCACCTTCGTTAAATTACTTCTTCTTAGGTACGTACGGACGCAATTCAATTTCGTCATCGTTATCGGCAGCGGGCTTCGCTACATCGCGACCGAAAGTCGGCATACGGGGTACAGTGGTTGCTGCACGCGGACGACCAAACGGCGAAGATGTTGCCCCTTTCTGGAACAGACCGGCGCCGGCAGTCGAAGGTTGGGCAGGAGCCGCTGAAGGCGGTTTTGCCGCAAACGAAGGCATGCGGAACGGAGATGCCGGCTGGGCAGGTGCTGCAGGAGCAGCGGCAGCGGCGGGCTGAGCCGGAGCTGCAGGCTGGGCAGCCTTAACAGAAACACCTTCTTTAGTGAGCGACACATCGTGAACGCCGGTATTACCGACATTGGCTGCCGCCTGACGGAGGAATCCCTGCTTGACGTTAAACTTTTCAATCACGAGCATGGCAATCGTCTTAAGGGTCGTAACCACACCCTTACCATTATGAGCGGTTGCCGGGAAGAAAGGCACATTGCGCGGGTTAAGTTCCGCATTCAGTTCATCAAGCGTGAACACGTTGTCCATATCGCGCTTGTTATACTGGAGCACAAAAGGCATATCGTCCAGATCCATGCCATAGTCTTGCAAGTTCTGGCGCAAGTTCTGCAAACTTTCCAGGTTTTCAGCCTGACGGGATCTCTGGGAGTCCGCCACAAAAACAATGCCATCTACACCACGAAGCACAAGCTTACGGGTACTGTTATAATAGACCTGACCGGGAACCGTATAAAGCTGGAATCTAGTTTTGAACCCCTTGATATCCCCCAAGTTCAGCGGCAAAAAGTCAAAAAAGAGCGTACGGTCACCTTCAGTTGCAAGGGACACCATATCGGTGCGCTTGTCCTGAGGCATCTTCTGGTGGATCACCTGCAAATTGGTGGTCTTTCCGCTAAGGCCCGGTCCGTAGTAAACGACTTTACAACTAATTTCTCGTGTAGCAAAATTTATCGAAGACATTACACATCCTTGATATATCTACCTCAAATCTAATAAAAAAATAATTTCGTAGACCATAAATTATGCTTTTTTAGCATTCTAACCGAGAATACCGGTTAAACCGGACCTTGGGGGCAATCCACGAAATGGACAACGCGCTGCGGGAAAGGAATTGTAATTTTTTCTTCATCAAAGCGCTTTTTGATTTCGGCAGTATATTTCCAACGCAAATTAAAATAGTCCTGAGTGCGAGTCCATGCTCTAAAGGTCACGTTCACGGCACTATCTTCGAGGCCCGAAACAAAGAACTGGGGCTCAGGCTTACGCATAAAGAGCGGTTCAGTAGCCACCACATCGCGCATGATATCGAGGGCCTTTTCCGGAGAATCGCCGTAGTCAATTCCGACCGTAATTTCGAGCCTGCGGAGCGGATTCTTGCTAAAGTTCACAATCGGTTGGCCCCACAACGAGGTATTCGGCGCAGAAACGTACAGACCGTCTATAGTGCGGAGAGTGGTATTGAAAAGCCCGATTCCAATAATGTTGCCCTTGATGTTGCCGCATTCAATATAGTCGCCGGCCTTAAAGGGGCGAAGGAACAACAAAAGCAAGCCAGAGGCAATGTTTGCCAAGGCATCTTTCAAGGCAAGACCCACGGCCAAGCTCGCCGCACCAACTAGAGCCACAATGCCTGCGGTATTCACGCCCAGCACATGCAGCACTAACAACAAAGTAACAATGTAAATGCAGTACGAGAATAGCGAATAGACCAGCGGTTTGGCCGAAGAATCAAGCCCCCGGTTTTCGGCATGGCTAATGACATGCTTCAAGAAAATCAAAAGAAGGCGTGCCGCCACCAAAAGCAGCATCGCAACAAACAGGCGTTGAATCACGGAATGATCCAGGATTCCGCCAAAACGAGTTTCAAGAAAAAGCCTAATCGAATCCATCATAGGGGCAATATAGAAAATTGAATATACACGAACAGCCGACACACACTGTGTATCGGCTTATTCAAATTCGCACTAAATCGACTTAGCGATTAATTAGGCGAGACCGTTAACGACCTTAGCGGCCTTGGCCTTGTAGTTAGCGACGCGGTTAGCGCAGAAACCGGCACGACCCTTGGCAGCAGCCTTGTCGAGCATGCTGAACAGAGCCGGCATGGCCTTGAGGGCTTCTTCCTTAGAAGTTGCGCTACGAACAGCCTTGAGGGCGGTGCGGATAGCGGAACGGGTAGAACGGTTCATGGCATTGGCCTTTTCGGCCTGAAGCAGACGCTTTTTGCAAGATTTGTGTTGAGGCACCTTATTATCTCCGGGTGAAAACCTACTTAAAAATGTTGGTTCAAAGTTAGTAAATATTGGAAATTTTTCAAGGGGTGGGCAAAAATTTATATCTTTGGGCGCATGATTTCCTTTGTAAATTTAACTGCACAACGCGAAAAATACCGTTTTGAACTGGAAAAAGCCGAACGAGAGGTATTGGACAGCGGTTGTTACATAGGAGGCCCCCAGGTACAGGCTCTCGAAAAGGAACTTTCGGAGTATTTGGGCGGAAACACCCACACAATTACCTGCGCGAGCGGCACAGATGCCCTCACTATCGCCCTGATGACCATGGAGTTACACCCTGGTGACGAGGTGATTGTCCCCGATTTCACCTTTATCGCCCCCGCAGAATGCGTTGCCCTTCTCGGAGGCTTTCCCCAATTTGCCGATATCGACCGAAAAACCCTGCAAATCGACCCTAAAAGCGTCAAAGAACTGATTGGACCGCGCACCAAGGGCATTATTGCAGTAAACCTGTTCGGCCAATGCGCCCCTTTTAAGGAATTACGCGAAATCGCAACAGAACACAAACTTTGGATTATCGAGGACAGCGCACAAGCATTCGGGGCCAGGACCAACCAGATGGCATGCACCTTCGGAGACATCGCCATTACCAGTTTTTACCCGAGCAAGCCCCTCGGCTGCTACGGAGATGGCGGAGCACTCTTTACCGCCAACGAAGACTACGCCCAAAAGATCCGCATGATTGCAAACCATGGGAGCGCCGGGCGTTACCAACACGAAATTGCCGGCATGAACAGCCGACTCGACGCACTGCAGGCGGCAGTTCTCAGAGTCAAGCTCAGGCACTTGGATGAAGAACTTGTGGTTAGGCGCCAGAACGCGGCCATGTACGACGCCTTTTTTGCCGAATACAACCGCACCGCAGCCGCCGGTGAAAAGATTGTTCCGCAAAAAATCGAAACCGGATGCAAGTGCACCTACGCCCAATATACGGTTTTGGCCGAAAATCGCGAAGGTTTTATCCAGAAACTGAAAGCAGCCGAAATTCCTTACTGCATTCACTACCCCAGCGCCCTGCGGAACCAACCTTGCTTTAGGCTATATCGCAAAGAACCCTTAGGCGGCATCATTTGGACTGAAGAGGACCACCCTGATCCGAATTCGGTTAAGGTCTCCAGGAAGACCATCAGTTTGCCGGTCTGCGCCTTCACGGATGTAGCTGAAATTATCGAAAAGCTAAAGGCAAACCTGTAGCCCTAAACTGCTATTGCAGTTCTTTCATTCGCTGCACCGCTTCCTTGAAAGATGCGGGTTCTTGCAGCAAGCTAATCACCACCCAGCCGTCTTCATCAAAATCGAAGAAGAATCCGGGCTGTACAAGAACACGCTTTTCACGCAGCAAGCGAAGTGTGAGTTCCTCGTCGTCTTCACCGAGGCGCACGACTGCATACCAACCACCAAGAACTTCGGGGCAGTACTTGGCCGGGAATGCTTCGCGGAGTGTCTGCCAGTTTACGAGCAGGCGCTCGCGAACTTGAGATTCATAGGCACGGGCCTTGGGCAAAAGCGCGGTGCCGAGGGCCTGGGCCGGAGCGGACACACTCAGGTAGGCATCTTCCACAAATTCGAGAGCCGCGCGGATTTCTTCGAAGCGTTCACGCGGGGCGTAGAAAGCCATCCAGCCGAGCTTGAGCTGCGGCGAGCCCACAGCCTTGCTGAGGCCGTTCAGCCAGAAAATCGGGCACTTGGGGCCGTTCTCCGGCAGATTGATGAGGTCGTTACCGCCCGCATCCCAGAGATGCTCGGAGTTTACCCCGAACTTGTTTCGGGGCCCAGGATGACACGCGCCGAAAACATATTGCCATGTTCGCGAGGCCTTGTTCGAAAAGCCGTAATCACCGAAGACCTCGTCGACCACGAGAATCATGTCGTTATCTTCGCAGAAGCGAACTGCCACATTCCATTCTTCGCGGGAGACGCAATGACCCGTCGGATTATGCGGCGAAACCAGCAGCAAGATTTTCGCCTTCTCCGGAGCCGCCAACAAGCTGTCGGAATCGAGAACGAATCTAAAAGAAGACTTCTCTCGCTTCAGCTGCAGAAAATACGGCGCGCATTCCAAATGTTCGAGCTGCGCAAGCGTATCAAGCAGCGGATATCCCGGCATCGGCGTCAGAATCACATCGCCCGGGTCGCAGAAAGTCTTGAACAAAACAGAGTAAGCTTCGCTGGTACTTGCAGTCAGAATAATCTGGCCGGCCGTAAAGTTTCCGCCACGTTCGCGGTAATACTCCACCACCGCCTCGCGTGCCGACCTCCAGCCCGCCGCATCCGGATTCCAGCAACCGAAATCCTTGCGTGCCTCCTCCACCGCATCATTCAAATCAATCGGCAGCCCCGCCTTCACAGGCGAAGAAATCGTCATGTCGATGAATGAAAGACCGCCTTCGGCAGCATCCTTTTTCGTGCACGCCTTCGCGCGTTCCAGCTCGGCAAAGAACGGCGATGGCGAAAGATCTTTAGGCAAGCGGGAAGAAAGCATACGAGTAGGAAATTAGAAGTAGACAGTGGTTAGTCTTTGAGACAGCGGACAGAAAACCCAGTGTACATTATTTCGCTTGGATGCCAGCTCTTGTAGGTGTAGGTCAAGAAATAATAGTCTGCACAGTTATTGCAAGCCGGATCAGAGGTCCAGAAGTACGCATAGTACCCTTTATCGACAAAAGCCCCTCTGATAAGCCTTTGGCCTGCGGGCAAAGCCGAGAACCCGTAGGCGTCACTATTGCCGCCTCCACGGTACCATTCATCCGTAGACTTCAGCACAAAGCCCGCGTTATACTCGACCGCAAAGTGATCTTCTGTAACAGCTTCGTATAGAGTCTCAAATTCTTGAACACTCGGAATATGCCAGCCGCTAGGACAAACACCGCGCACAGGAGACTTCCGTTCACATGTCGATAAGCCATAACCGCAACCCTTGCCATTATCCGAAAACTTAGCGGCGCTGTCCATAGCCGCAGACCAGGTGTAAAGACGACCGTACTTGGCGCAATACTCGGCGGAATCATTATAGCACCAACTAGTAGAATCGGAGGTGAAAGAAGTGCTGTTTTGACTATAATCAAGCGGAACGTCCGTGTAAGCATAATTCAAATTTTCCGCCATCCACCACTGGTCACCGATTTTCACGGTCTTGTAGATCTGACCATCGCGGTCATCCGTCAACGTTCCGTATTCGCAGGCATCGGTGCTATCGGTCCTGCAAGGAGGAACAAGCGTCACAGAACTGCTACTCAAGACATTATCGCTAGAACTAGAAGGATCATTATCGCTTGAACTTGAAATATCGAGTTCACTAGAACTCGAAACAATCAACGAACTAGATGACAAAACGGAACTACTAGACGTTACTTTAATCAAGCTACTTGAACTTGAATTTTCATGCGAACTAGATTCTATTGACGAGGATGATTCTCCAGCAACGATAGGATTACTACTATTGCCGTCATCACAAGCAACGAGGAATAGAGCAAGCATAAGCGCACATAAATAATTCCTCATGTTTCCTCCTTTTATAAATTCCTTACTTCTTCCGGCGCAAGATTGCGGCAAGAGCAACGGCGATAAAGATTCCTGCAGGGAGCACAATAGCAATGGTCAAGAGTATCAACTTCTGGAAATCAGAAAGTCCCTTAAGAGATTTTTTAAAATCCTTGAACTTTGCGATAAAGCCTTTTATGCCGGAAGGTTTCCCGTTTCCTTCAACAGGAGCAATCTCACCTTCGGCCGGAGCTTCAGCCTGGTCTTCCAAACCGGCAAAGGCCTCCAGCTTCGGGAACAATGCGAACAACTTGGACGCAGATTCCTTAACAGGCCCGACAAAGTTTCCCGCATAAGAGCGGACCTTGTCGTAGCGTTTCTTGAAGGGGCGTTTCAGTTGTTCGAGCATAGGAGCCTCCTATTTTTTATACAGCAGGTTCACACCACCGAAGAGAGCGCGCATGTTTGCCTTGAGCGTATCGCTCGACACACCGCGGCCTTCGACTTCGACGTTGTTCGCCTTCAGCACAATGCGGCTGAGGCCTCGGCCTGCCCAGACCTTGTCCTTTTCGGGTACAACAAGCTGGCGGTACTTCACGAGTTCGACCGGCATGCCGATTTCACGCATGAGCATAAGGGCCGCCTCGATCGGGCCTTCGGCCGTCACGGACTTCACCAAAGATTCGCCATCCTTCTTGAAGTGGAAGATAAAGCGGTTTTCGTCGGGCACGACTTCGATGTTGTTGAAAATCAGGCGGCCGTTCACATTCACGAAATGTTCGCGGAACACATCCAGCACGCGTTCGGCAGACAGTTCGCCTTCCTTTTCGCTGCAAGCCTTCAAAATCGGCTGCAGTTCAGCGGCTTCAGCCAAAGACATCTTGTAGCCGAACTTCGTGATGATTTCGTACACGGCGGTACGGCCACTCTGGCTTGTAAAGCTGAGCGAATCGTTCTGGTGACGACCGATAATCGAGTAGTCGATCGGGCGGTAGGCGCCCTTCTTCATGTCCTTCGTCTTGGAGGCGCCATCCTGGTGGATGCCGCTACGGTGTACGATTGCTTCGGCGCCAATCAACGGAGCGCGACTATAGATGCTGATACCCGACCACTGAGAAATCAAGATAGCCGTTTCATAAATGCGTTCCATGTGCAGGCCCGTATTCACGCCGGAGTTATGCAGCGCAACCGCGACTTCGTAGAAGTTCGTGTTACCGCAACGCTCGCCGAGCCCGTTCAGGGCAACTTCCAGCTGGGTCGCGCCCACGAAGAAACTTTCGACGGTAGCAGCCGTCGCCATGCCCAAGTCGTTGTGGCAATGCACCGAAATCGTGATATTCTTCGGCAGGGCTTCGTACACCTGCTTGATTTGATTCACGTACAGGAACGGACGATAACGTTCGACCGTATTCGGCAGGTTGATGGTCGTCGCGCCGGCTTCGACCACGGCCTTCAGCACGTCAATCACAAAATCCATGTTTTCGAGGCAGTCGCCAAAATGTTCGGCGCTGAATTCCACATCGCCCTTGTCACCCACGAGCGACTTTGCAAACTTCACGCAATGAACGGCCTTTTCCTTCACCTGTTCCGGAGTCATGTGCAGCACATGTTCCATAGAGAGCGGGCTTGTGGCAAGGAAGGTATGGATACGCGGATGCGGAGCGTACTGCACCGCTTCCCAGCAGCGCTGGATATCGCTTTCCACGCAGCGGGCCAAGCCAGAGACCACGATGCGCTTTGCGACTTCGTCGCCTTCTTCGGCCATCTTGGCAGTCAGCTGGGCAAGTTCCTTACACGATTCGAAATCCATCTCGGACGAAGCCGGGAAACCGACTTCGGCGCCCTGCACGCCGAGTTTCAAGAGTTGCAGGTACACGTCCTTTTTCTGGGCATTGTTCCAGGGCTTCGGAAGAGCCTGGTTACCGTCACGCAGCGTGACGTCGTAAAAGAAGGGTTGTCTTTCAATCGTGTTCTTATTTTCGCTCATTTTTTATCTCCTTGCCAGTCCAACAAGGCGGCAAGCTCATTTTTCGTCTAAAAAATAGAAATTTGACTCAAAAACGAAAGCCCGCGTCCTTATTGGAGCGGGCCTTATGGTTTAAATCCTTGGGTTAAAACTCTAAAATCGTCTTGAACCTATGCTTAAAAACCGGCTTGCGCTCCAGCGCAATGTCCTAGTAGGTTAATAAGTCGTAGATCCAGAATCATGTTCATGTGCAGAAAGGTAATAAAAGTAGGGATTTTTGGCAAGAGTAATTGAAAACTCCCGGGCGTGCACGCCCGGGAGCTACTCCACACAAAGTTCTTGCCGTCCCGAACACCTCAGAAAACGCGGCAAGAACTATGCGACACTCTATCGTTTCACAATTTTCTGCTGGTAGGCCTTGCCGCCTGCCACCAGGCGCACTAGGTAAACGCCCGGCTTAAGGCTGGACAAATCCACACTCGACTGCGACACCGCTTCGGTCGACATCTTTACGACATGGCCATTCACATCGAAAATGTTCAGACGGCGCACATCCGCATTGATTTCAAGACGGCTTTCGCTTGCGATATAGCGCATCGGGGACGCCACCTGCATCTTAGCGACTATCGCCTGGGATTGTTCGCTCGAAGAACTTTCCACTTCTTCCTGAGAGCTGGAGGACTTTGCCTCGGAACTAGACGAAACCTCTTCGGAGCTAGAGGACTTGGCTTCGGAACTTGAAGACTTCGCCTCAGAGCTGGAAGACTGCACCGACGAACTGGATTCCGGCTTCACTGAAGAAGAACTTGCATATTCCATGACTTCGCCGTTGCTCCCCTTGTAAGCCATCAGAGCATCTTTCAACTTCTGGTTCACTTCGTAGGCGGCATCGTCCACCGAGTTGTCAAAGGTCCACTTGAAATCACCTCCCTGCACGCGGCCCGCATAGGCACGCACATTCGCCATGGCCTGCGCCGGAGAATCCGCCGTGTAGCTGTACATCACGGAATTGTCGGTATCGAAATTGTTGTAGGCATTCGCACCGGCATAAGACTTGACCGTATTCGGAACCTTGTCGTTGCGACTCGTCACCACGTAGGCGTCAAAGTCGGCCTTGGTATCGATGGAGCCCGCAGCCGTTTCAGCCCCCTTGAGCACATACTTGCTTGCACCATACGGAATGAACGTGTAAGAACCTTCCATGTGGTTGTTGTAGGCCTTGATCGTACCGCCATCTTCGCTGCTGAATGTCGGATTGTTCTTGGTATCGCGAGTGGTGCCGCCAGCATACACGTCGCTTCCCTGCATAGACGTCATCATCGGGTACTTGCAATTACGGAAGTAGTTCGCTTCCATAAACACGGAAGAGCCCTTCGTAGAACCGGCGCCGTATTTGGCCACGCCATCGTAGTAGTTATTGTACACATGGGCGCTGTAGAAGCGTACGCGCGGGTGGCGACTGTCGGAATGGTCGTACCAATTGTGGTGATAAGTAATGTAGAGGCCGTCGGTCGTGCCTTCGGAAAGGCCGAGCAAGTTTGATTTGCCATTATCCCAGAAGTGGTTGTAGCTGAAGGTCACGTAGGTGGACTTTTTGCAGTCCAAGGCACCATCGCCCTTGACCTGGTCCTTGTCGCTACCCGCATGGCCGTAGAAGAAGTCGCAGTTGTGCACCCAAATGTACTGGTTGTCCTGCTGCAGGCCAATGTTGTCGCCTTCGTCGGAATCGACATTCATAACACCGATGTTGCGGATTTCGATATCAAAAGCGTTCTTGATACGAATGCCCCAGCCGTTTGCCGTAGCGTCGTTACCGATACCTTCGATCGTCATGGCGCCACCTTCCTTTTTGCCCATGTCAATCAAGATATCGCCCTTGTCGGTCACTTCGGGATCGGTCACGTTGCCAATCAAGCGAATGGCGAGCGGACGCGTGTCATAGCCTTTCTTGAACGCAGTCAAGATATTCTGGAGGCCCACGCATTCCGTTACAGCACCCTTGCTGCTCGTCACCACATCAAGCTTGATGGTATTCTTGGTCGATTCGGTCACATAGAGAACCACGGCGCCGCTCTTGAGCGTACCATCGGTCTTATAAGCACCCGGAACATGGCCGTTGCTAAAAGCGAAACCCGCGCGATCATGGGCCTTAACGGTCAGGGACTTCGAAGTGGTGGAAGCACCTTCTTTGCCGCCCTTGACAGAGGCCACCTTGAGCGTGTAGCTACCGGCCTTGAGGCCGACCACGTCAACACGGTACTTGGAGCCGTACTTGCGAACAAGCTGGCCGTCTACCTTGACGTTGCTTGCGCCAGCGCCCGAATAGTAAACATTGTAGCTGTCCGAACCGTCGGAAGCCCATTCGGCAAAAGCCGATTCGAGCCAGCCTTCGGCAGAACTGAGCGTTACCTGGGCATAAGCCCCGGCAAATCCGAGCAACGCAACACCAAGCGCCACCCTAGAAACCATTTTGGAACCTGTTGAAACCATATTCATCCATCCCTTTTTGAAAATGTTCTCAAATTTCTTCTCAAAATATAAACTAAAAATTCGACAAAAGCAATACAAAAATCAATATTTATTTGATATTTTTGAAGATTTTACAATTTAAAATGTTCTCAAAATTCAAGAAAACAGTAAAATCTATTGAATTACCACACGGATTGTGAATCACTAACGTGATTCTTGTTAAGACAAAACAAAAGGTTATGAAAATGCCGTTAGGCATTTTCGATAAATGCGTAAGGCGAGCGAAACAGGATTGCTCGCAATCCTACTTCCGAGCCTAGCATTTAGTACTTTAGTACAATCCGTGTGGCCCTTTAGCAAGCATCAAAGGAGGTGCCGGGTCTACGCCCGGCATGACAGCGGGCCGAGGAAGTCTTCCCATGATCTTTTTAAGCTATTTTCGCGAGATTTTCCACTTTTTAGGCAAAAATCTTCATATATTGGAGGTATGAAGTTGTTTGAGCGTATTTTTTCCACCCTTTTGGTGCTTGCGGCATTCTGTTTTGCCGACACCACATCAATCGCCCCAGTCGATTCCGCAAAAGAGATTCCCGGTCAAGCCGGGAATGACAAAAGCGATTCGGTCATTACACAAGAAACTAAAAAGCATGCAGTCTGGATTAAGCTGGAAGGTGACGTAGAACCGTCGATGTACGATTTCTGCGCCCGCGCCATCGATGACGCGCTCCAGGAAAACCCGGACTACATCGTCTTTGAAATCAACACCTTCGGCGGCCGCCTCGACGCAGCCTTCGATCTGGTGGACACCATTATGGCCGTCAAGGGCCCGACCACCATCGCGCTCGTGAAAAAGAAAGCGATTAGTGCGGGCAGCCTTATCGCGCTCGCCTGCCAAAAGCTTTACATGCTCGAAGCAACCACGATTGGCGACTGCGCCCCCATCGTGCAGGGCGGCGACGGCACTCCGCAAATCGTCGGCGAAAAGATTCAGTCCCCGCTCCGTGCCAAATTCAGGAACCTTGCCCAGCGTAACGGTTATCCGGAACTCCTGAGTTCCGCCTTCGTAACGCCGGAACTCCAAGTTCTTGAACTCACCGCCACGCTCGACAAGGGTAAAAAGTCTCAGCGCGACACCACGCTCATTATCGAAGGCTCCAAGTATGAAGTCCTCGACAGCGCCACCAAGGCATTCTGGGGCGCCCCGAAGATTCTCGTGAAAGAAGGCGAACTTCTGACCATGACCGACAAGGAAGCGTTGGAACTCGGATTCTCGCAGGGCACCTTCAAGAGCCGCGACGAATTTGAAACCAAGCTCGCCATCGAAAGCAGAAGCGAAGTCGAAACCACCCTCGGCGAAGACATCGCCTCGGCCATCGCCGCGATTTCTGGCCTTCTCTTGATTCTCGGTTTCGGCGCGCTCTACATCGAATTCAAGACGCCGGGCTTTGGCTTGTTCGGAATCATCGGCATCATTCTCATCGGCATCGTGTTCCTCGGACAGTTCGCCCCGCAACTTGACGGCTACATTCCGGCGATTCTGCTGGTGGCCGGCGTGGTGCTGTTCTTGGTCGAAATCTTCGTGATGCCGGGAACATTCCTGTTCGGCATCGGCGGTATCGTGTGCATGATTCTTGCACTCGCGCTTTCGTTCGAGCCCTCGGAAATGCCCGAATACGTGCCCGAAACCATCGAAACGACTTTTGACGCCACGCCCTGGCTAATCGGGCTACTCTATATGTTAAGCTGTGCGGCAATCGCACTCGTATTCCCGATCGCCGCAAGCAAGTACCTGATTCCGCTTTTGCCCGAAGGCTGGACGCCCATGCTCAAGACTGACTTGGAAACCGCCGCCTCGCCCACCGAAGCAATCCAGGAAGTTGCAATCGGTGACGAAGGCATCGCCAAGACGTTCCTGCGCCCGGTAGGCCAAGCGCTCATTAACGGAAAACTGTTTGACGTTCAGACCCACGGCGAAATCATCGAAGCAGGCACTCCCGTGAAGGTAGAATCCATACAGGAAGGCCACATTTGGGTCGGGGCCAGTTCATCAAGCGAAAAATGAAAAAATTTCAGAGTAAAAAATTAATATTCCTATCAATGGTGAGCTCCATATTGCTCTCCATTGCGCCTCTCTATTCCATGGCAATATTGAACACTAGAAAAAGCGAAGATTTTACAGTACTACTTCTTCTGCTTCTAACATTGCCAATTGTATTAGGCGCCCCTATCAGTCTGCTACACTTACTGGTCTTTAAGAAAAACATCAGTGCGGACACAGCACGAAAGCTGATCTTTTTCCCCTCCATATGGATACAAATATTCATCGCTCCGTTCGCTCTTGTTCTAACATGTTCGATACTTGGAGAACTGTTTGATTTATATCATTTAATTCATGTGAAATGGCTGATAACCGCCATCATCATTGACGGTCTCTCAATATTTTATCTTTTCTATGTTCCTCAAATTCGAAAAAAAATCAAAGAATCTTTTTTTGACGAAGACAAATAACGTAAATTAAAGAAAATAACACCGGAGAAAAAAAATGGACACTCTTTTAATCGTCGGAATCATTATCGCGGCTATTGCCGTCATCATCCTCCTCGCCTTTATCGGCAAGTTCTTCAGCCTGTGGCTGCAGGCCTTGTTCTCCAAGGCAAACGTGAGCATTTTCCAGCTTATCGGTATGCGCCTGCGTAAGGTTCCGCCGCAGGTGATTGTGGAAGCCCGCATTCTTAGCTGCAAGGCAGGCCTGCCCGTAGACACCAACCTGCTCGAAGCCCACTATCTTTCCCGCGGTAACGTGCTCCGCGTAATTCAGGCTTTGATTGCTGCCAACAAGGCAAACATCAAGCTCGACTTTAAGGAAGCCGCCGCTATTGACCTTGCAGGCCGTAACGTGCTCGAAGCCGTGCAGATGTCCGTGAACCCGAAGGTGATTGAAACGCCGAAGGTTTCCGCTGTGGCTCTCGACGGTATTCAGCTGCATGCCGTGACCCGCATTACCGTGCGCGCAAGCATCCAGAAGTTGGTGGGTGGCGCAGGCGAAGACACTGTGGTCGCTCGCGTGGGCGAAGGTATCGTTTCTTCTATCGGTTCTGCAAAGAGCCACAAGGACGTGCTCGAAAATCCGAACATGATTTCTAAGAAGGTGCTCGCCTCTGGCCTTGATGCCGGTACCGCATTCGAAATTCTTTCGATCGATATCGCCGACGTAGACGTGGGTCAGAACATTGGTGCTATCCTTGAAACCGACCGCGCCGAAGCTGACAAGAAGATTGCACAGGCTAAGGCAGAAGAACGCCGCGCTATGGCATACGCTGCCGAACAGGAAATGAAGGCTAAGGTCATGGAAATGAAGGCCAAGCTCGTGGAAGCCGAATCCCAGATTCCGATGGCTATGGCATCTGCCCTTCGCGACGGCAAGCTCGGCGTGATGGACTATTACAACCTCAAGAATATCGAAGCCGACACGCAGATGCGCAAGGAAATCGGCAGCGCACCCGAGGCCAAGTAAGCGATTGTAGGGCAATATGGAAACCCTAATCTTCATAGGCATCGCAGTCGTTGTTGCGATAATCCAGAGTATGGCGAACAAGGCCAAGGAGCAGCAAAAGCCGCTCCCCCGCCAGCGTAATGCAGAGCCGGCTGAACCGCAAGGCAATCAGCCGCCGCGGTCCCTGCAAGATTTGATTCGCCAATTCGAAAACGCACAACGTCAGGCGACCCAAGGCAACATCGAGCCGCCCACGCCCCCTGTGGAAAGGCGCGATCCGGATCAGCCGCTCACACTTCGCGACATTGCCGAAGTCGTGATCGGGGTGGATTTTATCAACTTGGAATTCTTGATGGAAGAATTCGATGTTGACGAAAATACCGCCGCCGAAATGCTGATGGATTTGCAAGCCCACCGCATTGTGGGCCACGACATGGGCGAAGGCGACTGCGACGTGCTCGTGCATGACTTGGAAGAACTCGACAACTTACTCAGTCACGAAAAGCGTGCCGAGCAAGAAAGAAATGAGGCTCTTCGACAGGCTCAGGATGACTCTGATTCTGAAACGGAAGATTTGCGTCGCAAGGAACTGGAACGTCAGCGAGAATTAAATGCTCTCGAAGAACGTGCCAAGTCTGCACGCGAATCTGCAGCCGCAATCATGGGAAATGATACCGCAAACGGAACCGAACAGGCTCCGCGACGTGCGCCCCTTGTTTCGACCAGGAGTCTCACCGACGTGCGCAAGGGATTCATCTGGGCCAAAGTCCTAGACGAGCCCCGCTTCAAGCGCCGCTGGAGTGCTCAGTACCGGTAACTATTTACCGAACCACTTGACTGTAATATCAACGAATTTGCCGTCTTTCTTCATCGAAGTAAGGACGGCATTTATTGTATCGCGGAGAGCCTTGTCAGCCTTACGGAAACCGACGGCATAAAATTCATTGTGCAAGCCATCTTCCAAGGCAACGAAATCCTTGTTATTCAAAACATTCCAGTACTTGGCGGACACTTCGTCTCCGAACACGGCGTCAACAGAATCTTGCACCAAGGCTTCCAAAGCAAGGCTCAACGTTTCGAACAGCACAATTTCCTTCATGTCCTTTTTCATTTCGGACTGTTCCAGCATAGACCAAGCCGTAGAAGCTTTCTGGACAGCGACCTTTTTGCCCTTCAAGGAATCAAGACTATTATAAGCCTTGTTCTTTACCATGAAAACCAATCTGTTGGTGAGGTAAGGGTCGCTCAGATTCATATCCGAAGCACGCTTTTCATCGACACTCATACCGTCCCAAACGCAGTCAATGTTTCCATCATACAAAGCTTTTTCTTTATCCGACCAAGAAATCAAACGCAATTCAAGTTTCACCCCTAAGCGAGCGCAAACTTCATTTGCAAGGTCCACATCGAACCCTATAAAATTGCTGTCCTTATCCATAAAGACCATGGGCGGAAAATCACCCATGTGGCCCATTACCAAAGCGCCAGCTTTTTTCACATTTTCAAAAGACTGATCTTGATTCAGTGTAGAATCATTCTTTTCACTACAAGCTGAAAATACAACGGAAAAAGCAATAGCGGCAACAAAGGCCGCAGATGCGAAATACCTATTCATATTAGCTCCTTTGCGTTAAAAGATAAGAAATATTTGCAAAAAGAGCTATATGCTATGAGTTTAATTTTTAGAGAATCTTGACAAGAACTGCGACAAGCGTTCGTTCCCAGACTGGTTGAACACGAAATCTGGAGTTCCCTGTTCGACGATATAGCCGCCGTCCATAAAGATAACCTTGTCCGCCACATCGCGGGCAAAAGCCATTTCATGCGTCACGATAACCATGGTCATCTTTTCTTCGGCTAGCTTCTTGATAATCTTGAGCACTTCGCCGGTGAGTTCCGGATCCAGCGCAGAAGTCGGTTCGTCAAAGAAAAGAATCTTCGGGTTCATGGCCAAGGCGCGGGCAATGGACACTCGCTGCTGCTGGCCACCGCTGAGTTCACAAGGGTAAGCCTTTTCCTTGCCTTCGAGGCCCATACGCTTGAGCAGAGATTTTCCCGTTTCACGAGCTTGTTCACGGGAAACACCCAGCACACGCACCGGAGCCAGGCAAAGATTCTGGAGCACCGTCAAATGCGGGAACAGATTGAAGTTCTGGAACACGAGCCCTGTGGAGAGGCGGATTTCGCGCAGCACCTTTGCCGGCGCATACACCGGAGTTCCCTTGTCACCCGACTGCACCATATCCTTGCCATCGACCTGCACCAAGCCGCCGTTCACCGTTTCAAGCTGGGTAATGCAACGCAACAGCGTACTCTTGCCGGAACCGCTCGGACCGATAATCGAAAGCACCTCGCCCGCATTCAGTTCGAACGAGATATCCTTAAGCACATTCAAGTTGCCAAACAATTTCTTGACATGTTCCACTTTAAGAATCGGCATCACGGACCTCACTTATAGTAGTCGAGCTTGCGTTCCAGATAGGCGAAAAGCACGCTCAGCAAAAGGTTTGCCACATAGTAGAACACACCTGCCACGAACAGCGGATAAATGCTGGCGTATGCCGCCTGCTGTTTCTTGGCCAAAGCAAAAAGTTCCGTCACTGCAATCACCTGCGCAAGCGATGTATCCTTTACCAAGGTAATCACTTCGTTTGCACTCGCGGGCACCACGCGCTTTACCACTTGTGGTAAAATAATACGGAAAAATGTCTGCGAACGGGTCATGCCGAGCATGTAGGCGGCCTCGTACTGTCCTTTAGGAATCGACTGGATTCCGCCGCGGAAAATTTCGGCAAAGTACGCCGCATAGTTTATCGAAAAAGCGACAATCACCGCCGGGAATCGGTCAAACGAAAATCCGAGTCCCGAATATTCGCTCAGGTAATACGAGCCAAAATAAATTGCCACAATCTGCAACAAGAGCGGCGTTCCACGCATCACCGAGATGTAGAATGACACCGGGTAACGCACCACTCGCCACTTGCTCATTTTGAGCACGGCAATCAAAAGACCGAGCGGAATCGAGAACAGGAGCGTCAGCCCGAATATGGCGAGCGTCGTGCAGAAACCGCCCCAAAGGATAGGCAACAGAGAACTTAAGTCAGACACTACTTACCGAACCACTTGGCATAGATTTCGTCAAACTTGCCATCAGCTTTCATTGCAGCCAAGGTCGAGTTCACGGCATTGCGGAGAGCCTTGTCATTCTTGCGGAAACCAACGGCATAGACTTCGTCCGAAAGGCCTTCTTCGAGGACAATGTAGTCCTTAGCATTTTCAACGATCCAGTACTTAGCTACGATTTCGTCGAGGAACACGGCATCGACACCGCCCTTGTCCAAATCCATGAGAGCCGTCTGGTTGTCATCAAACGGAACGATTTCCTTGGCAGCCTTGCCCGCTTCGGAAGCATCGAGCAACTTCTGGGCGGTAGAGCCGTTCTGCACGGCAATCTTCTTGCCCTTGAGAGCTTCGAGTTTTGTAAGAGCCTTGTCCTTCACGGTAAAGATCATACGGTTCGTGAGGTATGCATCGCTCAAATTCATTGCGGCGGCGCGAGCGCTGTCCACACTCATACCGTTCCAAATGCAGTCGATTTTGCCGGTATTCAATTCCTGTTCCTTGGCGTCCCAGGAAATCGGCTGCGTCTTGAGTTTCACGCCCAGGCGAGCGCAAACTTCTGTAGCAAGGTCAATATCAAAACCCACGATGTTGTTGTCCTTGTCGCGGAAACCCATCGGCGGGAAGGAGTCATCGAGACCGAGCACGAACTCGCCTGCAGCCTTCACCTTGTTCAGGGATTCGTCAGCAGTAGACTGTTCTGCCTTTTGGTCGTTACAGGCAGAAAAAACAGCGGCACAAGCAAACGCCGCAAGCATCGCAAAGATTTTTTTCATAGAAAACTCCTTTTTTACCAAATATAAAAAACTCATGACGATCTAAAATTAAACCGTCATGAGCGAGGTGTTTAGAAATAAAAAATCCCCTAACCTTTTTAAAAATAAACAACGACGGTATTACTTGTCTATAGCCCAAACGGGTTATTTTTGCTTGTTTTATAGCGTAAAAACGTTGCTAACGCTATCAAGAAGCGTTTCCTTCGTCGGCGAAGGAATCCCCTTCAGAATTTGCTCCAGGTCAGACTTCTGGAAATTCGGATGGTATTCAAAAAACACTTGTCTATGCTTTTCGCTTTCCTTGAAATTGCCCCTCTTGTTATTGCAGGCAATCAGCATAAGCCTTGCTAAGGTCGATTCCGGATGGAACATCAAAACTTGATTCAACGTTTCTTCACATTCCGCAAACTTGCCCTGCAAGAAAAAGATGAACGCCCTTGGTGTAGAATGAAGGAGCACGCCTTCTGGCCCTTTAATAAATCGGGAGCCTTCATTCAGCAAATGCAAGGCCTCGTCCATTTGCCCCGCAAACATACAGAGCTGAACCAAAATACGCCGAGACCTAACACACTGCGGAAGATCCGCCAAAATCTGCCGAAGGTAAGGAACTGCTCCATTCTTGTTCCCAATCGCCATATTGTATACCGCCATCATGAACTGGGCGTATACAGAATAGGGATTCTTCCGCATTGCAGCACAGGCAAGCGATTCTATTTTTGCAACATACTCTTTAGCGTTCACCCAGGATTCCGTTATGGCAACATAATAGGCCCAAACAAGCGTATAGGGTACAAATATGGGGCTTTTCTCCGCTTTAGCCAACGGCTCCAATTCGTTGATTATTTCATCAAACGAATCCCGGCAGATATTATCTATTTTGACATTGGCAAAAGAAGTGGCATACCACCACCGGGGAAACAATTCTTTATTTTGTTCATAAGTCTGCGCCGCCGAATGGAACAATAGCCTAAAGATTTGCATTGCCACCTGCGTCCCCATCAGTTCAAAATCGTCGTTAGCGTTAACCTGTAGCGATTCCGACCAAAGAATATCTGCCGTTTTTCCTTTGTATAGAGTTACAAAGAAGGTATTTTCCTTATTCAAGACCGGGGATATTTTGACTTGATACGTTGCCGGAGCCGAAGCTTCTTCACTCTCGTTGATCGAAAAAAGCCGATACCGGTTCAAGGCTTGTATGATAGATAGGTAAAGCTCTTTTGCGGGGGAACAACCGTCCAAGGATTTCCCATCTATAAATGCGATGTGGATTTCTTCGTCAACAGCTGAATTTTCATTACTTTCTTCAATATCGACAGACACCGCTTCGGTCCTGTTCGAAACATCGAGAATCTTGTAAATGTTGGCCAAATGCACCTTGACCGTATTCGCCGAAATGTTCAACGCCTTGCAAATTTCAGCATTCGTAAGCCCCTTACGAAGCAAGGAGAGGATTTCCTTTTGTCGCGATGTTAAACATTTACAAGGCTCTGCCATACATAAGCAAATATATCTATAAAGTTAGATTTTATAGAAACTCAACCATAAAAAACATCTGTTTTTTTTATTTATTTCATTTATATGCCAAAAAGGGCCGCATCGCTGCGGTCCCTTTTTATATAATCGAATTAGTCGTTGCGCTTGCGCCCTACGGGCTTAAGCGCAGACTCGCGGCGCCTCGGTCATGGCGAAATGCAAGCACTTCGCCGCGACGCTCGGCTTGCTAGTCTTTGCCATAAACCTTTTCGGCGTAGGTCACGGTAGCGCCGAGGTATTCGCGGTTCATCTTGGCGATGTAATCCACGGTGATACCCTTCGGGCATGCAGCCTGGCATTCGTAAAGGTTCGTGCAGTTGCCGAAGCCTTCCTTGTCCATCTGAGCGACCATGGCGAGAACGCGCTTCTTGGCCTCGACCTTGCCCTGCGGCAAGAAGCTGAGGTGAGAAACCTTCGCAGAAACGAAGAGCATTGCAGAAGCGTTCTTACAAGCGGCCACGCAGGCACCGCAACCGATACAAGCGGCAGCGTCAAAGGCGCGGTCGGCATCAGCCTTGGGAACCGGGATCACGGATGCTTCAGGAGCGGCACCGGTGTTCACAGAAACGAAACCACCAGCAGCGATAATGCGGTCGAAAGCGGTACGGTCAACGGCGCAGTCACGGATAACCGGGAATGCGGCGGCGCGCCACGGTTCGATCACGATGGTATCGCCATCCTTGAACTTGCGCATGTGAAGCTGGCAGGTAGTCGTTGCATGGTCGGGACCGTGCGGCATACCGTTGATGACGAGAGAGCACATACCACAAATACCTTCGCGGCAGTCGTGGTCGAAAGCGAAGCCTTCCTTGCCCTGCTTCATCTGTTCTTCGTTCACAATGTCGAGCATTTCCAAGAAGGACATGTCCGGAGAAACATCGTTGATCTTGACAGTTTCGAACTGTCCCTTGGTCTTGGCATCCTTCTGACGCCAAATCTTCAAAGTCAAATTGAGTCCGCTCATTATTTGTAGCTCCTAGTAACAAGGTGGACGTTATCAAAGGTAAGGGGTTCCTTGGAGAGTTCCGGCTTCACGCCGTCGCCCTTGTATTCCCAGGCGCCCACGTAGCAGAAGTGTTCGTCGTCGCGCTTGGCTTCGCCTTCTTCGGTCTGGCTTTCTTCACGGAAGTGACCGCCGCAAGATTCTTCGCGGTGCAGAGCGTCGAGGGTAAGCACTTCGGCGAATTCGAGGAAGTCAGCCACACGGCCGGCACGTTCGAGGTTCTGGTTGAAGGAACCTTCGGAACCGAGCACGTTGACATTCTGCCAGAATTCTTCGCGGAGAGCCGGGATCTTTTCGAGAGCAGTTTCCAAGCCCTTCTTGTTACGGGCCATGCCCACGTATTCCCACATGATGTTACCGAGTTCACGATGGATATCGTTAACAGTGCGGTGACCCTTGATGGAAAGGAGCTTGTGGATGCGTTCTTCGGTCTGCTTCTTGCAGTCTTCGAAGGCAGCGTCGGATTCGGAAACCTTTTCGAGCTTGGTGCCAGCGAAGTAACCACCGATGGTGAACGGAATCACGAAGTAACCGTCGGAGAGGCCCTGCATAAGAGCAGAAGCACCGAGGCGGTTTGCACCGTGGTCGGAGAAGTTGGCTTCACCGAGAACAAAGCAGCCCGGAATCGTGGACATCAAATCGTAGTCAACCCAGAGACCACCCATGGTATAGTGGATGGCCGGGAAGATACGCATCGGAACCTTGTACGGATCTTCGTCGGTGATCTTTTCGTACATCTGGAAGAGGTTACCATACTTGGCAGAAACGCCTGCAACGCCCATGCGTTCGATAGCGTCTGCGAAGTCGAGGTACACAGCCTGCTTGGTGTTGCCCACGCCGAGACCGGCGTCGCAAACCTGCTTGGCGTTACGGGAAGCCACGTCACGCGGAACGAGGTTACCGAAGCTCGGGTACTTTTCTTCGAGGTAGTAGTAACGTTCAGATTCAGGAATCTGGTCCGGGCTACGGGTATCGCCCGCCTTGCGCGGAACCCAAATACGTCCGTCGTTACGGAGAGATTCGCTCATCAAGGTGAGCTTGGACTGCAGGTCGCCGTGGCGAGGAATGCAAGTCGGGTGAATCTGAGTGTAGCAGGGGTTGGCGAACAGAGCGCCGCGCTTGTAAGCACGGAAAGCAGCCGTCACGTTAGAACCCTGAGCGTTGGTAGAAAGGTAATAGACGTTACCGTAACCACCGGTGCAAAGGCAGACTGCATCGGCCACGTGGCTTTCGAGTTCGCCAGTGATGAGGTTACGCACGATGATACCGCGAGCCTTGCCGTCGATCACGACGAGGTCCATCATTTCGCGACGCGGGAACATCTTGACCTTACCGGCAGCAACCTGGCGCATGAGAGCCTGGTAGGCACCGAGCAAGAGCTGCTGACCCGTCTGACCACGAGCGTAGAACGTACGGGAAACCTGCGTACCACCGAAGGAACGGTTGTCAAGGAGGCCACCGTATTCACGACCGAACGGAACGCCCTGGGCGACGCACTGGTCGATGATGAGGTTGGAGTTTTCAGCCAGACGGTGCACGTTGGCTTCGCGAGCGCGGAAGTCACCGCCCTTCACGGTATCGTAGAACAAACGGTAAACAGAGTCGCCATCGTTCTTGTAGTTCTTAGCAGCGTTGATACCACCCTGAGCAGCAATGGAGTGTGCACGACGGGGGCTATCCTGGATGCAGAAAGACTTGACATTGTAACCAAGTTCGGCAAGAGATGCGGCAGCGGAAGAACCGGCAAGGCCAGTACCCACCACGATCACCGTGAACTTACGCTTGTTGGCGGGGTTCACGAGTTTGAGTTCGAACTTATGCTTGGTCCACTTTTCTTCGATGGAACCACCGGGGATTTTAGAATCAAGAATCATTAGTGGGCTCCTTAAATTTCAGCGTTAAAAGAAACTTCTACTTCGCCAACAGAAGGAATCACGAAGGCGGTCTTTGCGGCAGCCTTTTCCTGCTTCTGCTGTTCGTACTGCGGCTGCAGGCTACGAGACTTTTCAATCAGGGCCTGAGTTTCGGGCTGGTTACCGAGGTAGAAAGCAGCAACAGCGGTGATACCGAAACCGAGGGCAACGACGACACTGTAAACGATACCAGCGATGTCGATAATCGGGGTCCACTTCTGGTGAGCGATACCCATGGTCTGGAAGGCAGACGAAATAGCGTGGAAGAGGTGCATGCCAATCACGAACATGCTGATCACGTAGAATGCAGCCCAGAACGGGTTTGCAAACATCTGGATGGTGGTGAGCCACATGTCGCGGACGATTTCGCCCTTGTCGTTCATGTAGAGGTAGTGTTCACCAAACTTGAGCATCATGAGGTGCTGCACGAGGAAGCCGAGAATGAAGAGACCGGACCAGATCATGGTGAAGGTTGCGAAAGTCTTCTTACCCTTGCGAGCGTTGACTTCGTAATCGATGCCACCGCGAGCCTTCTTGTTTTCAATCTTCAGCGTAACAGCGAGGAAGATATGAAGAGCAAAGGCAGCCACCAGCACCAGTTCAATGAGGTAAATCATCTTCACCGGGAAGTGGAGCGGGTTGAATCCGGTCAGGAATTCGGTGTAGGCATTGTAGGATGCCTGAGCCGCGGCCTGATCGAAATTCAGAAGCTGGAAGTTACCACACATGTGGCCGAAGATGAACAGAGCCAAAAAGGCACCCGTGCATCCCATGATCTGCTTCTTACCGATGGAAGAGGTAAGATACTTGACGATCCATTGCATTGAGTTGTGTCTCCTTGAGGGGGGTTATTTTTGAAACTTAGAGGACGCAGCAGGCCTTGAGGCTCGGCATTTCGTAAGCGTAGCGTTCGTCTTCCTTGAACCAGAAGTCCAGTTCGCGCTTGGCGGATTCGGGGCTGTCGGAGCTGTGCACGACGTTTTCGGTCATGGAAGGAGCAAAATCGTAGCGGAGGGTACCGGGTTCCGCCTTAGCCGGATTGGTTGCACCGTTGATGGCGCGGACCTTGGCAATGGCATTTTCGCCGCCGAGGGCGAGCATCACGGACGGGCCCTTGGTCATGTAGGCTTCGAGTTCCGGGAAGAACGGCTTTTCCACGTGTTCAGCGTAGAAACCGCGAGCATCAGCAGAAGTCATCTGGTGCATCTTCACGGCGCAGACAGAGAGGCCTGCAGCGATGTAACGGTCGATAATGCGGCCCACGAGGCCGGATTTCACGGCATTGGGCTTGATCATTGCAAATGTCATTTCCATAGTTGGTACCTTTTATTTGAAAGTGTTGAAAATATAGGATTTTTAGTCTTCGGCTTCGATCTTTTTCATCAAATCATCGGCAAGTTTGCCTTCACTCTTGATGTTATCGACGAGCCACTGGGCGGATTCCTTAAGTTCGCTGTTCGGATACTTCTTAAGGAATTCCTCAAGCACTCCGAGAGCCTTGTCGTTCCAGCCCAAATTTTCGTTGAGCATAAAGCCGCGGCTAAACATGGCCTTTTCGGCATTTACACTATTCGGCCACATGGTGTAGAAGGCATAGTACTCCCCTTCTGCATCCATGAATTCTTCGTTTTCGCCCTGAACTTGAGCCATTTCATAAGCGACTCGTTCAAACAGGCTGTCATTTTCGGCATAGGCATACATCACATCACGATAAGCATAATAGGCATCGGACTTTTTACCGGCCTGGTAAAGAGAATCTGCACGAGCAATCAGCTTGTCAGCCGTCTTGTAGGGCTTGAATTCAGCAATTCTCGTATCGTACAAATGCACATCGGCGTTCTCATAAGCCTCCGTCGCAAATCTTTCCGTCTTTGCAACCGTGTAATCGCCGAGGTTTCTGTTATAAATTTCAGAAATACTTTGTTCGTAAGTCTTGCCCGCGTAAATCAAGCGATAGCACATGAAGTAATCATGCTTGTACAAGTTTTCGGGGAACAAAGCAATCTTGCGCACCAGATTCTTGGACTGTTCGTAAGAATAACCCGACTGAATAGCATTGCGAACATAATCGTAGTATGCTTTCAAAGTATCTTCCGGAACATCCTGGTCAAACAACTTTTTCTCGACATAACGGTTCGACAGGTATTCCAAACGATTGTAGCGGTACAAGGCCCTGTATTCCCAGGAATGGTTCAGCTTCAGTTCTCTTGCAATTTCAGCATAGGCGAAAGTTTCAGCCACCATTTCCACGATTCTCTGATGGACTCGGAGATTCATTCTTTGACGGAAATAAAGTTCGTTATAGCGCAACAAATCCGCTTCGGTAAATACCGGCTTGCCGGACTTCGTAATCAGCACCGTAGAAGAATCGATATCAAAATACGTTCCGTCCTTGACACCATTCTGGAGAGCCGATTCAACGCGGTCATAGGGTTTCATCTTGGCCGGATCCTGAGCGGCAAGATAAAAACGATGGAAGCTATTGCCAGCACGAAGGACTTCCGTCACAAAGCCTGGTTGCTTTCCTTCCAAAGCCGAAGCAAGGGCATCGACCATGCCGATTCCATAGGGCAAAGCAAAGTTTTGCTTGACATGACCAACATAACCGCTATCCTTTGCGGTTTTCGAGTTGGTGCTGTTTGCATACGCTGCAGCCTTAAACTGTTCAAGCGTCGGAGCTTCAGCAAACAAAGAGGCAAGCTTTGCCGAATCGCCCTGCACATGGTACAATTCATAGCCAGGAACGGTCATGAATTCATCTTTGTGCTTGTTGTAATAGGTCTTCGCATCGACAGACGGAGTTTCCTGAATTCCAATATGGGCTTTTTCAAGAATATGGTCCGAAAGAGAGCCGCGCAATTCACGACGGTACGCATCGGCAAAGGCCTTCTTTTGCTTCAAGATTTCTTCTTCCGAAGGATCTTGAAGCTTAAGCGTATCCTTCAAATAGGAATCAAATCGTTCCTGATTCTTTGAAACATAGTAGTAGCTTGCAACATCGCCACGAACCATCAAGAATTCGCCCGTTGAATCCGACGGGAACAATCCTCTATTGGAATCATAATACTGACGCAATTCAGCATCGCTATATGTCAAGCATTCCATGACATAATAGCGCTGGTAAATCATCGTCAAAAAGCGAGGTTCCAAGTCAGCGAAATGAGTCTTCCATTCCTCAGCCAATTCAGGATATTCAGCAAGAGCTCTCGTTACAAGTGCAGCCTTTGAATAGAGTTTGTCATACAGGAACTGACCTTTAGTCGTCTTGTACGTTTCTCCATTTTTCATGAGCAACGTGTAGTCTTCTTGATAGACCTTTTCTTTATCGATGCGAGCAAGGATTGTATCCTTGTCGCCGATACCGTTACAGCCGTTCAAGAAAAACAGCGACGCCAATGAAACAAGAGCCAGGAGTTTTGCCTTCATAATTCCTCTGGTTAAGATTTCAAGACAGCAATTTTCGACACTAAGCTACAAAAAATTAGCCGACAAAGATACGACCGTTGCGGAACAACTGCATCCACGGACCATCTTCGCCCCATTCTGCCGGGTGCCAGGAGTACTGGCAGGTACGGAACACACGTTCCGGGTGCGGCATCATGACGAGAGCGCGACCGTCTTCGGAGCAGAGGCCGTTGATACCGAACGGAGAACCGTTGGGGTTCAGCGGGTAGCGTTCGGTGTATTCGTGCTTGCCATCCACGTAGCGGAGCGCCACGAGACCGGTCTTAAGGCAGGCTTCAGCAGCTTCGCGGCTAGCGAATTCTGCGCGGCCTTCGCCGTGTGCGACCGCAATCGGGAGCACGGAGCCTGCCATGCCCTTGAGGAGCACTGCCGGAGTATCTTCGACCTTCAAAGAGCAGTAACGGGCTTCGAAGCGTTCGGAGAGGTTCTGCACAAAACGCGGCCAGTGCTTGGCGCCCGGAATCAAATCCTTGAGGTTAGAAACCATCTGGCAGCCATTGCAAACGCCGAGCGTGAAGGTGTCTTTGCGGTTGAAGTATGCTTCGAATTCAGCACGAGCCTTCGGGTTGAAGAGAATGCTCTTGGCCCAGCCTTCACCGGCACCGAGAACGTCACCGTAGCTAAAGCCACCGCAAGCCACGAGACCGTTGAAGTCCTTGAGGCTTACGCGGCCTTCGAGAATATCGGTCATGTGAACGTCGATAGATTCGAAACCAGCCTTCTGGAAGGCTGCAGCCATTTCGAGTTCGCCGTTGACGCCCTGTTCGCGGAGGATAGCCATCTTCGGACGGCTGGCGAAGTCCTTCACAATCTTGGCAGACGCCACCACGTCGAAGGTGACCTTCGGCGTGATACCCGGATCGTCCTGTTCCAACTTGAGCTTGTATTCGCTTTCGGCACAATCCGGGTTATCGCGGAGAGCCGCGATGCGGCGGGTCGTGTCACTCCAGATGGCGCGCAGGTCGGAAAGACCTTCGGCGTAGTCGCCGATGATTAAGTTGTAAGTATCGTTGAGCGTACCGATTTCAGAAACGGTATCGCCGAGGCCGACAGCAGCGAATGCTTCGAACACGGCCTTCAAATCAGCCTTCTTGACCTGGAGTACGGCACCGAGTTCTTCGTTGAACAGGGCATCGATCAGGTTACCCTTGAGGGCACCGGCATTGAGCGTGACACCCACGTGGCCAGCGAATGCCATTTCGGCAACCGTCGTGTAGAGACCGCCATCGCTCTTGTCGTGGTAGGCCATAATCTTGCCTGCGGCATTGAGTTTCTGGATGGTTTCGAAGAAGGCGCGGAGTTCCTGAGCGGAATCGACATCCGGAGCCTTGTCGCCGAGGTTGTTGTAAACCTGAGCAGCAATGGAGGCGCCCATGCGATTCTGACCGCGGGCCAAGTCAACGAGCACGAGCGTCGAATCCTTATCCTGCAACAGCTGCGGGGTAAGCGTCTTGCGCACGTCGGCGCACGGAGCAAAGGCACTGATGACGAGCGAAATCGGAGCGGTCACGCGGTGGCTACCCTTGTCGTCCTGCCACACGGTGCTCATGCTCATGGAGTCCTTACCCACCGGAATCGTAATGCCGAGATCCGGGCAGAGTTCCATACCGATAGACTTCACGGCTTCGTAAAGGTCGGCGCCATCGCCTTCGTAGTTCGGCGTTGCCATCCAGTTTGCGGACAAGTTCACGCGGCCCATATCAGGCACGCAAGCGGCAGCCATGTTGGTGAGGGATTCAGCCACCGTCATGCGAGCGGCAGCGGCCGGAGAAATCAAGGCGATCGGGGCGCGTTCGCCCATGCTCATGACTTCACCTTCGTAAGTATCGAGCGTTGCGCTGGTCACGGCGCAATCAGCAACCGGCACCTGCCACGGGCCAACCATCTGGTCGCGGCAAATCATACCCGTCACGGAACGGTCACCGATAGAAATCAAGAACGTCTTGTCAGCGACGGTCGGGTTTGCAAGCACGCGGTGAGCCACATCCTTGATGGAGGCATCTGCCGGAACCACCGTGGAAGAAAGCGGGCGCTTCTGGCTCTTTTCGTTACGGATCATGCGAGGCGGCTTGCCGAGGAGCACGCCAAGCGGCATGTCGATCGGAGTCGTACCGAAGTGCTTGTCGGTCAGAGTCAAGTGCTTTTCAGGAATAGCCTCGCCCACCACAGCGTACGGGCAGCGTTCACGCTTACAAATAGCGTCGAACACATCCAACTTATCGCCTGCAATAGCGATCACATAACGTTCCTGAGATTCGTTACTCCAGATTTCGAACGGGCTCATACCCGGTTCGTCGTTCGGCACATTACGCAGTTCAAACTTACCACCGAGACCGCCATCGTTCACCAGTTCCGGGAAGGCGTTGGAAAGTCCACCTGCACCCACGTCGTGAATGAAGGTAATCGGGTTTTCTTCGTTCATCGCCCAGCAACGGTCGATGACTTCCTGGCAGCGGCGTTCCATTTCGGGGTTTTCACGCTGCACAGAGGCAAAGTCGAGAGATTCATTACCGGCACCGTTAGCCACAGAGCTAGCAGCACCACCACCAAGACCGATGAGCATGGCCGGACCGCCGAGCACGATCAGGTGGTCACCCGGATCAATGTGGCCCTTTTCGATATGTTCATGCTTGATGTTACCGAGACCACCGGCCAACATAATCGGCTTATGGTAACCACGGACTTCCTTGCCGTTCTGGGCATCGACTTCCTGTTCGAAAGTACGGAAGTAACCGAGGATGTTCGGACGGCCGTATTCGTTGTTGAATGCAGCGCCACCGAGCGGGCCTTCAATCATAATGTCGAGAGCAGAAGCAATACGGGACGGGCTACCAAAGTCCTTTTCCCAAGGTTGGACTGCACCCGGCAGTTTCAAGTTCGAAACGCTAAAGCCCGTGAGGCCAGCCTTCGGCTTGGAACCCTTACCCGTGGCACCTTCGTCACGGATTTCGCCACCACTACCGGTAGCGGCACCCGGGAACGGAGAAATAGCCGTCGGGTGGTTGTGGGTTTCGACCTTCATGAGGATGTCGACTTCTTCGTGGTGGAAGTCGTACTTGTTGTTGCGCGGGTCGGCGTAGTAGCGGCCAGCAACAGCGCCCTTCATCACGGCGGCGTTGTCCTTGTAGGCGCTAAAGATGTTAGAGTTGTGGAGCTGGTAGGTGTTCTTAATCATCTGGAACAGGGACTTGTCCTGCTTGACACCATCAATCGTCCATTCGGCACCGAACACCTTGTGGCGGCAATGTTCCGAGTTGGCCTGCGCGAACATGTAAAGTTCCACGTCGGTCGGATTGCGCTTGAGTTCGGTGAAGTTCTTGACCAAGTAATCGATTTCGTCGGAGGAAAGAGCGAGGCCCATTTCCTTGTCAGCCTTCACGAGGGCGTCGCGGCCTTCGGTGAGCACCGGAATCACGTTCAGCGGACGCGGTTCTTCCTTGCTGAAGAGGACTTCCAAGGAGGCGGTGTCGGCGAAAACGGCCTGCGTCATGCGGTCGTGAATCTTGGCCGAAATCTTTTCGCGGGCACCGGCCGGAGCAGCACCTTCAAACTTCACGTAATAAGCAATAGCGCGTTCAATGCGCTTGATAGCCGGGAGGCCGCAGATGTGAGCGATATCGGTAGCCTTGGAACTCCACGGGCTGATGGTACCCGGACGCGGGCACACCACAAAGAGTTCGCCTTCGAGAGCCTTGGGTTCGCGGGCCGGACCGTAATGCAGCACCTTCTTCAAAGTTTCGGTTTCTGCATCGGTCAGGTCGGCGGACAAATCCACCACGTGCAGGAATTCAGCGTAAACGGATGCGACAGAAAGGCCTGCGCTCTTGAAATCGGAAGAAAGTTTCTGGAGACGGAAATCCGACAGAGCCGGCGTACCACGAAGAATGAGCATTATTAACCTCTATTTGTTTTTTACGCGCAAAATTTAGAAATTAGTAGACAGTAGGAAGTAGGAAGTAGACAGAAATAATCGCAACAAAAAACGGCCCGCCGGGCGGGTCGTTTCTTACAATTTTCTAACTCGTTGAGAGTCAAGCGATTAGCGCTTTTTACCCTTCTTGCCTTTCTTGCCCTTAGCAGCCTTGGCGGGCTTTGCAGCCTTCTTCGGAGCCGGAGCTTCTTCGACAGCTTCTTCAGCGCCTTCTTCGCCTTCTTCCTCTTCGGCGATTTCTTCGCCCGGATTACCGACGAGAGCGTTCACGTTCACAGAGACGAGACCAGCAAGAGACTTGACTTCGGTCTTCTTGTCGACTTCAACCTTCGAGAACTTCGAAATGATGTAGTAGGCACCCGTTGCTTCGAAGCGGCGAGTCATATTCGCAATGCTCATGGAGCCCTTGGTTGCCGGGAAATACTTGGATTCCAGGCGAGCCTGATCCTGCGAAGTCTTTACAGTCTGCACAGCTTCGCAAGCAAGCGTCCAAACACCCTTGTTCACGTCAATAGAGTTATTCACGTATTCAATGATCTTGGAGGCGCCCTTGTAAGAGTTCGTCGTGGTCTTGGTGTAGTGTTCCGTAGCCTGAGACACGTAACTACCCTTCTGCATCAAAAGTGTAGCAAGGAGAGCGATAACCAGAACGGTGAGTGCAATCGAAATATTCTTTACGTTCATTGGTACAACTCCTTATTCAAAGTGGTAAGCCGCCGGGGCTTCGAGCTTAAAGTTATCAGCCATGTTGTAGTTGACAAGAGCCTTGTAGTCGCTAGACTTGAGCTTACCCTTGGCAAAGGTGAAAGAAATCACGCAGTTCTTACCGCAAGCGACTTCCTTAACGCCACCTTCGTTCTTCAAGAGGAACTTGTCGGCAAGGCCAGCCTTTTCGTAAATGGAATTCTGGGCCTGGGCCGGAATGCCAGCGGCTTCATACATGTAAGAAAGCTGCTTGAAACGGGCATCCTTGTCGCCTTCGATAGCCTTGACCGCGGCATCAAAAGCAGCTTCGGTCTTAGCAGAGGTCAAAGAGGCATAAACCAAGCGCCATGCCATACCGTACTGGTCGACAGACTTCCACTGATCCTGAACGGCACCGTTGGAAAGTTCAAGGTAGGCATCCACCTGTTCTTTAACCGTCTTCTGGGCCTGGTCGTTGTACTGACCCTTCAGAACCATCATCAAGGCAAACAAGCCGATAATGAGCACAATATCGACAATCATCAAAATTTTGAATTTCTTTTTGTCCATAAGTATCCTTTTGCAAGTTTTTTGCATATAGAATTTACTTCCAAAATAAAAAAAAACAAGCAAACTTTCCGAAATTTAAGGCTTTTTTACAGAAAACACCCCCTTTTTTAGTATATTGCAGGCCATGAGCGAACAAGAAAACAAAGAAATGCTCCCGTCTCAGGTCATTTTTGAAAACCTGAAGGAACTTATCAGGGCCAAAAATACGGCCCACGAATCCATGTTCAAATTCCACTGGAAAAAGATGTGGCCGTTCAGCCTATTCTGGCCGCAAGTGGATTTCGAACGTATCGTTCGACTCATGAGCGAAATCCGCAAGAACGCCATCAACCAAAAGAACTTGGTCCTACAGGCAAAGTCCAAGGCAAAGCCTTTCGAAAAGACATTCCTTGATGCTATCCCCGCCTACCTGGACGCTCTCGATGTTTCTTGCCAGAAGCTCTCTGCCGCCGCCCAATGGAAGCAAGACATGCTCCTAAAGCGCATTCACAAAGATGTCAAGTTCCGCCGCGATGTGTCGGAATGGAGTCAGATTCTAAAAGAATACGAAGATGCGCAAGGCAATCTGGTTCGCGCCGGCGCCATCGTGCAAATGGGTTGGGGCGAAGTCGTCCAGAATTTAAATACGTAGAAAGGCATTTTCATGCCAGAAGTCAGCGTCATCATACCGGTCTATAACACGGAGCAGTTCCTTGAGGATTGCTTGAACAGTGTGCTAGCGCAGACTTTCACTGATTTCGAAATCATCGCAGTCGATGACGGTTCCACAGACAACAGTGCCGCCATCGTAAAACAATTTGCGGCCAAAGACAACCGAATCGTCATTATCCATCAAGAAAACAAGGGCCTTTCCGAAGCACGCAACACAGGAATTAAAGCCGCCCGCGGGAACTGGATAACCTTCGTGGATAGCGACGACATGCTGGCCCCCAGTTTTCTACAAAAGCTTTGGGATGCCGCCACGCAGAACAAAGCAAACATTGCCTGCAGCGACAAGCTCCTTTTCTGGAAAAAATCTGAAATTGAAACCAGAGACGCAACAGTTCAAGCGATTGCGCTCGCCCCTGAAAAAGCTTTAGAACGAGCCCTCTACCAAAAAAACGGGCCTGATTATTCTGCCTGGAGCAAGCTCTACGGCGCCCAAATTTGGCAAAGTCGCCGATTCACACCGGGAATCTATTTCGAAGACATGGACTGCATTCCACAAGTGCTTTTGGAAGCAGAAAAAGTCACATTCGTTCCCGAGCCGCTTTATTTGAACCGCAGGCATGGCTCAAGCATTTTGGCGACCGCATACAACAGCAAGAAAGCGGAACTGCTGGACATAGCCGAAAGAATCTGCACGCTTGTCGAAGGCAAAGGTGCAGAACTGAATCGCGCCGCCCACAGCAATCTTTTTAGCGCCAGCTGCAGCATTCTAATGCGCACGCCCGACACCGACGAATTCACAGATTTCCGGACTCGGGCTTGGAAACACATCAAGGATTTCCGTCTGGAAACGCTTTTTAACGCTAACAGCCGCACTCGCAATAAGGTGGCTGCGCTGATTTCTTTTGGCGGTAAAGCGATCTTCGGATTTGCACTCCGGAGGTTCGGATGATTCCTAAAAAGCTTCACTACTGTTGGTTTTCTGGCGAGCCATTCCCTGAAAGCATCCAGCGTTGCATTGACAGCTGGCACAAGTTTTTGCCCAACTTTGAATGGGTCAAGTGGGACTACGATAAAGCAAAAGCCCTCGACATTCCTTGGGTAAACAAAGCGCTCGTCCAGAAAAATTGGGCCTTTGCGGCCGACGCCGTAAGACTCTACGCGCTGTATACAGAAGGCGGACTTTACCTCGACACCGATGTCGAAGTTCTGCGTTCATTCGAGCCGATGCTGGATCAGCCCTACATTTTAGGCTACGAGAATGGCTCTGACCGAATCGAAGCCGCCACCATGGGCTGCGAAGCCGGATTCAGCCCGATGAAGGTTGCGCTGGACTTTTACAAAAATCAGGAATTCAATTACTCCGAAAATGTAGTCGACCAGATGGTCCTGCCGAATATTCTGCGAGAATCGTTCAAGGATTTCAAAGACCTGAAAATCTTGCCGGAAAGCGCATTTTCGCCCAAGAGCTTTATCGACGGAAAAATCCGCGCGACAAAAGATTCCTTCAGTATTCACCATTTCAGCAGCAGCTGGCGCCCCGAATCGGTGCGAAAGGGAATCGCCCGCAGGCAAATGCTGTTCGCCAAGTTCCCGCGACCCATCGCTAAAGCGTTATCAATTCCGCTTGCCCTATGGACAAACCTGCAGGCGCTTGGAATACTTGGAACCTTGCAGAAATTGAAGGCGCTATTCAAGCAACCCAAGAACTAACGCTTGAGCAAGAATTTCGGAATAAAGAGTTTCGGGAAGCGCTTGAGGAACGGAAGCGAGAACGACCACAATTCCGGCAACTTGCGCAAAGCTTCTTTCTTATTGGCATAGCACAAGGCAGAAAACCAGTGTGACATCCAAATGCGGCGAGCTTCTTTATAAAGCTTGTGCGAAGAATACTGGTCTAAAACCTTGAGCGTATTTTCATAAAGCCAGTTCTTATCACCAGAAACATTGGTCGAATGCGTGCGGTAATAGCAGCACACCGTATCAAGAACAGGCAGTGGCTCGTAGTGATAAAGGAATTTGAGCATCATTTGGAAATCTTCAATCACGAAGTCCGCATTGAAACCACCCATCGCACGGAAAGTTTCGCAATCGATCATTTCTGTGCAGCCATGAAGTTCCTTTTTCCCTAAGAAAATATCTGCAAAAGTCACCTCTGGAACAGCCGTCGTATACCGCGGATCACGTTCGCTATCAAGATTGCCTTCGGCATCCATGCGCACCACCTGCCCAAAGCATACGGGCTTACCACGATGGGTTTCCATATACTGACTTTGAATCCGCAAACGATCGGGCGGCATCATGTCGTCAGAAGCAATCGAACAGAAATACTTGCCCTTCGCCAACGAAAGGAGTTCAATCATCGTCGGAACGATTCCCTTGTTCGGGCGATGTACGTAATGAAAGCCAAATTCCTTTTGCAGGCGTTCAAGAATCTGCGGAGAGCTATCGGAACTTCCGTCATCGACGACAATCAATTCAAAAGCAACGCCCTTTTGCTCCATGACCGAGCGCACGGCGGCTTCAACATACTTTTCGTGATTGTAGCTGGGCAAGAGTACCGAAACAAGTGGCGGAAGTTCACGCTGTTCCATTTCTGAACCTTGTGCAAAGGCCTTCACGTAAACATTTTCCGTCATTTTTTCGGCAAACATGTTCGTTACTGAATATTCCACTTAAGCCTCCGCACAACGACATAGAGCACAATCACGTAAACCAGATTTTCAAAGGCGTACGCCATCATGGGCCCGTTAAAATCAAACAGGCGAATTCCAACAAACGTTCCCACGGCAAGTAGTAATTCTGCACATATTTCAATCACTAGAAACTTCGTGGTTTCGGCACGGGCAATCAGCACCAGCGCAAGCGCGAAGCCACCGGCTCTAAAGAAATCGCCCACCAACTGGAATGGCAGATAATCGACCGCCCCCATATATGCCTGCGAAAACAGCACTTGCACCAAGATTCCACGGCAAAAATAAAGGGCCAAGACCATGACAAGCGAAATTCCCATAATGCGGAGTAAAAGCGGATGCAACATGGCAAAGAAATCATGGCGGTTCATTTTGGGCGACACGCGCGGCAGCAAGATTACCGTCAAAATCGCAGACATGGCCATAAACAGAAAATCAGAAACCTTCCAGACGCTCTGCCAAATACCGGCGGCATCATTTCCAAAATTTGATGCAACCGTTGTTCGAATAAACGTCAACACCAACGGAGAAAGCACCATAGGAATAAGGCCCATTAAAGCATACGACATCCACGGACCACGGGTATCGAGAGCCGACTTCCAAATTTGCTTGACGCTAAAACCAGCGCGACTAGAAATCTGGATGGCAAAAATAGCAGCCACAATGGACTGGGTAGCGATAATCGAAAGCACCGACAAGCGACCCGTATACAAGAAGAACGCCACCCACAGCATTTGCCATACCGAAGTCACGATATTGATAAGCGCCCACTTGCGATTTTCGCCAAGACCATTCATGACGGCGGCCGTAATCGTAATGATGTTTGTCGCAAAAACACCCGGCAAAGCAAACAAGATTGCCGCCTGCGCCAAGCGAGTCGGGACTCCGGGCAAAAGCGTTTCGAGAGGCGCCATAAAGCAGAACAGGAGCGCCACGACAAACGTAAGCAGACTTGCAAACGTCGTCAAGCGGACACCGCCACGCCAGACACCCATCAATTTTTCTCGGTTATCCTTGTTCTGAGAAGTCAAGGCCGTCCAGCCATTCTGCAATGCCAAAGAAGACGTAGCCTGGCCAATGCACATTAGGTTCAGGAACTGCCCCACGCAGGCAAATGCAGCCGGTGGCAGAAAGATGGCAAGCAACTTGTTGATAACAAAAGCACGAAGCGCATTGAACAGCGTAACCGCACCAGAACCGGCAAAAAGCTTTGTAAAATTCGGATTAGCGGGCATAGGCATTGAGCGATTCTACGACATAGGAAACTTGATCTTCGGTCATGGACGGACCCATGGGAATGCTGAGTTCGGTCTTTGCAAGTCTTTCGGCAACCGGAAGTTTTCCGTGACGAAGTTCCCCACGGGATGTTGACCCACTAAAGGCTTGCTGCAAATGCGGCGGAATCGGATAATGAATCAGCGTTTCTACACCGCGACCTTTCAAGAACATTTGCAAATCATCTCGAGTTTCGCAAAATACCGGGAACACGTGCCATACATGCGACTGCGGATTCGCAGGAACTAGAGTCACACGCACCAACGGGTTCTTGATTTCGGCACAATAGCGGGCCGCAATTTCTTGACGGCGCTTGTTCCAGGAATCCAGATGCGGGAGCTTTGCCAGCAGTACCGCAGCCTGAACCTCGTCGAGGCGGGAATTTACGCCTACAAATTCGTTCACATACTTTTCGACAGAGCCGTAATTACCGAGAGACTTTACCACTTGGGCAAGTTCTACGTCATCGGTTACTACCGCTCCCCCATCGCCCATGGCGCCGAGGTTTTTGGTCGGATAAAAGCTATAGGCCGCAGCATTAGACGAATAGGACTCGCCGCAAGCTCCGTGAGCTTGGGCCGCATCTTCGAATACGAGCAAGCCTTTCGCCTTTGCAAATTCACAAATTGCAGGCATATCTGCCAAGCGGCCATACAAATGCACCGCGATAATAGCGCGGGTCTTTTCAGAGCACGCCTCTTGCAAGTGTTGCACATTCAGATTGCAAGTTACAGGATCCGGTTCAACCAAAACAGGAACAAGTCCTGCGGCACGCACCGCCAAAACAGTCGCCACAAAGGTATTCGCCGGCACAATCACTTCGTCGCCTTCGGCAATACGCCCCAGGATAATCGAAGCCTTCAGCATCAAGGTCAAAGCGTCAAGCCCATTTCCGACTCCGACACATGCCTTTTTCCCGCAATAGGCGGCAAAGGCGTCTTCAAACTCGCGGCAGCGATTTCCGCGAATAAACCACTTTGAATCAAGAACATCAGAAAAAGACTCGCGCAGGGCATCGCCTAAAGCGCGATTCACATAATCCAGCGAATAAAACGGGACATTCATCATTGTTTGAGAAAATAGAAAAATAGTAGGATGTAGAAAGTAGACAGTAGACAGTGATTAGTGGTTAGGAATTTACTATTTTAAAGGATATGTACGAAATTTTGCCTTACAGCCCCGAAAGAGAATCCCGCTGGGATCGATTTGTCATGGAAGAATCCATGAACGGGACTTTTTTGCAAACGCGCAAATTCTTGAATTACCACCCTGAAGGGCGCTTTACAGACGCCTCTTTCTTTATCGAGAAAAGCGGAGTGATCGCCGCGGTCGTTCCCGGTTGCAACATAGACGGCAAATTCGTATCGCATCAGGGCACCACCTTTGGTGGCCCCATCATTTCGAAAGATTTTTATTCCGGCGGAAAAGTCCTTAAAATTCTAGACGAAATCGACAACTATATCGTCTCCCATTTCAAGGGCATTGTGTTAAAACCCACTGCACCGCTTTTTGCTACAGCGCCAACAGACTTGTTGGACTACGCTCTAGAGCACAAGGGCTACAGCAGACATTCCGAACTCAGCTGTTTCACGCCGTTAAGCGAACTCACTGACCCCTTGGAAAATTGCAACGGGAAATGCCGTTACAGCTTTAGGCAAACCGAAAAATACGGCTTGACTTACGGCGAACTTCCTGATTCCGAAATGGAAAAATTCTACGAGTTCCTGACTCTTTCCAAAGCGCGTCACAACACGAAGCCCGTGCATACGATTGCCGAGCTGCGCGATTTAAAGCAAAGATTCCCCGAAGAAATTTTATTCCGCGGGGTATGGAAAGACGGCGTTTATCTGTCGGGCATGATGATTTTTGTTTTCAAGCAAGCCAAGGTATACCATTTCCAGTATCTTGCGCCCGACGACAGCCAGCGAGATACAAATGCATCAACCGCAATGCTCATAAATGCCTTGCGCGAAGCGGCCCGCAACGGAGCTAAGAATTTTTCGTGGGGTATTTCTACCGAAGATGGCGGCGAATACTTAAACGAAAACCTTTACCATTTCAAGGAATCGTTCGGAGCACTCCCCTGCGTAAATACCAGGTTCGAAAAATAGATGTAAAATGTGAAATGTGGAATGTGAGATTACACATTTCATATTAAATCTTGCCGACCTCTTTTACAAAGTCTTCGTAATCGTAGATGTAGTCGGATTCATCGTAATGTTCCGACGCAAGCACCATACACACCGCGCCCGACGAGAAGTTTTCGATTTCACGCCAGTGCATAGTCGGAATATAAAGACCATGGTAAGAACGGTTCAAAGAATACTTGGAACGTTTCTTGCCGTCATCCAAAATCACGTCAAAACTGCCACTAGCGGCAATAATCAGCTGACGCAAGTTACGATGAGCATGCCCACCACGGGTCGTTCCACCGGGAACGTCATACAGGTAATACACGCGCTTGATATCGAAGGGCACCAGTTCGCCCCCCTCGACCACACTCAGGTTACCCCGCTGGTCGTGGGCAATAGGGATATCAATCAAACGCGGTTCTTTTAGCTGATTTTCGTTCCAATCCATGGCCCTAATATAATAAAGTGGCGACCTAAAGGGGTGGTTCGGGCTGTTTTTGGGGTGATTCAGTTGAAAAACGGCAGATTTATTTCTATATATGTCGCACCAATGAGTGCATGTCGCGCCAAGCTCTGCCAACATGCATGTTAACCAAAGAGCTTCCTTTAACGAGGTAAAAATGTCCTCTTTCCGTGGACCAAAAGGTAAGGTAGCCCGTTCTCTCGGACTCGCCGTCTCTCAGAAGACTCAGAAGGCTCTCGATCGCCGTAACTTTGCACCCGGCCAGCATGGCCAGACCCGCAAGAAGTCTTCTTCCGTGTACAAGCAGCAGCTCGTCGAAAAGCAGCGTCTGCGTTTCACCTACAACATTTCCGAAGCTCAGTTGGCCAAGGCTTATGACGAAGCCAACCGTCGCGCCGGTTCTGCTGGTGACAACCTGATGATCTTGCTCGAAACCCGTCTTGACGCCCTTGTCTACCGCATGGGTTTTGCTCGCACGATTTTTGCAGCTCGCCAGTATGTCGCTCACGGTCACTTCACCGTGAACGGTGTCCGCAGCTACTCTCCGTCTCGCCAGATCAAGGCCGGTGACGTGATTGCAGTTCGCGAAGGCTCTAAGGAACACGTGCAGATCAAGGAAGCCATTGCTAACGCTCCGGCTGTCCCTGAATACGTGACTGTCGACGCCGGCAAGATGGAAGGCACGCTCGTGAAGCTCCCGCTCCGCGAACAGATTCCGGTCAAGCTGGAAGAACAGCTCGTCGTGGAATACTACTCCAGGTAGTAACCACTCAAACCAAGAGTTTGGACACCCTGCTTCGGCAGGGTGTTTTTTTTTGCATTCACAAAAAAAGACGGCCGCCAAAAACATATATTTATCTTACGAAGTGAGAAAATACGATGGCCTCGTTTAAGAGTAGACAAAATATAATGGTGATCGAAGACGATCCGAATTGCCAGGAAATTCTCCAGAATGTCCTGGAAGAGTCTTACAATATCACCGTAGTCGGCAATACGCAAGAAGCCTTGCTTTTGTTGATGGACGCCCCCACGACCTATTCCCTTATTTTACTAGAACTGGAACTGCCCGACGACGCCTGCATCGAATTTTTAAAGCAACGAAGCGCCCAAAGCTTTTTGCAGAACATTCCCGTTATCGTCATTACAGGAGAAGGCGATGACAACGGGTGTTACAAACTGGGCGCCGACGAATTTATACGAAAGCCCCTGAACTCCCCCGACGTTATTCTCGCCCGTTGCGAGCACACCATGGCGCTGTACGAAAGCAAGAACCTGGTGCAACAGACCGAAAAGGACAAACTCACGGGGCTTTATACCATTGACTACTTCTTTGAATACCTGAAGCAGATTATGCCCCTGGACATGGGGTCAGACCGCGACGCCATCGTTATCGATATAGAGCACTTTCGACTGATTAACGAAATTTACGGACGTGGAGTCGGCGACCAAATTCTTTCGCAAATCGGCAACTACCTACAGCAAACACTTGCAACCCTGAACGCGATCGCCTGTCGAGCAGGAGCCGACGTATTTTACGTTTACTGCATTCACCAGGAAAATTACGGGGATTTACAAGAAGCACTCCAAAGCATGCTTGCAAAGGTCGCCAAAGTCAACAACATCCGTATTCGAATCGGTGTATGGCAATATGTCGAACGAAACTTGGACCCCGAATCTTGGTTTGACCGCGCCAAAAACGCTTGCGACCGCATTGGCGGGAATTTCACGAATTCGATTGCATTCTACAACAGCGGACTGCATAGCAAGCACTTGCGTGAAGAGCGCCTGATTCGTGACATTTACGATGCAATTGAACATAAGGACTTAAAGGTCTACTACCAGCCGAAGTACGCCATTCAAGGCGATAAGCCGCACCTGCGCAGCGCCGAAGCCCTTATCCGCTGGATTCACCCCTCACTCGGTTTTATCAACCCGGGCGACTTTATTCCCCTGTTCGAATCAAACGGCCTAATCCAGATGGTCGACAACTATGTATGGAACGAGGCTGCCGCCCAAATCCGTCGTTGGAAAGACGAATTTGACTTTACGGTCCCGGTTTCGGTAAACGTATCTCGCATCGACATTTACGACCCCGAGCTCGAAAACAAGTTCTGCAACATTCTAGAACAGAACAAGCTTACGCCCAACGAATACATGATCGAGATTACCGAAAGCGCTTATTCTGACAACGCCCAAGGCCTGATTGATGTTTTAAACAGCATGCGCAGTAAAGGATTCCATATCGAAATGGACGACTTTGGAACCGGATACTCTTCGCTCGGCATGCTCACAGAACTCCCGATCGACATTCTAAAGATTGACATGTCCTTTGTGCGCAACATGGAAAAGCACGAAAAGAACAAGCGAATGGTCGAATTGATTATCGACATTGCGAAATTCTTGAAAGTTCCCTGCGTTGCCGAGGGCGTCGAAACGGAATCCCAGCTGCAGACCCTTAAGAGAATGGGTTGCGACGTGATTCAGGGATACTACTTCTCGAAACCCGTGCCCCCCGAAGAATTCGTGAAGTTTATTGAAAAAGAAAAGAGCCTGTGGACTAAGTAAGACCAAAGATTTTGTATCTTATGGATATGAAATCTATAGCTCTTAACGTTTTCGATTACACTAAAAACTATTTAAAATCCCTGAACTGGATTGTTCTTTTGGGGATTGCCGCATTCTGCATTGCGCTTGCCGTTATCAACAACATTCGCGTTGAAGACTCCAAGTCGGTCGACTGGATCGGCAGCCAGGAAATTCTTGCCAAGCCGGACGAGGTGCTGTAATGAAGAAGACGATTATCTCTGCAGTACTGCTCGTTGTAGCCTCGATTCTGGTAGCTATCGGTGTTGCCGAAATTTCGTTCCCGGAATCGTTCTTGACTTTTACCGACCAAGACTGGCTGATTGACATTTGGCCAAAGGCTTACCGCTACAATATTCATGTGGGTCTTGCCGCCATCATTATCGCCACGGGCATTTGCGTTCCGGCTTACCGCCTGCAAAAGGACTTTGCCATCCGAGCCCTCGAAACGCTGTTCCGCGTGGGCATTGGCGGCATGTTCATTTTCGCGAGCATTTACAAGATTCAGGACCCGCACCAGTTTGCTGTCCTTGTGGCGCAGTACCAGTTCTTCCCCGCTTTGCACTTGGAAAGCGTGAACAACTTCTTTGCCCTGGTGTACCCGCAGTTTGAATTCTGGTTCGGGCTTGCGATGATTGTAACGCCGTTCGTGCGTGAATCGGCATTTGCGATTTTCTGGATGTTCGTGAGCTTTATCATCGCCCTCACTTGGGCCTTGGGCAACGACCTCGGAATCACTTGCGGTTGCTTTGAGCTTGAAGACGGCGATGCCCACGACAAGGCCGAAGCCTGGACAAGCCTGATTCGCGATATCATTCTGATTTGGCCGACGCTTTGGCTTGCAACCAGAAAGAACCACAGCCTGATTAAGGTGTGGCGCCGGAAATAGAATTAAAAAAGTCGACAACTCGTTTGCTGAATGACTCCATGGAACAATGTTCCAGGAGTTTTTTTGCATTAGATTCATCGAGCACGTTTTCGCCAGCGAGCACGCGATCGATCACGCGGGCGTATGCCTCGGCATCCGTCGGCGGATTGATCAGCGGGCAAACTCCGTCAAGATTTTCCTTGACTGCTGAGGTTGCGGCGCAGAGCGCAGGCGTTCCGCAAGCAATCGCTTCGATAGGCGGAAGGCCGAAGCCTTCTAAAAGCGACGGATACACCATCAAGTCTGCGTGGCGATAAAAGTCGCGCAGTTCATGCGCCTTGAATTCGCTAAAGTGATAAACGTTATAAAGTTTCTTTTCATTCACGATGGCACGCAGGCGTTCAGAGAACTTGCCAACTCGCACAAAGGCCACATGCGGCCTGAGGCGCGCCATTTCAAAGAAAGTCTCGATATTCTTGCGGGGTTCATCGAGGCTTACGTTCAGGCACATGCCATCAAAATTCTTGATGCCGTACTTGCGCAGAAAAACTTTCTTTTCTTCAAACGTCGGTTTCGTTTCGGGCTTGTTAAACAAGGCGCTATCGATGGGGCAACCGATGACGGCTCCCGGCTTTGACGACATTTCTATGCCAAAATGGTCCGCCGCTTGTTCGCAAGTCCAGTTGGAATTGTACACGAAAAAGTCCGCCTTGACTGTCGGGCGAATGTAGAACAGGTTCAACAGCTTGAACTTCGTGCTGTTCGGGTACAAGGTTTCGGCAAAGGTATCATGCACAAACATGACCGTCTTGGCGCGCCCCTTCACCACCGGCACCAAGAAACCGAGTTCCGGCCGAATAAAGAAAACGATTTCGGGCTGGATTTTCTTGACCAGCTTTTTAAGCGGTGCGCGAAAACTCAAATATCCCGTATAGAGCGATTTCGCCCACACTTCGTGAGATACATAGTTCGAATCTTGCGAAGTCGCCGTTTTCTTATCGGCTTCACCAAAGAACTTGGGAGTCTTGAGCCAAAGCACATGGGCATCGAATTTTCCCGACACCGCCTTCACCAGATTCAGCGTCAATCGCCCGAAACTGGTACACTCGTTTTTATCGCAAACAAAAAGGACTTTCGCAAGGCTCATAGAACATCCCTTAATTCTTAAAATAATAGCAAAAGATTAGCACTATATCTTTTTCAGCAAATCAGGAAATGTCGCCAAAGAATCACTTTATTTCAAATGTTCCGCCGGCATAGCGTATTACCACACGATTCGTCTCAATCGCAGTGATAACCACATCCCAAATTTTCTGGCCAACGCTTACCACAGCCGTTTCACCGTGGTACTTGATAATCGCTACGGGATTGTCTCCTGGCAAAATAGCATCAAGCGTAATTAATGGCTGTTGCGGAGTTTGTTGGACGACTGTGTCAACCTTCGGCTTTACAACACGGGGCTGGGGTTTCGGTGCAGGCGCAAAACGCTTTGGTGTAAGAAAGGGATCGCGCAAATCGGCAGCAGGTTTCTTCTGAGGTTCCAACAGCGAAAGCATTCCCTGCATGTCAAAACCAGCAGCCGTCACCTGTTCGACATTTTCTGTATTTGGGGATTTTCCGGCATTAACATTGTTGGACATTTTCCACAAAAACATCCCCCACAAAAGCAACGTTAGAGAAACCATGAATACAATCAATTTATTCATTCGGTACTCCCTTGCTAAGAACTGAAAGGTGCACCGAGACATCCACGCGGCCACTTTCTTCACGGTTCATATTCACGTCGTGCAATTGTATACAATAAATCCCGTTTTCCAGTTCTGTAACAAACTCATGCATATCTGCAAAAGAGGCATTCATTCTGAAAGACACCGGTATTTCAGTTTTTCCCGAAGACCGTTTGATTTCACCTGTCGAAAGGTCATGCAACGAAACTTTTTTCTTTTGGGCGGTATCATGGATATAGGCGAGAATCCTTGACGATGTGGCCCTGGCGTTCACGTATCGGTCTATCTGCGAGGAGACCTTACGATATTCATCTATAAGCGAATCAGGAGATGCGACCATGTCCCCTATCGACTCAGCTATTTTCACCTCGGAACGTACCGACGTCAAGCGTTCACTAAAAACGACTGCCTTGGGAACAATGCAAAAGGCGAGCAAGGCAATTATTGCAAGCACGGCAAGCAACGTCAAGACATTGTACTTATTTTTCGAAAGGAACGACTTCACCTAACATTCTCCGCAGTCAAATCAAAGCGAACAACATCATGTTTTTTCCAAGTTGTTTTTTCAGTCGTGCGCAATCTAACATTGATAAAGGAACGGTCGTTTTCTAGTTTCTCTAAAAAGTCAGACAAATCTTTAGAGGTTACCGCATAACCCTGTACAGAATGAACCTGTCCCGATATCAACCAATGTGTAACCCAGATATCTTCGGAAACAACCGATGCAAAATTGGTGATAGTCGTAGACATCCTGCTTCTATGTTTTAGGAATTCTTCTGATTGGGCTTTTTCTCTGTCCAATTTTTCCCATATTAGAGCAAGGTCTTTTTGCTTTTGAACAATAGACTGGTGCGCTTGGATTTTCGCCTGCGATTCGCTTGTGTAAACAGACTCAACAATACCTAACGCCAGCACAACAAAAGCCGACAGGAGCAAAACGACAACGCACGCCTTTACAGTTCTCCTGAAAAGTGCCGCGTCACGAAGCCTTTGTAAAGCATCCTTATTTGCAGGCGTATGGAAGCTGGGCATGTTGTCTGTTCTAAAAAGCCAAGCATCTTCAGCGACCGTTTTGGCAATTTCTTCTGCATTAATCGTAAAAGGAATCTTTACCGGATCTTTTACAAGGTATTGCTCGCGAATGTATTTTTCCAATTCGTCCGTATTTTCGCCAAGAACCTTATAACCGGCGACAACCTTTCCTTCCGTAGCTAGATAAAGCCTTGCAAATCCATTTTCGTTATTGAACAACAAACAAGGGGCGTCTTCATTGACCTCAACCATTTCAGACATCGCCAAAACTAGAGGCAAATGGATTATGATTTTAAATCCAACCTTTTGAACGTCTTGGGCAAAACTTTCTATGGCACTGCGTAGCGCGACGACAGAAAAATCTCCCGACACGGTATCTACATGGTCCCAGCAATCCGGTTTATACCCCGGAAAATCAACAACCGGATTAACGCTGTCGGAAACTATTTTTACCGGAGTGGCATCGTCAACCAACAACACGCCATCATCTGCACCGCCATGCTGAATTTGAAAACGGCGACATTCTTCAAGCGTTCCAGAAAAGCTCCTGCAAATAGAACTACGACCTCTGCCAACCCCTCGCATAACGCAAAGGATTTGAGCAGAATCTCCAACAGCAGAGACGTCGCGGACAACCAGGACCCACCAGTATCGTCCTGCCGCAATATCCAATGCCCTGCCTAATGGAGATATCACTTCTTTTTGTCCTCGGACTGTTTAACAGGTTTCTTGTCAGACTTCTTTTTCTTAGGAACCAGCGGCTGTTTCGCCTTTTCGATTTCGTCAGCAACATCGACGCTGCCCTCGGCACCGTAATAAATGTGCGGAGTTACAAAAATGAGCAACTGGCTTTTGCTATGAACTTGTTCCACATTCCTGAACAACCATCCAAGAATTGGAATCGACCCAAGGAAGGGCACCTGACGGTGAACATCATTCACGCTTTCTTTCACCATGCCGCCCAATACGATAGTTTCTCCATCGCGAAGTCGCACTGATGATTTCACATAACGCTTGTTGAGAGTTGGAGGAACGCTACTGCTAAAACTACCCTCGGGTTCCGAAAAATCCGGAATAATTTCGCACGTAATTTCACCACCACCCGTTACATAAGGAGTCACGGTAATATTCGAGTTCGCCTCAATCTGTTCAAAGCGTTGCGTTGTTTTAGATGTAACGGCATCACCCTGATTATAGTCAACCTCCGACGACATCATGTAGTACTGCGTTTGGCCAATCGTAAGCACGGCCTTTTCGCCATTGAGGGTTGCAATTTGCGAACGGGCCTTCACATCAAGAATTTTTTCTTGTTCCATGGCCTCAATTTTCGCAACCAAGTCCTTAGGCACCTGAATCACGTCGCCAAGGCCAATGCCATTGAAAATCTTTTGAGTCTGCCTAGCATTCAAAGTCTGGTCAATATTCGGGAAAAGCATTTCGGAGCCCATATGCTGAGAAGCCTTTCCAAACAGCAAGTTCAAACCATGATTGTGCCCTTTTTCAATATCCATGTCTACAACAAGCACTTCAATCAAGATTTGCGCTACAGGCAAATCCATCTTGTCTACATATTGAGAGATGGCATCAAGAACATCGTAACTGCCAACAGCCATCAATGCGTTTTGCGACTTGACCACCTGTATTTGAGTGCTCTTGGTAAGGGTTGTAGGCAAAAGTTTAATCACATCTTCGGCACGCAGGTGTTTAAGCTTTATAAGCAACGAATTGTCGGCAGTCTGCATTTCATGCGGTCCGATAAAATATACTCCGTCACGTTCCCAGAAGGTATAAGCTGTTCCACGGAACAAATACTTCAATGCCTCGCGCACAGGAATGCCCGATATATGCGAAGTAACAGAACCATCCAACTTGCCGTAAACCATCGCATTCAGTTTAGTTTGCGAAAGGACTTCACTCAAAAGCGAAGCCAAGGGAGCGTCGACAGCTTCGATATTCAACAAGCTGTCGCTAATCAAGCGCACCTTGAATTTGTTGGAGTTATCGTTACCTTTCCCGCCCAAATTCCAGGATGCCTTTTTCAGCGAAACAATACCATCGTCATCTTCATAATCCAGTTCGGCTGATTCTGCCAAATAGCGCATTGCCCGATCAAAAGGAAGATTCTGCACGAATACTGATACAGACTTGGAAATACCTTGATCCAGCAATATGTTTTTTCCGGTAGCCTCTACAACCTTGCGAACCAACTTGTCTAACGGGGCGTCTTCAACATCAAGTGTCAGGGTATTGTTTGCCCATTCAACCCTAAAACGCTTTTCGGGAGGCTTGGGTGCTTCGGGAATTTTCTCTACCGGTTTTTGCACTCGGATAACAGAACCGTCTACCGTATATTCATAACCGTTACCCTGCAACAAAACACGCAAAGCGGACTTTAGGGGCTGGTTACTGAAGTTGACTGTAACAGGGCCCTTTACGTCGGGGGCCAAGAAAAGATTCAGTCCATACTGAACCGCAAGTCCTTGAAGCAAGTCGCGAATTTCAGTATTCTTGACATTCAAGTTTTTGACAACAAGCGAATCGGGAATTGGAAGCGGAGGAAGCGACGTTGGTTGCGCCCATATAGGCAAATTCAAAACCAACAATGCAAAAACAGCAACCTTAAATTTGCATAAAAATTTCATGAGATAAATTTAGAAAGATGCATCGCCCACAGAAGAGCTTATATGCAAAAGACTCTCCTTAAGGGAGAATCTTTTGTATGGAATTCAACGCCAATTCTTACAATTTTACTACAAAAAAAACGTAATGTCGCAAAGAGCCCTTAACCAAAGATTTTTGCGAACAGTCCCAATTATTCACCGTCCTAGAATCTCTGGATATTTATCTTTCCAACGCCAGTTGAATTTGCCACATTCACGGATCATTTTCTCCTTGTTTCCAAAATTATCCCAACGGCAAGCGCTAAAATCCTGTTTTATGAAAGCAGCCATTTCGTTATAAAAATCAATGTATTCGGGAATGCGGGGGTCTTTTTTTATATTTTCATCGAGACAGGAGGGCTTGGACATATCGAAATAATAATTTCTTTCGCCATCATAATAGATAATACTCAAATACTCAAAACAATCTGCAAAGTAGGTGAAGACAGATGGTTTCTTTTCCAGTAAAAAAGACTTCATTTTTGCATATAATGATTCTGGAATGTGGATATTTTTCTTGCAAAATTCATAAACAATATCGTTTCTTTCTTTTATATGCGATCCCATACAAGTATCAAATGAATAAGACCACATTCCTCCAAAGCCGTCTATGGAAAATATATCGTAGATTTCAGCTTCGGAAGAGTCTTTGTGCAACCTGAATATTTGATAATTTTCGTACGCAATATTATTAGTAAGAATTCCATAAAAAATGTTTTTATCCTTTTCCCATGTTGTATCCACACCTTTAAAGCGCAAACTATAATCAAATTTATAAGTATCATAACTTAATTGACCTGTTGGATCTGAGAATTTTGAAAGCGGAGAGCGCCTCTCCACAGGTTGTTCATTTTGGAATCCGCTCCCAAGGCAAGCGATAAAGAAAACAGGACACAAAATAAGAAGCAGCTTATAAATTTTCATATCAATACCCCCTGCCTTTCCAACCAAAAAGATCTATCAACATATGCGAGATATGATTATTTCCATAATTGTAGCTCGAATATGCTCGATTTTCGCCTTTACTATACATGAGTTCTAAGTTGCCATACAAAGTTGAGCCTGCCTTTCTGTATGTAACCTTTTTGAATCCGTCAGGATGGTTGTTCATCCGTTTAACATGCTCAAAACCATTCGCCAACAAGAACTGATCTAGTTTTAGAAATTCCGCATAGGTAAGATTATTCGGATTATTTCTTATCTTTTCTGCTAATTTCCAATCATCCTCATTTGAACTACTTTTCAGCAACGGAACTACTTCATCAGCAAGAGCCTTACCGAGACCGTCATTGCTCACGTCATACCCGTCACCGAAGGTAAAATGTCCGAATCGACCAAGAGACGGCATCCACAATTCCCACTTGACCATACTCGCCGTGGTGCCGTCGGCGGCTAGGGAACTGGAGTTGTTGCCGATTCCAGAATACAGGCGTTCTTCAAAACCCCAGCTCGTTCCGCCGTTCTGCGACACTTCCGCATGCAAACCGTAGCCACTTATTCCGGCGTACATGCCGCGGCCCTCGGCCCCGAAGAACCCCTGCTCGTATCCATATGAACTACGCCCTCCCGCAAAGGCCGCGTAGACTTCGGCGTAGACGGTCATCCCGACAAATCCGCCGCTGCGGTCCCAGCTATACCCCTGGCCAAGCTCATAGCCGGCACAGGCGTCACTGGAAGAACCGAAGCATATGCCGGCACTCTTGCTGACCGACGTTCCCGTATAGGTGTTCATGTTGAAGCCGCTTCCCCCGTTAAAACACACGCCGTCCACGCATACGCTCGCGTTCGTGTTCAGGCCCAGCGACCTGGAGCCGTCCTGGTTAAAGGTATACGACGCGTTCACACCGCTGTCTTCGAATTCAGCGGCAACGCCCACGCCGAGACTCCAGCCGTGCGACTCATCGTAACCAAAAACGAGGCCGGCGCCAAGCGCCCACATGCCCGTGGGGTCTATGTAGTTCAGCGGGTCGCCACCGTAGCTGTACGGGTTGGCGAACTGTCCCGCCGGATCAGGGGACATCCAAAGGCCAAAGAACGGGTCATAAAACCGGGCACCGAAGTAAAGCTTGTCGTGTTCGCCATCGTACTCCTTCCCCTGCCAGCGCCTGTCATCGTCGGACGCATAGCGGGCAAGGTCAATCGTGGTACCGTAGGGACGGTAGCCGAAGGCGCTCTTGAGCCCGGACTTGTTCACGTAACCGCGGACGCTGCCCTGCAGGTCCTTCACCGGGAAGACCGCCTCGCCATTCAGCCCCGTGCGGTACCCACCACCGAGAAGGTCTATGCGAGCCAGTTCAAGATCGTTAGAATAATTGCGTCCAGAATATTTGTACTCGCCGATTCCCGGATACGTGACCTCTGTCGTGTGAGACGGAGCGTTGGCCACGAATTTGGTCCAGATGCGTTGTCCACCCTCGTCGTAGGCCATTTCTGTCGTGGCAGAACGCGACTCGACCCATTCATCTCTAGCCAGCTGATCTGACGTAAGCGTTCCGGGAATTTTCGAAAATAGATGCACCTTGCTTGGTAGTCCCAAAGCGTTTATCGTGTAGGCACTCATGGAGTTTCTGTCCAGCCACACGTTACCCGACTCGTCATAGGCATAGTACTCTGTCTCGGGACCACCCTTGACCCGCATCGTAAGTGGCCTGAAGAACGCATTGCTGTATGTGTAGGAAATCAGGGTGTCATTGCCGAACCTGCCTTCACGCTTGAACTCGAGACGACCCAAGCCATCATAGGAATAGCGACCGCCACCAACATGGTTGTTGTCGGACTCATATCCAGTCAAGCGCCCCTGCGCATCGTAAGTGTAGTTTTCATTCGAATGGTAACCATCCCATACATGGTGGGCAGAATCTATACGGCCGACAACAGCGGACGGATATGTCGCGGTTTCGGAATAGAGTGTCTTGCCCGACGAATTCTTGTATTCCACGCGGGTCGTTCGCCCATAGATATCCTTCGCATAAGTCATGTCGTAAACAGGCGCACCCTTGTCGAAATATCTTTTCTTCGATACGGTGCCTGCATCAGTACGGTCAATCCGCATAAGGCTATCTCCATCCTCGAGGACCGACTTTAACCGACCCATTCCATCATAGGAATAAACAAGCGTTGAGATTTTGTTCCAAGAACCATTCTTCCACTCGGCAGTTTCCGTTGAAGAAAGCTCACCAGAAATGTTATAAGTGAAGGACGCCTGCGTTGCAGGTGCACCCTCTAGTCCGTAAATAGTCCACTGCTTGATTTTTTGTCCTAGCCGGTTGTAAGAGGACATTTTGAGGCTGTTCGCTCTGATTGCAGCTTCGGAACGAACACGACTTCCATCATAAGAAGCAACTGCTCCCACGTCATTCGGGGAAACCCCCTCCATCTCGTCGAGGATACCCTGCAGCAATTTCGAGTCCGTAGTCACATGCGTGGACAAAAGATCTCCTATCGTCGGTTTTCCGTAAAAATTCTCCGAAAGAATATACAATTTATCATCGGGAACCGAAGTCGCAGAATCATTGAAAGAGTGTCCACAATGGACTTCACCAGTCTTTGCCACTTTCCCCCTATCATCGTACTCTATCGTTGAGAAGTAATTTCCGCTACAACCAAGTTTCTCCGACATCGCCTGTTGACGCGCATCGCGGGTAAAACGGACACGGTCTTCTGCATCATACATACTTACAACAGTTCCCTTGTCAGGGGTCGTGAGCGTCTTGACGCGTCCTACCATATCGTAGGTATAGACCGTAGCCAAAATGAATGGACCTCTATCTACCGAAATATCCGTAGAATCAATCTGATTGTCTGAATTATAGTGACTTCTAGAAATAACCTCATGTTCCCCGGACTTTGCCCAAGTATACAGTACGTTACCATTGGCATCGAATATCTGCTGTGTGTACACGCCTTCAGCCGAGCGATTCACAACAAGTTTAAAACCGTAATCCGTCCAATTTTCAACACTGGATTTTTCATCAACAATCGCATTCTTTGCCGACGCATACTTTCCAGTAAGTACATTTTCATTGAGTTGCTCTTCAGAAATGAAATTTGTATAATCCGACGTTTCAATAGGAATCGTCCACTGCATCGAGGATTTTTGGCTCATAGCATAAGATGCCTCTGCCACCCCAGAAATGTCTTTAGTCACACCATTTCCCTCACCATAATGGTAGTCTTCCTTAGCATAAGGAATACCAAAAGCCAGCTGTCTATCTAAATTATCAGTACCGTTATAATAGTTCGAAGACTTTACAATACACATTTTACAGTACATGTCTTCGTAAGCAAAAGAATCCTTTGCAGAAAGGTAAGAAAGCGGAGCAAATTCAACATTTCCAAAATCGTCTAAATATGTAGCGCTAACATTGTAATAACCATTTCCGAGGTTCGTCTGCGTCTGCACCACCCGTCCAAGACCATCCTTCACGGCATAGGTTTCAAGTTTTCTCGACGTTTTTAACGGGTCAAGAAACACTTCTGTCTTCACATAAGAGGGATTTACTGCATGCAAAGCCCTTGTGCCACACTTTTTAGACGAAGCGACAACATTGAGATCACTAGATGAATGTTCAAGAGTCAAATCAATCGAACCATCTCCTGAAACGGAAACAAAATTGCTCCAAAGCACAGAATCACGCTTATAAACAGTCGCCCCATTGATTACGACTTCTTCAATCGTATCTCCCGGAGAAGGAATTATCTTAGCATAAAGGCTCGCCCCTTCAATGAATTCAAGCGGAAGACCACCACTAAAGTTACTACCCTTTATATAGCTCAAGCCATCGGATACAAACGTAAGCACATGAGTCTTAGGGGGAAGGAACTGCACGGAACGTGGTTGGCGCAAGCCATACATAACATTCTTTATGGAGATTGCTCTATCCTTAGCATCATCCCATGTCTGGAACTTAAATGCAACAGCCCTAGTCATATCTATATCCTGAACAGCTGAGTCAGCGACATTCCAGGAATCCATGTAAGCAATCGGCCAAATCACAGAATAATCGTGTGCAGTTGTAAATTTCCATGAATACGGAAGTAAATCTCCCCCCCTTAAACGAAGCCTATTGGAAACAGAAAGTAAGTCTTTTTTTGCATAAATAGGCATGGTTTGCTTAAGTTGAAAGCCATCAACAAAGTATGGATAGTTAGCAGCATGAGCTTCACTTATCCAATCTCCATTATCCTTGCCGAAATACCAAAAGAATACCGGAACAGCACTTTCCGCATTCAGGTTAAATCCATACGAAATCGAATACGCCTCCACAGTCACATAGTTAAAGCTTCCGACAACCGGCCGTTCACGAGAATGATCATACGCAAAAAGACCACCAGCAGCCTTTTCCGATCCAAAATAAACATTAATGCCATTCTCGCCAGGACTAAATGAAACACCCATATTATTAAAGGACTTTGCAACCCAACCAGGTCTTAATTGTCCATCGAAAACCAAAGGTTCTTTTTTTGAACTTATCATTGCATTATAATCAGCTATTACATCATGTCCACCATTATAAAGTCTCGGATAAAACAAGTCCTTTCCTACAAGTTTATTCAAAAGAGAACTATAATATTGTCCATTATACGCATATGCGGCAGCATCTCCCCATTTAACCCATGGCTGGAACTGGATTTCGCCATTCATATACAGAATCACCTGAAACAATACTGGATATTCAAAATCATCAATATTAAAGGGGCCAATCTCAATAACAGAATACGTTTCCAAAGAATTAATAGTCTGCCATACTACTCCAATTGAAGATGAGCCTGAAAGCGGTCTTATCTTTTTCTTCGTAGTTTCTAAAAAAGGAGTATATCCCCTAGCTCCGTCAGAATAATCAAAATCATTAGGCAAATGTCCTAGATAAACACGTCCTTTATTTGTAACAGTTACCTCACTATAAGTAGTCCCACCAAACTTTATATTGGCTCTCAAGTCCACATGAAGAACAGAATCATCCTCAGTAAGGACTCCATAAAGGGCAGGATATTTTATATTTTCCCATCCAGGAAGGCCATAAAGAATTCTACTGTCAGGGTCAAGTCTCGGCGGACAGATTTGCTCATCCGCAGCAGGACAGGTATCTGCAAGGGCAACGGAAATGCAAGCTGAGAAAAGAGCTATCTGAATAATTTTCTTGATAAAAGCACCCATGATCTTTTCTCCTTATTTCAGCTCGCAGAAAGGTTCTACATTTAAGTTTGCAGACCAGACAAAGCCTTCGAAAATAGTATGGTCAAACATCTGTACAGATGCTTGCGGGGCATAAAGCACAGCCTTCATCTGCACATTATTACCAATCGAGACAAGCCCACTATAACCCACGTAAACAAACAAATCACCAGTATTACCCGAATGCGTAACTCGGCTAAAATTGGCTATATTAAAGCCATTCGTAACCCAAATCCGAGTCCCGGGTTCAAATTCCAATTCAACATAAGGATCCGTCCAGAACGAATCAAAATAATAGTCCCCTGCAGCAAAATGAATTTTAGACTTTTCACGAGCAGCAAAGTTTCTATATGCACCCGGCGAAACATTTCCATTTTGACCAGGTTCAACGATAATATCCGAAGAACCTGTAGCGAACGAGAAAGAAGGCATCGTGGGTATCGCAAGGTTAGGTTCATTAATTACACTTCCATACACCGCGCCATCTTGTAGATGAAGATTACCTATCAACCGAAGGCCATCTACTTGAGATCTATTCGCAAGGAATATATCATCACCAGAGATTGTCCCTTCAAGAGCATACGTTTCAACACCTACTTCAACACGGCCCCCGGCTGCAATCGTCCCAGCAACCGACACCCGATTGCCCACACGTAAATTCCCCGTAATCAAGAATTTTGCATAGGCAATATCCTTCACACCATCAGGCACATTGTGAGTCAAAGAATCACGATATGATCCCCCATTCAACGAACTAGAAGAAGAACTTGTCGAACAGGAGCCTCCATAACATGACGATGACGACACAGACCAGCATGCATCGCCTTCGCATGACGAACTATAGCCACCAATACCTGATGAAGAGCTCAAGCCACCTTGATAAATATCATCATCATTTCCCTCGGACAAATTCGGCTCCCAAGGATTATTCGATGAACTAGATGTCGCATTCGCAGAGCTACTTGACCAGAACAAAGGTTGATTGTCAGGTCTTACAAAGAAATCAATAATAACAGTATCACCCTCAGGACTAACCGTATACACTCCTTTAGGAATAGAGTCGCCCAAGAAACGAAGCGTATCCCCACCGAACAAAACGGTATCCTTGTCTACCAATGGATTGGGCACGTGAATCACCCAACCACCGGTTACATGAATATGAATCTTGGTAGTATCATCCTTGCGAGTAGTCCTTGTCACGCTACTAGGATTCGGAACAAGCTTAGTCACATCTATTTTGGTGATATTTGAGCCCACCATGTAACCATTCACAACTAAGGAATTGCCCGTTCCCCACAGATTCGGATTAGGTCTCGGAGCTCGAATCGTATTGAGATAGTAAGACAATTCAGAGCTATCCTTCCCGATAACACGCAATTCTATCCTATTTAACCCTGAATCCAAACTGACGACAGAATATGCGTTTGAACTCGCAGTCCTATTTAAAACAAAATTGTCATTGACATAAATATCAATTCGGGCAACATCAGCTGATGTACGTAAGGTTGGCTTTATAGACAAGGAATCTTCATAACCAACATTGAGTGCATAGTTCAATATATACTGTCTAAACGCACACGATTCATTCAAGGAATCAGCACCAAGATCCAAGGAAGAAATGCTCAAATCAATTTTATCATCCGCATTATAACGCATCGCGACAAGTCTATCTTTACGGGTTGCATACCCCTCCGCAAAGCCCTGTTCAAACACAACATACGGATGAACAATAGAATCTTTTTTCACGGATATAGCCAAATCTGCGGATTTCCCTGTTTGAACAGGATAAGCAAAAGCAGGATTGCCTATCGATAACCACCTGTTGCCATCATGAGTTATAACTGAAATTTTATTCGCGTTGGCCTTATTTCTAAACAGAATATATGGAGTATCTCCGCGAACCTTCAAGTCGAAAGCATCACCGGGTTGCATGTAAATCACCCTATTCCGTTCATCAGCAAGGGAATTACCTCTCTTTGCTACAACAATTGACTTGTCTTCAACTGGCGTCCATCGAAGATAACTGCTGTAGGTTACACCATCCGAATTCACATTCTGTTCCAAAGAGGCCCTAAAAACGGTCAGAGCAAGCTCTCCATAATCCACATTTGCACCATCATTCGCATTATCTACCCCAGTATTTTCGTCATCATCAAACTGCTCATCCGCATGAGTCCTATAAGCCACAGCCATAAATAAAGATTTTCCATCGTACGCTAACTTTACAGATTTCGCATTTTCAACCGCATGCAAATTTGAGCCATCCCATGAAACAATATCACCTTCATACCGAGGCTGTCCTGAAACCTTACTCGGGCCCGCCCACACAGACCGTCCCATTGACGTTTCAGACGCATCATAGAGACGTTTCACAACTATATAGGCTGGAGCGACTTTCACATAGTTCACAGTTCCGTCATCTTCATCAACTTTCGCATTTACAGCAAAGTTTTTTGGATTTCCTATATAGGCTACATAGAGTTTATCTTCAGGCCCTGAAACCATATCGAAAGCATTATTATTGTAATCGCAGACAACTCCATCTAAATAGGAGACTATATTTCCATGAGTAACCTTCAACACCGTGTCCCTACCAGAAATTGACACCGAGAAGGTATCCCTATCAAACACTGGAATCGATCCAAGATTTTCCCATTGATTAGACTGTCCGTTCCAGATTTTACTATAAAGCAAGCTATCTGTAACAAGCCTAGTCAAGGTCGTATCACGGCCCGTCACCGAAAAAAGTTTTCCCGAGATGGAAACAACTTTTTCCCTTACATCCGCACGGAAAATTAATGCCGGTACATTTCCATTTACAGCTGTTTTCACATCATCGGCACTGAAAGTCGTGTCTTTCAGGTCTCTATAGATATAGTTTTTTCCATCATCACTACCATAAATTCTTGGATACGCAAGCGTTGTCGTAGAGTCACCGTCACTCTTGCCAGCGTCACTCGCAAGCGGAATAAGACTCAAACTATATGTTCCCTTACCACCATTCCCATAAGCAACATTATAAGCAACGGATCGTACGCCAACAATCGCCGACGAATCACATTCCCATAGGCTTTGTTTGAATATTGACTTATACAAGGAATCGTTGCGATCGTTCTTGTAAACAACATTCGATGAATCGTACGGATTTACGAACTGCGGAATTTCGCCATCAGCAAAGCCCTCAATTTGTCCATAGACAACCCAGTCCTTCTTCTTCATCCCGAACTGGAATGCATAATCACCTTTTGCTCCCTTAGCAGAATCAAAAGGAGCTACATCAACAAAGAGAGTCCATTCAGGATTATCCGTAAACTTGAACGATATTGGACAAAGTCCACCACATGCCGCAGGAATCCATTCTTGCAAATTCTTATTTTTCCAATCGGATTCACTTCCCTTTACCAACGCATACCTGATTTCGGAATCGCTTGCAGAATCCAAACCCAGAGAAACACTCACATCAATTGCATCAAGAGCAAAACTCCTTTTCGAAGAAGGATTCTTGTAAGTTGTGTTGTTTACTTTCACATAATCAAGTTTGTCTGAACCCGATGCCGTTATCACACAACTTCCATCGACAAATGTCTGGCGAGAGGCCAAGTAAACATTTCCTTCAGCCGTTTCCAAATAGGATTCAGCCTCTCTTCCCATATCATCATAGAGTACATAGGAACCCACCCCCCTATCGTTCACCGTAGTAATGACCTTGTCCCACATGTCATCCCAAAACAGGGCCGAAGACGTGGCGTCATACGGGAGAACGCGGATATCTTGAACTCGTATTCCAGACGGAGCCGTTGTTGTTAGCGAGAATTGTACGGCAGCATTAGATTGCATGGCAGATGTTTCAAAATCAACCTTTTGCCACCCCATATTTGTTTTCACATTCTTGTCCAGCACTTCTGTTCCCAAGGCTACTTGAACCTTCACAGAATCATTGTCCATGGTCTGGACCCATGCGGATATTCTGTATTTTTTTAACTGTGGGTTTTTAATTATTGCCGAAATTGCACCCGTAGAGGATAATTTGAGCATTTTCGTCGAAAAACGACCATATAGCTTACCTGAATTTCCATGTATAGCATAGCCGGTTATCCCGTCCATTTCTCTAGTCGGCACACAACCAGACCACACAACATCATTGACCTCACCACAATATTCACCAGAAAGCATGAGGCATTCGTTAACACCGCAGCCAGCTGCAGTACCATAAACACGGCGAGTCAACGGATTCTTGAAAGATGCCATTTTAATCTTTTTCGGTCCTTCTTCCGTTTCAATGACATCCCCTTTATTATATACGGAGTTATACGAGGAACGCTTCCAATTGGCATACGAAGATCCAGCCCCGTTTTGCACAATAGAACAGATATCCAGTTCAACATCACTCTTTAACATTCTTTTTTTCGGAACCATGTTCCAAGTGGATACTGACCGGAAAATGCTATCTACAGTATCCCAACCATTTGCGTACGCGGTAACAATTCGACCCTTGCTACATTCTCCAATGCAAGAATACCCTCCTGCAACAGCGTCAATTCTATTCGCATTGCCTAGTTTTGTTTCATAGTCGCGAATCGAAGAATCCATATCGACCACATATTTGACAACCTCTTCTGTTGTCTTTGTACCATTCTTCTTTTTCGTAGACACCACTTGTCCATTCTTGGAAGAATACTCGTAAGTGGTTGTTTCCTTAATCGTTCCATTGAACGAAACAACCTTCTTTACTCGATCCTGATACACTCTTGCAGGCCAACCGGATTCGCGGTGTCGTTCGAAAAACGTCTGCTTTCTAGATAAAAGCGCCGTATGGCCTGGCTCACCAGAATTCGAACGGCCCCTCTGGCTTTCAATACACGAAGAACCCAGTCCAACATTGTATTCTGCACTTTCCGGATATTTTCCGTCGCACAATACGCTATGCACTTCCCCTTGACCAAAGGGAAGAATGACATTCATTTCCTTAAACAACGGAGTATTGTTTGCCTCATCATAGGCTATTTGAGCATTATTCCTCGTAAAATCGTAATTATATTCAATCGTCTTGTCGACAACGGGATCAAAAATAGTCTTCGTTTTCACATAATATGAATCGTACGAACCGACAAATGTATTCCCAGTCTTATAGTAGACGTTCGTCTTGTTATTCTTCGCAGGAACAGCAAAAGCATTATCCCCCAGCGAATAGGCTTTTTTCAAATCAGGTATATTTTTTAAAGATTCCTCGACCCATTTTTCGCCGTCCCAAATCCAGGCAATAGACACACTATTTTTTTCAAGGAACCAGTCTTCGCCCGTTATGACATCCTTCTGTATCATTTTTTCGTCTTTGGCTCCGATATAGCTATAGCCCCAATCTTTATTTTCCACATCCTTCATGTAATAAAGTTGCAAATAGACATACTTTTTCACATCACAACCCCACCACTTGCACTTCAAGCGGCTCTGCCCAACAACAAAGAAATCACGGCCGCTAAAACCGGCCCATTTCCACGCTGCAGAAGGCCATGAAAAATCCTGAATATGCAAATGTCTATTCGGACTTGACCATTTCTCCGTATCCCAATAATAGTTGGTCAAGTGTTCCTTTGCATGGTGCCGTACTGTATAGTAATCCTGACCATGAGCCTGCAAATCCATCGCTGTAAAAAGATTTTCAAATTCATCCTTGAATTCCCTTACCCAGCCAGAGCCGGTCCAATGCCAAGCACGGAACCGGGATTGTCCCCAATAGGCCGAAGGTTCTTCAACACCGACAAAGTAGCCATCACCTAAAAAATATGTACTTCCATTATCCTGATTGTAATCCTCATAAGTCTGTTTCACGCCACCCTTGCTATCAAATGTATAGACAAAGAATCGTACAGAATTAACGGCTTCGGTCGAATTCACTTGGACGAGAATATGATTCTTCTGAGCCATAATTCTAATGCCGTCCTCATTCACCATCGCTTTATTAATTGTATCTAAAGTAAAGGACTCGCCCCATTTTGACCAAACAACGTCTAATGTCGAAACCGGTGTTGCAAGAGTTCCACCATTCGTTTCCACTCGAATGACATAATCTGGCCCAGCAAATACATTCATCGCTCTAGAACTCCACGACCAGAACTTCCTACCATTATCAACCGTTTCCTTATGTACTTCATTCCAATCTTTTCCGTCCCACTGATAAATCACAGCACCAGCAACATCCTTCTCTAGTTTATCCTTAATAAGAAACCACCCTTGGTCACCAAACTCAACATCAGACACTTTATTCACGTCGATATCCTTGACATGCACCCAACTTCCATTGATCCTGTGAAACACCACTACTTTCTTATCTGTCTTCTTCCCGACCAAGTACGGCGTACCATCATCCAGATATCCTTTACCGAAAATCTTTTCGGCATCAAGAGTATCGACATGTCCATTTCCAAGGGTTTCCTTCACGTATGTATATTCCACCCATCCACAATCTTTACCTTTCACCTTGAAAAGAGCTCCCCACGGAGACTCAGCACTATTTCCTGTTGTAACACCCGTTTCTTGTCCATAATACTTATAATACTCATAATCGCTTTCCACACCCGCCTTATTGAAAAAACGTACCGCAGAAAGAAGCCTCTTGGTAAAGCCAACCTTTTTATCACCATTTTCTGCATATTGTACCAAAGGCACGTAGCATAGTTCGACGGACCCAACCCTGCCATATCTACCCGAAATTTCAATCTTGGACAAATACTTGCGGTTCACCTTTTCTATAGCCATATCTACATCAGTATCACCCAAAAGTTCATTCTTTTTTCCTTCATAGTCGAGAAATTCGCCAAAAAACTCCCCCTCGCCCTTAGCTCCATATTTAAACTGAAGAACATCATTCATGGACGAAACGACCTTCGTCAGGTAAGATTCCTTTGTATATTCCATCGTACCAGATTTCCAAGGCCCACTTGTTTCAAAATCACCGGAAAGCCCCTCCGTAATCTGCTCGTAGGTATATTGAAGGTAGTTGCCTTCAACATCTATTTCCTTGCTAACATTCCATACTGTAGGGTAAAGCCATGGAGTCCCCTTTATAGCCTTACCAATCAAGCCATAACCAAGCGTTCCATCATCTTTCAATGGCCAAAACAGGTCGTATTCTGTAGCATTCCTTTCCGGGGCAATCAAAATTTTATCATTTTTCTCACCAAGGTCTCCATATTCATGAACAACCCCCTTCGTATCCGTGATTTTCCACCCTTTAACACAGGTTATAACGTCCCCCGTTCCAGTGACATCGGTCGAAACAACAATCTGTTCAACTTTCAAGAACGGGTTTCTTTCCACCCACCACTTATCACAGGAATCCTTGAAAATTTTGAACCTACCGCCAGAAGGCAGCATCAAATAGTATTGGTCATCGCCAATAAAACTTGTTCCGCGATTATCGCTGACAACCTTCGCCCGACCCAAGGTCCACCCGAGGCCTACAAGGCCTACAGAAGTCCGGTCATTCCTCGTTTCCATCTCCTTAAAGATGTTTCCCGAATAACTCAAATCAAAACTTACCGAGACTTCACCCACGGAAATGCTGACAAGCGACTTGGTCAAAGCAACCGTACCCGACAAAGGATTTACGCCCCCTTCAGGCGACATATATCTATTGAAGGCATTGGAATTGTTTCCATTTTCCGCATACGAGGTAGAAAATGCTAAAAACAGGCCACACGCAAGAAACAGTTGCTTAAACAATGTCATACCTTATTTCTTAAAAATTAAGTTGTAAATTTAGAACAACTTAGCAACTTTTAAAACAAACAAAAACATCATCAAATTCTGTTTTTTTTATTACGCAACACTAAATCTACTTTATTATTCATTTAATTAGTTATATTGACTAAGTTAAAAGGAATTAGCATGAAAGCCAATCTTTTCATTTACAGTTTGTTTGCAGCAGGCATCCTTATTGCTTGTGGAGATGAATCATCCTCAAGTCCCAATGATGCAAGCATAGAGCAAAATTCAAGTTCATCTATAGTAAACAATTCAGAGTCTTCTGATTCTAACCAAAACGAACAAGACGACTTTTCAAGCAGTTCAATTGCATCTAGCAACGCAACAATACTGTCCAGCAGTTCCGCTATACAAAGCAGTTCCGATCAAAAAGACTTATCGAGTAGTTCAACTGTAAAGGGATTTCCAGCAAACTACAATGCCGAAACAGGTCTTTTGACTGACGAACGCGATGGCGAAGTTTATACAACTGCAAAAATAGGCGACCAAATTTGGATGGGACAGAACTTACGTTACTATACCGAAGAGCCCGCCGAAGGCTGCGAATACACCTACAATGATTTAACAGAAGATGTTCCAAATTTATCAACTTATGGAAGAACTTATTCATGGATAGGAGCAACTCGTATTCCCTGTGATTACATATCCAAAAAAGCCACTTTTGGCAGTGAAGAATTCCCCTTACCACATCAAGGTCTTTGTCCCAAAGGTTGGCATATTCCTAGCTTAGAAGAATGGAAAATAATGATTGAAGCTATCGACAGTCAATTATACAAACTACTCTCTACAGGTTGGTCTGGAGAAGCATTTGATTATGCAGGAACAGACGATTACGGATTCAATGTACTTAAGCCACTTAATGGCATTTCTGTCTTGTTTATTATGCTAGACAATGGAGGAAGAGCCCAAACAATGGTTTTTGACAACATGGCAGGAGCAACGGTTCAATTGGAAACAGCTTATATCGTTAAAACTGTTTACGAGCTTTATCTCCGTTGTTTGATGGACTAATATTCAAGAAATGCCAATGAGAACATCATTGGCATTTTTTATTCTCATTGTATTTTTCTAAATTAATACATAACTTATTATGGTTTTAGTTTTGAAAAAATTTCAACTTCTCATTATCGCTTTTTTTTGTGCGTTCTTTTTTTCATCCTGTCTCCAAGATAGCGAAGAAAATGATCGCATTCCCGTGCGTTACACCGTCATCGTCACCGACAAGATTTCTGGCGAAGCGATTAAAGGCGCCAAAGTAGAACTGACAAACGAAGTGCAATCCGCACAAGATTTAAAAACAAATTCGAGCGGCACGGTAATATTCCCATCTGAAGAAAGCTACGTCAATCAGATTATAGTCACCAAAGACGGCTATTTTCCGAAAGACACCGTAGACGTCATTAGCAACCCGGACTCTAACCTGACGCTCATTCTCCGTTCTATCAGCATTTACCTTGTACCGACCGACACCGCGAAAACGGATTCAACGAACAAGCAATAAATTCCATGTCTTTTGAGCTCAAGAATCCGCCTCCGCAAAGCGCCCTGCGTTTTCTATCGCAGGAACTTATGATGCGGTATTCTTCTATACCCATAGATTTCAACGAAGAAAAAAGGGTATTGACAGTAGCGGTACCCGATGCTGGAGACATCGACCTCATAAACGATTTACAGGTTGCCTCGGGCGTTCATATTTTACCGGTAGAGGCCACAGAAGACCAGATTATCCAATGGATAAACGCTTTTGCAGAAAAGTCTATTCCAACTTTCGGGCTAAATTCTGCAAGTAGCAAGGCCAATTCTCCAATTATTCGTCTTGTTAACGAAATCATTTCAGAAGCCATGCACACGGGCGTTTCGGACATTCATTTTGAACCAGGAGAAAAAGCCTTTCTTGTAAGGTTTCGTAAAGACGGCGTACTTAAAATCGCAAGAAAATTGCCGCTACGTTCCATTTCGGAAGTCATTTCACGCATCAAGATTATGGCGAGCATGGATATCGCCGAAAAGAGACGCCCACAAGACGGCCGAATTCATTTTGACGACGAATCCAAGGCTGTAGACATTCGCGTATCAGCACTCCCAACCGATTACGGCCAAAAAATGGTCTTACGTCTTTTGGATAAAGGCCAGATTATCCACAAACTCGATTCCTTGGGTATGACCCAAGCCCAGATTGACCTGTGTGAAAAAGAAATTCACAAGCCCTACGGCATGTTCTTGATTACGGGTCCAACTGGCAGCGGTAAAACGACAACCCTGTACACCTTATTACAAATGATCCGCAGTACAGAGTTAAATATATCTACCATCGAAGAGCCTATCGAATACAAACTAGAAGGCATTACCCAGACCGCCGTCAACACCAAAATAGACCTTACCTTTGCGGCGGCGTTGCGAACACTCCTTAGGCAAGACCCCGATGTAATCATGGTGGGTGAAATCCGCGACAGGGAAACCGCAGAACTTGCCATTAGAGCGGCCCTTACGGGACATCTTGTTTTTAGTACGCTCCATACAAACGACGCCCCCTCTGCAATCGTCCGTTTGATTGACATGGGTATAGAGCCATTCCTGGTGGCGTCGGCAGTCAACTTTATCATGGCACAAAGGCTTGTTCGCCGAATCTGCCCCAAATGCGGCGGAAAAGACCCAAACTGCCTTACCTGTGGGAACTGCGGCTACAAAGGACGTATCGGCATTTTCGAAATGATGCCGCTTACCGAAACCCTTCGTGACATGATACACAAAGGCGCATCCAACTCTGAATTAAAGAAAGCCGCCATACAAGGCGGTATGAAGACTTTGGCCGCCGACGGAGCAGATAAAGTCGCAGCAGGCTATACAACGCAATCCGAAATCGCAGCAGAAGCCATCGTTTGATACAATGCCCTGTTTTAGCAAAAAAAACGGATTTACGCTCCCACTCACGATTGTAATTCTTATAGTTATCGGCGCTTTGGCCACATCTTTTTACAACATGGTCAAAAGCGAACGTATCGAGTCTTATCGCCGCTTTACAACCATACAAAATGAACTAGAGCTTGAAAGCGGAACAAATTACGTTTTTTTTCGAATGCAAAAAGAAAACAAACCCTGGCGTACCGACAGTTTGTGCCACACCTCACAAAACGGGACCATTCATTTTTGTATTTCACAAAAACAAGACGGTGCTTTCGCCAAAATAAGCGTATTCAACCACGATTCTTCGCAATCATTCGACGCACATTCCGGTTTTATTCCCCCTAACCGTCCAGCGCTAACGCTACTAGCATCGCAAGCAAACACAAGCCTTGCGGGAAAAGCAAGAATAGAGGGCGGAATAGCCCTAAAAACAGGATCGCTTAGCTATAGCACCCATTATAAAATGCAAGCCTCCAAAGAAGCATTTTATGACACTGTCTACACCGGAGAATTTTCGCCCTATTTTAAAACATTAAAATTCTATCCAGACTTAAGCCGCAACCAGTTTCCAAATCAGTTTGCAAAGGAACGTTGTGTTTATGACGGTTCAGAAACTTTAAGCAGTATGCTCAACTGTAAAACAGTCATTATGCAAGGCAGAAGTCGCTGCGACCGGTGTCGCATTACAGCAGACCGCATTTTCATACGCGAAAACGTACAATTAAACAACGCTAGTATTATAGCAAGAACAATATCCTTAAAAGATTCGGTAACTTCTTCAGGCACATTTTTCGCACGAGACTCAATCGAAATTTCTCTATCTTCAAAACAAGAACTTTCAAACAAATTTATTCTCCAGGGTTTCAAAACAGGTGAGAATGCATATACCGGTTCATTAAACATTCAAAAGATAAGGGCAGAAAACGCCTTGATTATTTTTTTAGCAGACAATTGGGAAGACACTTTCAAAAACATTCCTGTAACTATTGCAGATTCTGTGGACTTACGCGGAGCGTTGATTTCAGGAGGGACAGTTGATTTCCGAGGAAAAATCACAGGTCAAATGATTGCCTACAATTTCGGGTTCTACGAAGGATCAACCCTTTGGAGTGGGTTCCTTCGAGACGGCCAAATTATCGGAGACACCACAATCCACCCATTTTTGCCAGATATCGTATATTTAGGCGGGAGAGCTAGCTATGAAAAATAGATATTCTCGCGTTGGCAGCACACTCGTCGAAGTTCTCGTCAGTCTTTCAATCCTCGCAACAACAGGCGTTTTTGTTATGGGCTTTTTATTTCAAAACCCAATGAGCAACAAGGCATGGAATGATTGCTACGGGCAAGAATTAAGCAAAATCGTTCTATTTACAACAAATATTAAAAAAGACACAACAATCTTGCATACAGACTCCAACGGAGTCTTCTGGGAAACATTAGTTAAACAATCCCAAGACGAGTTCGAAACCTGTTACAAAGTCATATCGATCCGCAACAAGACTGACTCTACCCGAGCCCTAAACTATTGCATATACGGAGAATCAAGATAATGTCCCGATTCAATGGCAAAAAAGGCTTCACTCTAATAGAGCTCATAGTCACCATGGCTGTTTCGGGCATATTTACCATTTTAGCTTTTAATCTATACAGCACCGCAAACTGCACTTTTTTAAAAGACAAAAACAAGCATGATGTTTTTTTCGACTACAATGTCAAAAAAAGCAAAACAATACAAATGTTGCGAAACCACCCCGGCTCATGCGAAAAACAAGAATTTGCGGAAGAATTGCATTTTTCATTTAAAGGAGATTCTGCAGAAATTCTAAATGAGAATCTTCCTTTCAAACCATTACAATGCAAGCCTATCGACAAGAAACGATTTTTTATTTATTTCCAAGGTCATCTTGACTCCGCTACGCATTCCTTAGCAGGCTTTAGCACAATTATTGATTAAATACAGCTATTAAAACAGGAACTTTTGCTATATTCAGAGTATGGCAAAAATCGGCATAGTCCTTGCGACCTACAATGGCGAAAAGTATCTCTCTCAGATGCTTGATTCGCTTGTGGCGCAAACTAGGCAAGCCGACTTTATTGTCGCCGTCGATGACGGTTCAAAAGACAATACGCCCGCGATTTTAAAGAGCTATGAGAATCGCTTGCCGCTGCAAGTGACAATTCTCGAAAAGAATTCCGGGCACCGCGCCGCGTTTTCGAAGGCTTTGGAACTGGCGCAGCCGCAAGTAACTGATAGCGATTTGATAGCGCTTGCCGACCAAGACGACATTTGGCTCCCGCAAAAGCAGGAATTACTCGAAAAAGAAATCCTGGACAAAGCTCTCGTTTTCGGAGATGCCCAAGTGGTTGACGCCGACGGAAAAATCATGGCCACATCTTGGCGCAGCTATTCGAAGATTGAAAAGAAAATTTCGATGGAACAGCAAATTGCGGGAATCAACAATGTGACGGGTTGCCTTTCACTTTTCCGCGCCGCATTGCTGAAGACGATTCTCCCGATTCCCGAGGGTGTGACCGTTCATGACCGCTGGATTGCGATGATTGCCGACAGACAAGGCGGAATTGCCGCCATCGACACACCTGTTGTGCAATACCGTATTCATGGCAACAACGCCGTAGGCGGTGTGGCAGCGCCTTCGATGAGCAAGACGCTTGAAACCCAGATTCAATGGATTCAGACTATCCTTGATAACGCAGGCAAACTCTTGCTCACAAAAAAAGAGATTCGCTTTGCCAAAAAGCTTTTAGGCCTTACCAAGGCGCGACTCACGCGCGCCATTTCGCCGCTCCGTTTGCTGTGGATTGCCAAGCACCGTAAAGAACTTTTCTTGAAAGATTCCGCCGCTGTTACCCTGAAGCGCATTCTATTTACCGCTGTTGGCCTGCCGCTTGCACGCAAGATTTGGAAAAAAGACTAATGCGTATCGGAATCGACATCAAGTGTTTACGCTATAACAATAGCGGCATCGGCCGCTATCTGATTAGCCTGTTAGATGCGCTCCAGGAAATCGACAACGAAAACGAATATTTTCTGTTTTCGCCGCATGCAATCGAATACACGATTACAAACAAGAATTTCAAACTTTGCCCCTATTCCGGAAAATTCGCATTTCAAAAGAAAATTCCGGGCATTCTCTGGCAGCAACTGACGCTCCCGCGCCTGCTCAAGCAACACCAGATTGATGTTTTCTGGGGACCGGAGCAAACGCTGCCCTTGGGCAAGTCTGACTGCAAAAAAGTTCTGACGGTTCATGATTTCGTATACAAGCGCTTTCCTGAAACCATGCGCAAATCGGTCCGCTGGATTAACAACCATATCGGCGAGAAATCGATTCTAGAAGCCGACGTGGTCGCGGTCAATTCTGATTTTACGAAAAGCGAACTTCTGCATTTTCACCCAAACATAGCACAGGACAAGCTTGAAGTAGTCCCTTGTGGGATCAATTGCGTTGTCACGCCTTTGTGTGCGAACCCACAAAGAAAAGGATTGCTCTTTGTCGGAAGCCTAGAGCCGCGAAAGAATTTCGGCAACCTGGTGAAGGCACTTGAAATTCTCGACAAAAAGGGAATTCAGGTAACGCTTACCATGACGGGCCCCAAGGGGTGGAAAAACAGTTCCGAAAACAGCCTGTTGCAAAATTCGCCGGTGGCAAAGAACATTCAGCATTTAGGGTTCGTGAGCGACGACGAACTGCGGAACTTGTACGCCAACAGCGCCGCAGTCATATTCCCTTCTGTGTACGAGGGTTTCGGGCTCCCGGTGTTGGAAGCGCTGAACTACAAGACGCCGGTGTTAACCACCAAGGGCTCCGTGATGGAAGAAATCGCGGAAGATTGCGGGATTTATTTTGACGCCAAGAATCCAGAATCGATTGCGCAAACAATTGAAACCTTTTTAAACAGGCAGCAAGATTTCTTGAGCGACAAAGAAGACAAGCGCAAAGCCATTCTCGAAAAATACCAGTGGAAAAATTCGGCGAAGCAGTTAGTGGAAATTTTTGAACGACTGGGCCGTTCTCGCGGAGGTGCCGCATGAGAACCGCCGTCATTCTAGTGACTTTCAACGGGTGGGAAATGACCCGGAACTGCCTGAGCGATATGGCAGCGCAACTCACGGACAGCGAGCACTTTGTAGTCGCCATCGCCGACAACGCCAGCTCCGACGGCACGGTAGAACATTTGCGCAAAGAATTCCCGACAGTTCATGTTTACCCGAGCGACAAGAATCTTGGATTCGGAGCCGCCAATAATTTGGCCATCAAGGGATTGCTAGGCGACGGAGAATCGTTCGATTCGATTTGTCTGCTGAACAACGACACGCGATTCTTGCCGAACATGCTCCCCCGCTTGCAAAAAGCATGGGAAAAGGCAGAAGCGCTCGCTCGCGAAAGCGGAAATGCTTACGCCGTTATAGCGCCAAGCACCAAGAACAAAGACGGCAGCGACCAGCCGAATTACTTTGCAGGCCTTGGCCCCGAAGGAATCGGAAGCCTGAAGTTCTTCACGAATGCGCTCCGCAACGAAGAAGGCGCCGCCGAAATTTTGCAAGGCAAGCCGAGCAAGACCGCGCAAGAAAACCTTTTGGAAACGAATTGGCTCAGCGGCGTATGCTGGATGTTCGGCAAAGAGCTTTACAACGCCTTAACAAGTGAAGGCGGCTTTTTTGACGAAAAGATTTTCATGTATTACGAAGATGCCGACCTCGCCCTGCGCGCCCGCAAGTTAGGAACTAGATTCTTTATTTGCAAAGATATCGAGCTTACGCACTTGGGCGGAGGCTCTGCGCAAAGCAACACGAGCCGCGCCTTGCAGCACGACCGCGCCCAGCAATACGTATTTAAAAAGCATTTTGGCATGCACGGACTTTTGCTTTCAAAGGCATTCCGCATTTTGCGCAGTTCTGTACGAATTGCGTCGGCTATTCCGCACATCGGTTCTAGCGAAAAGAGAAAGTACCTTGTGCACCACTTGGCCTTGTTGAAGGCTGCTTTATGGTAAGGATTATGAAGAGTTCTTGTAAATTAACGGTTTTAGCGACACTTGCAACGTTTACCGCTGCATGGGCAAATCCGCATATTACGTTCAGCGATTCTGCGCGCCACCACGAGGTGAATATTACCGCGCAGTTGCTTGATTCCCTTGCGATTACGAACCTGACGAATGCGCCCACGCATTACGACAATTCGGCTTCGGTGCGCTTGTTCTTGAACGGGCACTTTACCGAACGATTCTTGTTCAACGCCCGCGTCAAGGTGAGCACGGACCACACGAATAAGGACATTTACGACAACTTTTACAACCCGAGCGAAGGAATCCCCTACAACAAGCAGAGTGACAACAAGCGCACTTGGGACCTTTTTGCAGCTAATGCCAGCTATGACTTGGATGCCGTTCGCCTGCTCGCAGGATTTGATTATTTGAGCATGGGACCCGCCCGCAGAAACCACGTGATTTTGCGCGGCGAACAAAGCAATTACCGCCCGTGGCAAGATTCTACGAGCCGCATTTACGAGCCCGCACCTACGCCGTATTTCGGCTACCAATTTGAATTAGGCCCGATTGTTTACACGCAGTACGCCATGAAGCTTTTCGAAAAGAAGAACTTCGGCAAATACATGCACGTACACCGCTTAGATTTGAACTTGCCCAAGGACATTACGCTGGGTATTTCGGAAACGGCACTCTACGGAAGCACCACCGAAGAATTCCCGAACCCGAACGAAGACGCTGACAGCACCGGCCGCGAATTCGAATGGGCTTACGTGATTCCGTTCATTCCTTACGTTTTCCAGGAACACCTGCAGGGCGACCAGGACAACATTTCGCTCGCGTTCGATTTGAGCGTGAAGACGATTCCGCATTGGGAATTTTACGGCGAACTTTTGTGGGACGACATGAAATCGCCCACGAGCATGTTTGACGACGGCTGGTGGGGCAACAAGTGGGCCACCTCGGTCGGCATTGCCCGCGACAGCCTTAAGCTCGGCAGCACGCTTTGGAACTGGTACCTGGAATACACCCGCGTAGAACCGTGGGTCTACACGCACCACAAGGGCGGCGGCTACACTTACCGCAGTTACTCGCAAAGTCTCGGCACCGATCTCGGCCCGAACAGTCGCGAAGTTTACAGCGAAGTCAGCGGACTTTACAAGGTTGAAAGCGGCATGCTGAAAGACGCCTTGTTCAAGGGAACGCTACATGCAAGCGCCGTCGCAAAAGACACGGCCTTCGGCGGAAACATCACCGACATGCACACGCCCGAAAGCGCTACCGATAAGAAATTCTTGAACGAAAATACCACCTTGCACTACGCGGAAGTCGGCGGTAAAATCGAAATCAAGCCGTGGGATTGGATGACTTTCCGCGCGGGCTATGACCGTTACTTTGGCGATTACGAAGGATTCCGTGCCATGGTCGGCGGAAGCGTACAGTACTAAGTCAGTTGGCAGTAAGCAGAAAGAAGTAGAAAGAGACTATTCTTCAAACAATGCGTTCAGCTGTTCGGGAGTTGTTGCCGCCAACGCCTTCGCACGCCACTCTGGATTCAGCAGTTTGCGAGCAATGCCTGCAATAAATTGTGTATGGCACGTTGCAGACTCCGCCGGAGAAAGCAGCAAGCAAATGTATTGCGGCACTTGCCCTTCTTTCACCTTGATATCGGTAAATCCTTTAGGGCAAACAGCAAAAGCAAACAGAGGCTGCGGAAGCCCAGGCACGCGGGTATGCGGCAAGAGCAGGCCCTCGCCCATATAGATTCCCTGGGACACGCGTTCCGACAAAGACTTCCATGTCGCCATGGGGTCGAACTTGACCGGGCCATGCACCAAGGCATCGTAAGCAAAGCCCAAAGCCCTAGCAAAGGACTCGGATTCTGCATAGTGTTTTACGTAGATTGGCTGCATTTATACCAGTGCGTTGTCCATGAAGTCGAAGGTCTTCGGAGATGTAGCCTTGGCAATCTTCTTGAATTCATCGAAGACTACGCGCAACTGACGCTTACCCGGTTCAATGTACTGTTCAAACTTCTGGATTCCCTTCACCTTGCTCAAGAAGCAGTAGGCGCCCATGGCCTGCATCACGCGCTGCAAGCTAGCGTGAATAAAGGCTTCCCAAGCGTCGTCCTTGGTGTAGGTCTTGGTTTCGCGATAAGAAACGCGCCAGTATTCAAAGAAATCCTTGATTTCGGTCAGAGAAAGTTCTACGTACGGGTCCCACAAGAGAGAGGCCAAGTCATAGAACATGGCACCACGGCGAGCGCCCTGGAAATCCACGAAGGCGATTTCGGAATTCGGCTTCACCATGATGTTCTGGCTCTGGAAATCGCGATGCATCAGGACCTTGTGCTGGGCTTCCACAGAAACAGCAATCAAGGAATAGAACTGACGCACGTATTCGGGGATTTCAGCAATGCCCTTGAAATTCTTCAGGTAGTTTTCAGTAAAGTAGTCCGTTTCCCACTTGAGAGCAGCGAAATCAAAGCGACGCAGCCAGAGGTCAGAGCGGGAACTGAACAGCGAACGAGAAATGTTCTGCCACTTGATCAAAGAATCAATGACTTCGGGGTAAAGAATGCGAACGTTGCCCGTTTTCTTTTCGGACCCCGGCGAAACAATGTTGTCGAGCAAATTGTGTGCGCCCAGGTCTTCTTGAAGCACGGAGCAAGAAGCTTCGTCTACGCAATAAATCTTAGGAACCGGAAGTCCGAAGGAATTGAAAGCTTCGGCATAATCCACAAAACGCTTAAAATCTTCATCGACCGAGGCAGATACCTGCAGCACAGCACTCTGCTTGCCAGAGGCAATTCGATAATATTTACGGCCCGAACCGGCACCGGCGATAGAGGTGACTTCGTAATCGGCATAGCCGCGGGACTTCAAATACTTTTCAATAACAGGCGAAACAATTTCGTTACTCATGCCTTCCAATATAAAAAAAATGATTCCACGCTAGTGGAACCGAATCCGTGTGGCAATAAAAAAGCTTTCTTATTACGAGAATTTGATACGCGGGTCTACGAGCGTGTAGAGGATATCGCTGAAAAGGCGGCCAATCATCGCCATCAAGCTGCTGAGGAAGATGACGCCCATGACCACGTTGTAGTCGCGGTTCACCATGGAGTTGTAGTAGAGCAGTCCCATGCCGTCGATATCGAAGACCTTTTCGATAAGGAGCGCACCCGCAAACATCAGGGTGCAGATTTCGGAAAGGCGCGTGGCAATGGGAATCAGGGCGTTACGGAGCGCGTGGCGGACGAGCGCCTGGTTAAAGCTCATGCCCTTCGCCAGAGCCGTGCGCATATAGTCCTTGCCCAGTTCTTCCAGTGCGGAGTTCTTCATGAGGAAGGTCAAGAACGCAAATTCGCTAATCATGTAGCAGAAAATCGGCAGAATCAAATGATGTCCGAGGTCCACAATCTTTTCGAAGAAGGTAAAGTCCTCGAAGTCATCGCTCGTGAGACCTCCCAGCGGGAAAATGTCGAGGTAAGAACCGCCCGCGAGGAAGATAATGAGCAAAATACCGAGAGCGTAGCCCGGCATCACGTAGCCCGAGAAAATCACGCCCGAAGAAAGGGAATCCAGCTTGCTTCCGTGATGCACCGCCTTCCAGAGGCCAAGCGGAATGCAAACCAGGTAGCTCAAGAAAAACGAAGTAATTCCAAAGAACAGCGAAATCGGGAAACGACTCGTAATCACGTCCCACACAGGGAGGCCATAGGTATAGCTAGAGCCCAAGTCCAGGTGCAGAACATTCCAGAGCCAAGTCAGGTAACGCTTCCAGGCGGGTTGGTCAAAACCGAAGTACGCCTGGATTTGCGCAATCTGATCGGGCGAGAGCGCCTTGGAGGCATCTACCCCGCCCTTCATGGCAGCGGCCTGCTGCGCACGCGAAATCATTTCCTCCACAGGTCCACCCGGCAACAGCTGGATAAGAATAAAGCATACCAGAGAAATCCCGATGAGGGTCGGGATCATCAAAAGTAAGCGGCGGAGGATATAAGAACGCATGAGCTTACAATGCGATTAGCGCATCTTGCCGGAGCGGAGCACGTCCATCATGTTGAAGGGTCTTGCCGTTCCGTTTGCAATGTGGCAAGCGAGGAAGTTCACGGCGTCCACAGTACCTTCGGCGTAAATCTTGCGGCCGCACACGTTATGCTGGAATTCAAAGTGAACCGTACCGTCAGCGCTGTCAAGGCTGTAGGTGTGGAATGCGTGACCGCCGAGGTATTCTTCGGGCACGTGCATGCGTTCCATCTGTTCCTTCTCGTCACGAACCTTTTCGATATCATCGACGGTAAAGTCAAAACCCATCTTCTGGAAGTCACCCACCACGGCGCGTGCGGTACCGCTCGTATCGGCCTTGGTCTTCTGGTGGCTTTCGACCACGGAGAGCTTGTAGCCGCTGAATGCCGTCGGGAATTCCTTAGCCAAGAATTCAATCATCGTTTGGAAAGCGACAATCTGCTTTGCCATATTCGGAGCAATCACGCTCGGGTGATTTGCATCGGCAACGAGCTTGGCGAGCGCTTCGCGGTCACCGCCGGTGGTGCCCATCACGAACGGAATCTTGTGCTTGACGTAGAAGGCGGCGTTGTCATTCACGGCCGTCGGGTGCGTATAGTCAATGCAAATGACGTTCGGATACTTTTCAAGAACTTCGCCAATGCGAGCTTCACGATTGCTCGGCTTCAAAAGTTGGATGGTCTTGCCGGCGACTTCGGCTTCGTTTTCAACGATAATTTCACCCGTCAGAGAATACGGAACGAGTTCGAGGCCGCGGGCCACGCAGGTTTCGGCCACAATGCGGCCCATGTTGCCCGGAATACCATTTACCATCACTTGTACAGACATAATAACTCCTAGTTTTTGGGAGGAAAGATAGAAAAAGAACTTAGTTGGTAGAACTTAGAACTTAGAATTTCCAGCGGTTTGATTCGTACTCGTCGAGAATGGACAAGGCCTGGCGAGCCTTCTGGATTTTTTTGAGATGGGTTTGGTCCTCGGCGAGGTGTGAAAGCGCAATCCTAACACGAGCCGCAAATTTGCCGACCGTTTCGCCGGGCTCCCGTCTAAAGCCGGCGCGGGCTAAATCACGCTCGGCGCGGTTCAGCTTGCTTACCCATTCTAGAGACCGCGCCGAGACATAAGCGCGATTCTTGGAGATTAATTTATACGCAATATAAATCTTGCGCCCCGCAAAGCCAACAACAAGAATCACCAGCACTGCATACAGAATCGGACTTTCCAAGAGGGCGGTCGATTGATTTTGCCAGCTATCGACAACGCGGCGCCACTCGCCTTCTTTAAGAGCATGCATCACGCGGGCGAAACGCCCGCGCACGCCCTCCCATTTGACGCTCCACCAGCTGGGAGCCTGTACAAACTGCGGCAAAATGGGAGGCGTCGGGTCGAAGATAACCCAGCGATTATCTACATACGCTTCGACCCATGCATGCGAATGCTTGCGGCGGAAAATGCTATAAGGCAAGCCCTCGACAATCTCAGGATTTGCAAAGCCAGTGACATACCGTGCCGGAATTCCAAGCCGACGAAGCACCAACGCCGAAAGCGTCGCATAGTATTCGCAGAAGCCCTGCTTTTCGCGCCAGAAAATCGCCAAAGGCTCATTCTTCGCACCACCCCAGCGCGTAATTCCCGGCACCGTAAGCGAATAGGTAAAGTTCGTGAGGTAATAGGCAAGCATTTTTTGCAACACTAGCGAATCCGGCATCGATTTTGCAGGTGCTGCAGAATCCACCGCCGCAGAGTCGCGCAAGTCCATCGCCGCAATCACGGAGTCAATCAGCGGCAAATACCGCTCGCCTACCATCAAGTCGCCATCACCCGGAGCCAGCAAAGAATCCGGCAGCGAGCAAGCCTCCGGCGCATTCTCCGCCGAAACAGGCCAACATTTAAAATAATGCCAGTCAGAGCGTTTTCCATTACCATTCAGGCCCTGCACCATACCGCCCGAATAATAGGTCAACGAGTCCACATCTTTTGCCGCAAAGCCCACGGCACCATAGGGCGCAAACACAAAGCCAAAGTTATCCAGCGTCGATTGAACCCAGATTTGTTCCACCTCACGCAAGGAATCGGCCTTCGTCAGCGAATCCGCAGTCTCAAACACAGCATAGTCCACCTGATAGTAGGCCGGATAAAGTCTTGTCGTAAATTGTGTCGGCAATTTCCAAATGCCCGCCACGTACTTTTCGTAGCTAGCCGCCTTAAAGTATCTTGACGGCTGTTTATCCCACACGCGCAACACGACTTGGCTATTATAACGGGAATTGTAATTGCTCCCGAAACTACCCAAGGCAGCGACCGGATCAAAGCCCATCATGCGTTCGCGCTGGTAGTAGTCTTCGGCCATTTTCGCACCGTAGCGGTAACGCTGCGATTTCCAATGTTGCCAACCGCCGTAAGAGATTGCACCGAGAGCAGCAATCACGAGCAAAAAGAGTCCGTACTTGTAAGGCGCTGTTCCGCGACGGCTATAAGCGCAAAGCGCAAGCAAGAATCCAACAAGTCCGACAAAGCCCCAGCCATGCGGCACCATGTACATTCCAAAGAGCAAAGCACCTACGCCATCGAAGGCGACAAAAACTTCAAAGCCTCCGTTTCCGCGACTCCGTTCCTGCAACGCCGCCAAATACAGCAAGTAAATTCCCGGCAAGAAAATCAAATAAGGCGACACGCCGTTTTCAACCGAAGGCGTCATCACCCAGAAAAGCGCAAGCGGGACAATCGCTCCGTACGCCAAAATTTTGTTGTAACGCGGGCGTTTCGCAAATTCGCGGCGACGCGTCGCATTCAACACACCGATGACCACAAAGTAAATTGCAAACAAAAGGCCGAGCCACAAGAAATCAAACGTATGACCCAAATTCACCGAAGCCAGGCAAAGGAACAGCACCTTAAAGGCGTAGCGAATGTCTACTTTCTCACTCGCCATCATAGCGTCACCCTCTCGCCTTCGCAATCTTCAGGCGAAATCACCAGCAATTTATCTTCGGTCGAAGCAGGCTGCGTTCCGACCACGACATGCTTGTTCACAAGCGGTTCATCGTTTTCGTAAAGTCCGATGCGAAGCACCGGATCCATCGGGCGCGCCGCAGGAGCCCAAGGTGCGGGCTGTTTTGCGTGCGCAAGCGATGCGGGCGGAATTCTCGCCAGAGCATCCAGCAAATTCTTGCGGCTTTCGTTACCGCCATCCAAGGCAATTTCTTCGCTATCGATAAAGAATCGTCCGAGAATTTCGCGGTTCAAGAGCCACTCGCCCACTGCCGCCGTCATTCGAATTGCATGTTCCAAGTACTGTCGCGACTTGAAATTCGGAGTCGCCGTATCCAAAAGCAAAATCACGCCTGCGCCGCGCTCGATTTCAAATTCTTTCGTAAAAGGTTTGCCGTAGCGGGCAAAGGCCTTATGGTGCAAATCGCGCAGAGAATCGCCTTCGCAGTAAGGCCGCACGCCGATAAAATTCATGCCTCGGGTAAGGCTTGGCATCAAGAAGGGCGCAAATGCCATGCCCGAAGCGCCCTGCGTCAGGAATGGAAATTCTTGCACCTTGAGCGCACGGGGGTAAACCAGCAATTCTACCGAGCCGTTAAAGCCATAAGGCCAGCGCAAAAGGCCCATAATTTCAGGCACATTCGCCGAGACCTTATTCAGCATGAAGGAGCCGCGGCGCGTCGTGCGCACTTGGCATTCCATCTTGCGCGGCGGCTCGCCCTTCTTAATCTTCTCGCGGTCCGATTCAAAGCCTGTAAGCGAGGGCGGCAAACGGTTCGCCCCCAAAGTCACGCAGTCAATCGTCGAACGCACCGCCACATACGCCGTCACCGTAGCCGTTTCGCCTTCGCGCACACGATTCACCGACACGCTTTCAACCGCAATTTTGCTCCGCTTCGCCGTCACAAAAAGGCTAAAGACAAGTCCCAAGAAAAGCAGGAAATCAATGCCCGCAAAAATCCAGGCCGCCCAAAATCCAGGCACCGCCCCCGCAAACATCGCCAGCAAAAATAACGAAGCAAATGCACGACCCGCCGGAGTAAAATAATCTAGCCACCAAAAGTAAACAGCCATCAAAATCCCCGATTTTTTCGGGGCCCGCGGAATCGCGTTCAACAGCCATTTAACTAAAGTAAGCATTCGATTTTACTCAGATTTCAGAATTTTTCAAACAACGAACAGAAAAACCGTAAGACTTTTTATGAGTATACATGAAAGCCTCCCAATAATGGTCATAGGTCAAGCCCATAAAGCGTGCATAATCTTCTGTATACTCCGAGGAACTCCAAAAATACGCAATAAGACCTTCGTAATCAAAATAATCATCAACAAATTTTCTACCAGCAGGCAAAGCACTAAAGCCCGTAGAATCTGTTCCGCAACCATGAAGGAACCAACCGCTTTGAGATTTAAGCACTCTACCGGCAATATCCTTTCCGCCCAAGGCATCTAACAATGCATACCATTCTTTTTCCTTTGGCAGGTGCCAACCCGGCGGACAAATACCATAAATAGTGTCCGGTAGCCAGCATCTTTTTCCATAGCCGCAATCCAAAGCTTCATTTTCAGCCAACCCGACAGAATCAATAGCGGCAGCCCAAGTATAATAACGGCCCACTACATCACAGTTCATGGTATCATTATGATAGCACCAATTGTTCCCTTTTAAGCTTTCCGTTTTAACGCTATCCGCATAATTCAAGTTTTCTGCCATCCATGTTTGAGAGGCAATCTTTATCGTCTTATAAACCTTACCATCACGAGGATCTACTAAAGTATCATAGCTTATTTCAGGATTCAACCGAGCTTCTTTGGGAACTTCCCAACTCCAATCCACATAATCAATCCAACCATTTGCCGTGCAGTAATATTTACTGTAGTCAGACACGGCTCCATTAATGATTTTTCCGACATCAGCCAAGGTACAAGTTTCACCGTATGTATCATACTCTGAAACTAATGCATAGACCCATTCAGAATCTCTACAGACATAATACATTTCATCCTTAACACTTCGAGCAATTTCGCCTTCATTTTCAATCGAGCAACTTGGCAAACCCAAGTCAGGTTCATTATTACCAGGTTCGATGCTGTCTGATTCAACGCTATCTAACTCAAGGGTATCCGGTTCAAACAACACATCATCATAAAGATGAATCAGCGAATCTACTTTTCTTTCTTCAGCAGCATCATCTAGCGGCAAATACAATACAGAGTCACCGCTACTACTAGAACTTACAACTGGTTCGAGCCATTCATTCTCATCATTGACACTCGTATCTTGCATAGCCTTATCAGCAGCTTCAAAAGGAGACTCTTCTAAAGCCTCATAATCAGCATTGCTGCAAGCCACAAACAAAAATATCAAGCCCACCCAAAACGGCAATATAATTTTCATAAAGATTCCGTTATCGAAAGCCGTCTTTGCAGTGTTATTTGGGTATATTGACCTGCTTCAGGATTCCCTGCAAAATCTTCTTGCTGGCATCGGGATCGCCGCTATCCTTAGCGAACACACGGTGTTCCATCACTGGGAAGAACACACGTTGAATATCGTCTGGATTCACGAAGTCGCGCCCGTTCACATACGCACACGCCTGCGCCATGCGCACCAAGTTCATGCCTGCACGCGGGCTTGCCGCCAAGCGCACGCTGCCGTCGTTACGCGTCGCCTGCACCAGCGAAATCACATAACGTTCCAGCGATTCATCAATATGAATATCACGCACCGTGGCGCGAGCCTTCAAAATTTCTTCGGGAGTCGTCACCGCCTTCAAAGCGTCAATCGGACGACTGCTGCGATGCGCACGCAAAATTTCAAGCTCTGTTTCTGCAGTCGGATACCCAACCGAAATGCGCACCATAAAGCGGTCCATCTGCGCTTCGGGCAATGGGAACACGCCGTGGAATTCCACCGGATTCTCGGTTGCAAGCACCATAAAGAGTTCCGGCAGTTTAAAGCGCTCGCCTTCCAACGAAACCTGGCGCTCCTCCATAGCTTCGAGCAAAGCACTCTGCGTACGCGGCGAGGCTCGGTTGATTTCGTCTGCCAGGAGCACCTGCGTAAATACAGGCCCTTTACGAATTTCAAATTCACCCGTATTCGCCTTGAATACGGCACCGCCCGTTACATCAGCGGGCAGCAAATCCGGCGTAAACTGGATTCGTGCAAAGTCAGCCCCAATTGCGGCCGCAAGCGCCTTCGAAAGTGTGGTCTTGCCCGTGCCAGGAACATCTTCCACCAGCACGTGACCATCGGCCAGCAGCGCCATCACCAAAAGTTCCACTGTCTCAGACTTTCCGAGCAGCACCCCATTCAAAGCATGAATTAAATCTTTAACCATGCTTTAAATATATGTTTTTTAGTTGATAAAACTTGTTTTCATCAATTCTTTACGCAACGAATAGACATGAAACTCGCTTTTTCATGGGCTTCGATTTTGAAAGAAGTCGATGAATGGTGCAATGTATACACTGTAAAGGTGGTAGCCGAGTTTTCCGTAGACGAAACCATCGAAAGCGTTGCTGAGTAGCCACTAAATAAAGAACCATTTGCCACACCAGAGAAACCCGTGGTATTCGTTGGATAAGAATCACCGGCAGGTATATCCCATAAACCATTAACCGATTCAAGTGATGGAGAAACGCCCGTCTTGACGTTGTTAACCGTATTTTGGGCAGCCACATAATTTATAAGCGTCTCGAATTCAGACTTTTGCGGGATGTGATAACCATCAGGACATAGTCCCTGTGCAGGATGATACAAGTACTTATCCGAGCCATCTGATTCTGTTGCACGATTAGAATTGTACATATCATCCAAATTCAGTGCTGCAGCCCATGTATACAAGCGTCCAAAACGACGGCAATACTCATCCCCATAGCCTTGAACAGAATTATTTCGGCAATAGCTTGTTACTCCACCATCGGCATACGAAAGATTCTGTGCCATCCAAGTCTGAGTTCCAATCTTTATCGTTCTGTAAACCTTATTGTCCCGTTCATCCACAAGAATTCCATAATCACCATTCTTAAGCATTTCCTGATTCAAGAATTCCGTAGTAACAGTATCATACTTGGGAACATAAACAACCGTATTCGTATCATAAACACGTAAGGTATCGTAATGATTCACAACAAGGGTGTCAAACGAATAGACTGTATCGACAAAATAGATTGAATCTTTCAAAACTAGCGTATCTTTCACAACCAAAGTATCATAAGAAAACACAGTATCTTTGGAAACGAGCGTATCCTTCACAACTAGGGAGTCATACACAAGAACAGTATCTTTAACGAAGAGTGTATCCTTAACAACTAGGGTGTCATACGAAAACACAGAATCTTTGTAGGCTATCGTATCCTTAATAACTAACGAATCATACAAGTACAGCGTGTCTCTAGATATTAACGAATCCTTTAAATAAAGAGTATCCTTAACAAGGACCGTATCCTTTACCGATTGTTTATCAAAGACTAAATTGACTAGAATCCATTTTCCCTCAGAACAAGACCAAAAGGAAGAAGAGTCTAAAAGAAATACAATCTTTTTGTCATTATCTACAGAACATGAATCTAAATTTTCAACAGACTCAATTCCCGAATACTGATCATCCACGATATACGTATTTTCATCACCGCAGGCAGAAAACATCGTCACATAAATCAACGAGCCCACAAGTATGCAAAAAATATTTCTATTAATCATTATTCGCTCCCTAATTGGTATTTTCCATAGTAATTATAAAAAAGCTAAGTGCCAAAACGGCGAACAACCTGACGCAAAACGCGCAGACCGTAGGTAAAGACGTTCAAGTTCGACTTTTCGCCGGCGTAACGCGTTGGAATCGGGAGTTCCGCAAGCTTGTAGCCCAAAGAATCCGCAATCGAGATAATTTCGAGATCAATATCGAACGATGTACTCAATTTATCGAGTTCAAGCGTCCTCAAAAATTCCGAATCATACACGATAAATCCGCTGTGACGATCTGTCAACTTCTGGTAAAAAGCCAGGTTCTCAACAGCCGTCAAGAAGGCACCGCCAACACGCTTGTGCAAGGGCATATTTCCCGCCTTTGCACCACCGCGAGTCAAGAGACGCGAGCCTTGAACCAAGGCAAACTTTCTTTCGTCTTCGTGGTCAACATGGTTGACCGTCTTGAGATAGTCAAAAAATTCATCGAGCTGTTCTGCCGGGTACTGTCCATCGCCATGCAAACATGCCACGAGTTCGGCACCAGAACGGAGCCCCTCGGCTATACCCTTCTTAACCACAGCGCCATAGCCCGCATTCAGTTCAAAGCGCATGTAACGCAGCCTTGACTTTTTATTACTATCGAGTGTCGCGACAAAGTTTTCAAAGGCTCCGCGGGTATCGTCAACAGAGCCATCATCAATCACCAAGATAACCGATGTATTCCAAACTTCGTCGGAAATTTTTTGCAGGACAGAGGCAAGAGTATCAGCTACATTATAAGCGGGGACAAAAATAAAATGGTCACACTTCATAATGCCCCACAAACCAGGCCAACGATTCTTCGAGAGCTTCTTTCAGCGGAATTTTCGCCTTAAAGCCAAGCAAGCGTTCCGCCTTTTCGACAGAAGGCAGGCGGCGCAACGAATCATCGTAGCCCTTGCCGTAATATTCTTCGCCCGAAACAATTTCGACTCCGGGAACCGCACTTTCAGGAATTCCCTTGACTTCGGCATACACCGAGCGCATCAACTGCGAGAGTTCTGCAATCGAAACTTCGTTTGCGGCATTTCCCACATTAAAAGCCTGCGAAAGCACTCCAGCACGACGTTCCGGATTTTCGCCCGCCGCAAATACGCAGAACATAAAGTCTACCGCATCGTGCACCGAGGTAAAGCAACGTTTGGCTAAGCCGCCGTTTACAAGCTTAAGCGTTTCGCCGCGTACAAGCGCCGTCGAAAAATTCGCAAGCACACGCGGGATTCCTTCGCCATCGACTCCCGGCATAAAGTCCATGAACGGGCCCACGAAATTAAACGGGCGGACTACCGTCCAATTCAAGCCCGCGAGCCCTGCCAAATAACGTTCGGTCAAGAGTTTCGCTGTCGCATAGCTCCAGCGACTTGCCGCTACCGGCCCAAGCACAATTTCGGACTCGTCTTCGAAAAGCGCGCCCGAATCAGCCGCCGTCTTGCCGTAAATTTCAGAAGTCGAAAAATGAATCAGCCAGCTACCGCTCTTGGCACAAGCATCAGCCAATACACGCGGATGATCGTAATTGCTGCGAATCACCTCGGCCGCTTCGGCCATGTAGCGACCGGGCGTACAGATGGCCGCCAAGTTCACCACTACCGGGAACTGCGCAATGCGCGCTACCACCTCGGGGTCAGCAAGGTCTGCGCTCAAAAATTCAAACCGAGGATTCGTCAAATGTTCTTGAATGCGGTACGAATCCAGGTCCACGCCAAAAACACGCCAACTAGTGCGTTCAAAAATGGCGCGCAAAAGGTGACTACCAATAAAACCACCGCAACCCACAAGGGCTACGGTGATTGAGGTGTCTTCGAATTTTAAAGTCGAGTTCAAGACTATTTTGTCACCTTAAAGGTGGCAGAATTACCAGCCTTGGAGGTCTTTTCGTACGGAATCACGCGAATGATAGCCGTTTCGGTCGGTTCAGCGACATCTTCAGTCAGCTTCACCTGCTGTTCATAGCAAGTCTTTCCGTCCGGTTTTTCAGGACCGGCAGATTCTTCGAGCATGTCGATACCGGCATCTTCTTCAGACGTCTTGAACACAAAGCGGTAACCGGAGCCCTGTACATCAGAACCGTAAACCACCGTGATGGTTTCGCCCATCTTGAAGGAATCGCCCTTCTTGGGAGAAACAACTTTCACGCCATCAGAAACCGAGCAATCAAGCTTTTCGTCGTCATTGGCACTTGCAGACGAAGAATCGTCACATGCAACAAACATAAATGCAGCAGACACTGCGCACACAGATGTAATCAATTTAAAAAGCTTCATAAAGCCTCCGTTTTTTCTTAATATACAAAAGGTTGCACCAGCAAGAGCCGCCCATTAAGCGAAATTCTTGCAAAATAGCGACCTTTAGCAAGTTTTTCACCATCAGAAAGCAGAGAAACCGTACCCGGAGCCACATTTCGGACTTCACGTTTCAAGGTTTTGCCCATGACATCCATCAATTGGACATCCATTAAACCACCCTGAGTCGAAACAGTCAAATGACGAGCATCAAACGAAACGCCCGAGGCAATCGGATTCACAAAAGAAGTCGTGCTGCTAGAAGATTCCACATCGTTTTCAACCTTAGCAGGCTTACAACCCGTGCGGTACACTCCCTTCATATCAAAGGCAATCATATCGATATTCGGGCCGCCGTCACTTGTCGTCGAGGCAATCTTCATCTTAAAGTCAAGAGCATCCACCCAAACATCTTCGATATAAGCGGTATCCCACTTGTCCCAACTGCCCGTCGAGGGGAAAGCCACATCGTAAGTTCCGTTATCGATCGTGAATTTCATATCGCGGTTAGAATTGCCTTGGAACGAATAGCGGATCATGACGCGGGCATTGGAGGCCGACTGGTCAGAAGTCAACTTATAAGTCGCGGTACTGTAAGCACTATTTTCAATATTGAAGAAGCCCTGCCCCGTATAGCCCTCATGGTTCGATTCCGTCAAGCCATCTGCAATTTCAGGATTCGACATATCAATCGGAGAAGGCCACGCCGCATCAGCGGTGCCGTCAAAGCAAAGTTTCGGATCAATGGAACTAGACGATTCCGGCCCTTCAGAACTAGAAGAAGTCGGATTGTCGCCACCCTGTTCTTCGGAATCGTGAGCAATTTTCTTGCATTCGGAACCGCCCTTGAACACCGCCGTATAAGTGATATTGCGGGCCTTGGTTTTGAAACCGTAATAAATCATATTCTTCGAGATTTCGTTACAGTCGTCGTCCACCCACTTTTCGAAGGTCTGACCGTTCGGAGTCACGCGGAGCGTCATCGGGGAACCCGCCGGGAAATACTGAGTCTGCGTGATGAGACCGTTGTAATTCGAAAGGTTTGTCTGCACCTTGATGGTGTAACGTTTCTTGATAGTAGAAACAAGCGTGGTGAGCGCCGCCTTTGCGTCGGCAGAAAGATTCGAATTGCTCTTGAGATTTTCTTCAAGTTCTTCGCAAATCATCTGGGCATGGCCCATGGAACCCATCTCCTGGAAATGTGTCGTTCCATCGTTCACGCCATCCGGGTAATTCGGATATTCGCCCTTCTCCAGTTTCTTGTACAGATAACGTGTCACGTAATCAGGCATGTTCTTGTAAGTCGTATTGTAGGTGTTGTACGACTTCATGTTCAAATCGACAAACGGAACCTTGTTGTTCTTCGCCACCGTCTGCATCATGCCTCGAGCATCGTAGTTCTTGTCGCCCGTAGAGAACACGTTACGGCTACCGTTCAAGTTCATCGGCGAAATCAAGATTGCATTGGCACCCTTTGCCTGCGCAGCATCCACATACTTCTGGATGTAGCCAGGAAACTGCGACGGTTCCACATAGCGGGCAGCCTTACTGTAGTCGCGGTCATTATGACCAAACTGCACGAACAGGTAATCCCCCTTCTGGAGCTTGCCCTTGACTTCGTCCAAACGGCCTTCTTCAATAAAGGTTCTAGAACTGCGGCCACCGATGGCATAGTTATTCACCTTCACGCGAGACGCATCAAAGAAATAGCCAAGAACCTGGCCCCAACCCGTTTGCGGATAAGCATTATCCTTATAAGTGCAAACAGTTGAATCACCCACCACGTAGATAGAGAAACTAGTGGAATCACTCACGGCAACGCCAGCAAAAATGGCGGCAGCAACGAAGAATTTTAAAACACCCTTCATAGCCTACCTCACCTTTGCCCATGTGGTTGCATACTTGGCGCTACCTTGGCGAACCATAACGCGGTACAGGCCATTTGCCTTCACCAAGTTCGACAAGTCAACTTCACCACCCGCAATCTTGCGAGCCATCAAGCGACCGCGCATATCGAACACATCAATACGGGCATTACTGCCATTAATTTTCAAAACATTGCCATTCAACTGAGCAAATGCAACCTGCGTAGAAGCCATTGCAATAGCTGTTTTCGAAGTATCCTGTTCTTCGCAGCCTTCGCTTACGCGGCAAACGCCGTCGATACTGAAACCGAAGGCATCCAGATTCGGAGCGCCATCGCTTGTAAGCGACATAATCTTGAGTTCGGCTTCACCTTGCGGGGCATCCATCACCACGTAGGCGGTATCCCATTTGTCCCAACCTCCCGTCGGCGGTGCACTCACGAGGTAGTCATGGTCCAAATAGGCATTGAACATACGATCCGACGATCCGCCGTTTGCATAGCGCACCGCAAGCG